>NZ_PTRA01000001.1:2167417-2477048 GCF_002943425.1 Siphonobacter curvatus
GTACCATCCGAAACTAGAAAGCGGTAGTCGGCCCCCCCGGCGAAGCTCTTCGCCTGAGGTAGATGATGAGATAACGCCCTACGCCCCGCCCAGGCATTACTCCACAGTTTGCTTTCATCGAGATACCAGAACTGATTCTGATAGACGTTCATTGTCCGGATTTTAGCACCCTGCATCGAGCGATAACGCGTATCGAGCATCAAGGTACCCGGATGTAAGAACTGTCCATTCGCAGGCAGAAAAAGCTGACCTCCCGATAGGCCCTGAACGAGGTGGTTACGATCACTGAAAACTTTCCCATCCGTACGCACTGTGGCGTAATACTTGATGCTGTACCACTGCTCAAAGGGTATGTCGGGGATTTGCGAAAAACCGATTCCGGACCAGAAAACAAGTAGAAAAGTCAATCTCCAGCTATTCATCTTATTAGATTCTTTTAATACTCCCTACTACACCTGTACCGCTAAAAAGGACTAGTTTTTGTTTGAAAATAGGTGCAATGTGAAGCGTAAGCATAATTAATATTACCCCAGTATGAAGTTTTATAGGCTTACGCAAATTGAGGTCAACTTTACGCAAGTTGCGTAATAATCATTTCAGAAGGTCTTCTATTTTTGCGGAAGATCGGAGGAAATAAAGCTAAAGAAATCTCGGAAAATACTTCCGATTTAGTCTGATATTTAACTTTAATTATTGACCGTTCAGCTTTTTATTCAATGCTTTATTTGAGTAAAAAAATGTTTTATTAACCCAGCATCTTTATGAATTACTGTACAGAAGATACGTCCCCTCGGACGGTATCCGGTGAAGCCTTTGTCTTTTCTAATCTGTATCAACATTACTACACTTCTGTTTTGAAATTCTGTTCAGATCTTATCAAAGATCGGGCCGAAGCGGAAAACATTGTTCATGATGTTTTTGTGAAAATGTGGACACGGCGTAGCTCGCTCAAGGCGGAGATGAATTTGAAATCTTACCTCTTTACCAGTGTAAAAAATCTTACACTGGATCGATTAAAAGAAATTAAAAAGTCAGCATTAGTACAAAAACAGTTTCTTCTCGAAGAACTTTTTGAAACGCAGGAAGAAGAGGAAAATCAGCAATTACAGCATTTGAGCGAAGCTTTGGGCAATCTTTCTGATAAAAGGAGGCAGATCCTTTTCCTAAATATTCAGGAGAAAAAATCGTATCAGGAAATTGCAAATGATCTGGGGATTTCGAAGAATACAGTGAAGAACCATCTCATTGTTAGTAAGAAAATTATTCGTGATCGCATGCTATGGTCCAAATACTAATTGATTTCTGTAGTATCTCTGATCAAACAAACTAGTTAATTAACCACTCAGTCCTATAAAATGGACGAGTAGGAATGTACGAAGTCCGTAAGTGATCTTCATCCTTCTATCATTCTTTATTCTTTTCTCCCTTTTTCATGCCTAAATGATTTAAAAATTACATCAAAAATCATGCTTTTTATCAAAAATGATAAACCTGTACCAAAGTCATTGGTGTGGGTGCTACTACTGACGCCATGGATTTACTTTCAATCCTGGGCAAATGTTCCTCTTCAAACGATTACCGGAAAGGTAACCTCGGCCAAAGATGGCTCGCCTATTGTCGGCGTAAACGTACGCATCAAGGGTTCTTCGGTGGGAACTACTACGAATCAGGCAGGGCAGTATTCGATCAGTACTTCCTCGGCTCAGACGGTATTGTTGTTCTCTTTTATTGGCTACCAGTCTCAGGAAATTGTAGTCGGAACCCAAACACTTCTGGACGTTGCTCTGGTAGAAAGCGATGCTGCACTTCAGGAAGTAGTCGTGACGGCTCTGGGGATTCAGCGGGATAAACGTTTACTGGGTTATTCCGTGGGTGAAGTGCAGGGAAAAGACATTACTCGGGTAGCTCAGGAAAACGTACTCAACTCATTAGCCGGAAAAGTAGCAGGTGTACAGATTAGTCAGACGGGCCCAACGGGTTCTTCCGTGAGTATGGTGATTCGCGGGGCAAAATCCTTAAGTAATGACAATCAGCCCCTTTTTGTAGTGGATGGGGTTCCATTGGCAAATTCGCTGAACAACGTAACGGAAATGGGTTCGGGTAATAAGGTAGACTATGGCAACGCCATTTCTGACTTGAACCCGGAAGACATTGAAAGCGTATCGGTGTTGAAAGGCCCGAGTGCAGCGGCACTTTATGGATCACGAGCCGGAAATGGCGTCGTTTTGATTACGACCAAGAGCGGTAGTAAAGTTAAGAAAATGACGATTTCGGTGACGACCAATACGGTTCTAGACCGTCCTTTCCGATTTTTAGAGCGTAATAATCAGTTTGCTTCGGGGGTCTTCCCGTATACGCCGGCGTTTAATCCCTATCCCGGTGGTGTACTGCAAATTGAAGAAGGCTCGGCGGCGGGGAATGGCCCGGAATTAGACAAAGGGTACAAAGCCATTCAGTGGAATAGTCCGCGTGATGCCAATGGTAATTTGGTGCCACTGGATCTAGTTTCTCATCCGGATAACGTCCGTAACTTCGTTCAAACGGGTATTACTTCCATGAATGGTATCTCCATCGCCAACAGTACGGACCGCATGAGTTACCGTCTTTCGTATGCCAACATGCGTAATCGGGGCGTTATTCCGGGTTCTGATTTGTACAAGAATACCCTAAGTTTGAATTCTACCGTGAAGCTGCATAAGAAACTAACGCTGAGCAGCAGTATTGACGTTAGCCGTAACAACTCTAACAATCGTCCTTCGGGTGATCGGGGTACCAATCCCATGCAGTGGGCGTATGCCGTTTCTCCGCACATTGACATCCGCGACCTGAAAAATTACTGGGTTTCGGGAAAAGAGGGAATCGAGCAACGTACGCAGGCTGCGGGCGAATACAATAACCCCTATTACCTGGCTCATGAAGTGAAGAACAGCTTTGTGCGTGACCGGATGTTTGGTAACCTGAAAATGGACTGGCAACTCACGCCCGAATTAAGTCTGATGGCTCGTTACGCAGTGGATACGTATACGGAGCAGCGTGAGACGAAAATTCCGTTTGGCTATACGGACGAACCTAAGGGGGCTTACGGGATTACAAACATGACCCGTTACGAACGCAATGCCGATTTTCTAGCGACGTATAAAAAAGACCTGAATCAATTTCACTTCTCGGTATCCGCCGGAGGCAACGTGCGTTACCAGAATGGAACCGATCAGATTACTTCCTCGAAAAATAAGGCAGGTTTGATTCTGCCGAACCTATACACCGTTCAAAACATTGCGGTAGCGAACATTAACTATTCCAACAGCCGATTCCAGCGTGGTATCAATAGCCTGTATGCACTGGCTAACTTAGGTTTCAAAGACATGATTTATCTGGATATTACGGGCCGTAACGACTGGTCAAGTACGCTTCCCGCGGATAGTCGTTCGTACTTTTATCCTTCTGCTTCCTTGAGTGTGCTGGTGAATGAAATGGTTCCAATACCGCAACCTTTCAATCTGGTGAAACTACGGGCGGGAGTGGCTCAGGTAGGTACGGATGCTAATCCGTACAACCTGTATAACACCTTGGCGAACGCTGGTGCTTGGGATGGAATTACCCGCCTGGGAACGTCAGCTACCTTACTAACGCCCAACCTGAAACCTGAAATTGCCACTTCGACGGAAGTGGGTCTGGATCTGGCTTTGTTGCATAACCGCTTACGCTTCGCCGGAACGTATTACATCTCTTCAAATAAAAACCAGATTATCAGTACGACCTTGCCCTCTTCTTCCGGTTATTCTTCGAAAAACGTGAATGCTGGTTTGTTAGAAAGCCGGGGCGTTGAACTCTCGCTGGGCGGCACGCCCATTGATCGGAACGGCTGGCGTTGGGATGTTACCGCCAACTTTACTAAAAATACAACGACCATCAAGCGTCTTTCCGATGGACTCAAAAGCTATACCCTCTGGACCGATGCCAAAGGGGGTGCCTGGACGTACGTAGGAGAGAAGATCGGCGACATTTACGATGCTGAATTAGTAACGGTTACGGATCCCGCCTCGCCTTACTACGGCTATCCAATCCTGGATAAGAATGGTTCCTGGCAGGCGGTGAGTGCCAGCAATACCCGTAACAAAATCGGTAATTTCAATGCCGACTTCATGCTAGGCTTGCAGACGTCTCTTTCCTACAAGCGTTTCACGCTGAACATGAGTTTTGATTGGCGTCAGGGGGGGAATTTTATCTCGCAGACCTATCGGTATATGGAATCTGATTTTAAAACGAGTCGATTCCTCAACAACGTAATTAATCCCAATGGTTTGTCGGGTGATGCCCTGCGTAACCACTTGGTAGCCCATGCCGATCAGATGATTCGGGTGAATGGTAACAACTTCCACGTCGTAGGCGGCCCGACGGCGGCTTATGGAAGTTATCCTTTTGAGTCGGGGGGAGTAGTTTATCCGTATGGTGGCGTCTTTAATCCCGGCGTGATTGCTCAGTACGATGCCAACGGAAACATTACGGGATACACGGAAAACCTCGGCTCCAGCGGTACCAAATACCTGCCGTACGCTGATAACTACCCCTGGGATTTTGCCCGGGCGGCTCTATTCGATGCTTCATTCCTGAAACTGCGTGAAGTAAGTCTGGCTTACGAACTGCCTTCCGCTTTTGTGCGATCCTTAGGTCTGCAAAATGCCAGCTTCTCCGTGTACAGCCGAAATATCATGCTTTGGACGGCGGCCAAAATCGGTATTGATCCCGAAACGGCTTTCCAGCCCCAGTCGGGTACGCAGGCAGGAACTCAATTCAAGCAGGGTATCGAGCGGTATAATGTTACGCCCTGGGTTATTCCCGTGGGTTTTAAACTAGGTCTAACTTTCTAAGGATGAAAACGTACTATAAATTTTCCTTTCTGCTGGTTTTCAGCGTATTGTTTTCCTGTAAGGATTTAACGGAACTGAACGTTAATCCAAACGGAATCCAGGCGGACGTCGCCAATCCAAACCTGGTGCTCACAACCGTATTAACCGAAGCTCCCAAGCTGTATTTGAATTTAGGTTTTGGAGATATTTCGGGCGTTATGCAGCATACGCAGGGTGACGCCTGGTTTAGTTCTCGTAACGATTATGACTGGGCGGGCAGCCAAAGCTGGACGGCTTATTATGACGTTCTGCGTAACAATCAGATGGTGTATAACCGGGCCGTTGACCTGAAGTATGAATTCCATCAGGGCGTGGCACTCACCATGCGGGCATTCCTGTTTGGTCTTATTACGGATCTCTGGGGTGATGCTCCTTATTCCAACGCCTTGAAGGGCGATTTGGGCGGTAATGAATACACCATGCCCCAGTACGACACTCAAGAAAGCATTTACGCTGGGGTGCTTGCTGACTTAGAAAAAGCAAATACGCTGCTTTCAAAAGCAATGGCTGAGTACCAGGGAATCGATGCCAGTGCTGATGTGATTTATGGGGGTAATCCTGCCAAATGGCGTAAACTGGCGAACTCTTTAGCTCTTCGTTATTACCTCCGCATTTCAGCAAAATCAGCGGGAACGGCAAAGACTGGTATTGAAAAAATCGTAGCGAATCCAACGCAGTATCCCATCATTACGGAGGCTACGGATGATGCCACGTTGGCTTACGTAGGAAATAACGCGGGTGATTCCTGGCCTTCCAACGCCGTATACGATGCCAGCGGAAGTAACTATCGTCGGATTAAAATGTGTGCAACCTTAGTCAATGCTATGCAGGCTATCAATGACCCGCGGTTAGGCATTTGGGCCAAGAAAGTCGAGACGCCATTAGTTGTGGATGCTACCTTACCCGCCGGAACGGACGTAATCAAGGACGGCAAACGTTACCTGTCTCCCGATAAAGTGGGTACAACTCCGATTAATACAAACGCGGATTACGTAGGTTTACCTCCCAGCGTTTCGGCTTTGCCCTCATCGTATAATCTGAATCCTACGCCGGGTCAGCTTTCGTACAATCCGCACGTTTCTTATTTGAACGATAGCTACAAAGCGGCCAAAGGAGCTTTATTGAAAGCCCGCCTTGTTTCTGCCGCTGAAGTTCACTTTATTCTGGCCGAAGCTGCTCTGAAGGGCTGGGCGGCGGGCAATGCCCAAACGCATTACGAATCTGCCATTAAAGCTTCATTGGCGACCTGGGGCGTTGCTTCATTGGCGACCACTTATCTGGCCAACGAAGGGGTGAAATACAAGGGAACACTGGAGCAACTCATGCAACAAAAGTGGATGGCTAGCTGGACTGCGGCTACAGAATCGTGGTTTGACTTCCGTCGCACGGGTTTGCCTGCATTGACTCCGGGGCCCGCAGCCAATCGTCGGGTGCTTCCGGTTCGTTTCTATTACATGGCCGATGAAATACGGATTAATGAAGCGAATGCAGCTTCTGCTATTAATCAATTACAAGAGTCTGCCTACTCACAGGCCGATGGTAAAAACAGTGCATGGTCGAAAAGCTGGTTATTAAAGGGTACTGCTAAACCCTGGTAGCATTACTATCGAATGAAAATACCAGGAAGCCGAAGTACGGCTTCCTGGTATTTTCATTCGATAGGTTTTGTAGCTCATGTAAACTATTTTTATCTGCCATTAAACTCTGGGGTTGATGCAAAACTAATTTTATCTATTCTTAGAATCTTCTCCAGTAAACACTTCCAATGTATGGGTAACTTTTCTCCGATCCCATCAGGTGTAGTATAAAGGGATATTAGATAACTTGCTAGTACTAGGATGAAAGACGCTAATCATTTGCAAAATGCGAGAAAAAAGTAATCCTATTCCTGTTAATGTACTTTCTACCGAGGTTGATGAAGGAATTTTCATAGCGAGGTCTTCTACGCATGGACCCCCGGAATTCAAAGAAGTAGAGCGGTCTCACCGGGACAGTGGGCATTGCTTCTTTTTACAGGAAAAGGGAACGACTACTATTGAAATTGATTTTCAGGAATACATTGTTACCGCTCCATCGATTGTATATATCCACCCCAACCAGGTCCATCGGGTGATTGAGTTCAATCAGGCCACCATCAGTAGCTGGATTATCACTATTGAAAACCTTCATCCGCAGTATCTGAGATTACTGGAAGAAATCTTTCCTGTGAATCCATTAAAATTAACCGTAGAAGAGTACGCCCTTCTAGCGGCTACGGCTTCCCTTTGCCTGCAGTTCTCGGAAAGAACGCACGACAAGTTATACTTCCCAATACTCAAAGAAAGTTGTAACACGTTGGTTGCATTAGCCATTTCGCAATACTTAGCCCAGCCCAAAATTAATGACTATGCTTCCCGTTTTGAAGTCATTACCAAAGGCTTTAAGTCTGCTTTGGAGGAAAATTACAAATCCATCAAAAGTCCTATGGTGTACGCGGATCAGCTCAATATCTCTACGCCTTATCTCAACGAATGCGTTAAAAACAGTACGGGTTATTCCGTTTCGTATCATATTCAGCAACGGGTCATTTTAGAAGCAAAGCGACTTCTTTTTCATTCGAATTGCTCGGTGAAAGAAATTTCAAGCGATTTAGGCTACGAGGATTATGCCTATTTCGTACGCCTTTTTGTAAAAGTAACGGGAATGACGCCTTTGACTTTCCGGAAGAAAAACCGCGATTAGTCCTATTTCTACTGCTGATCGGCCTGGTCTCCGTGTACGGACTGACCTTGCTTTGCATTGACTTACAAAGCAACGAAAATGGAAGCATCACAATCAATACAAGTAGTACCGCATACCCGTGTGGCTATCGTGGGCGGTGGCCCCGGAGGCTTGACCCTGGCTCGTCTTTTACAAGCGAAAGGAGTGGAGGTGAAGGTTTACGAACGTGATTTCAATAGAGATTCCCGTATACAGGGAGCCATTGTCGATTTACACTTCGAATCAGGACTGAAAGTACTAGAAGCGGCTGGTTTAATGGATGCGTTCAAAGCCAGTTACCTGCCTGGAGCCGATAAATTCCGCTTAGTCGGTCCAGATGGCCATTTTTATCTGGATGAACATACGCAGGATTCCGAAGGCGGTTTTGGGGATGAAAGGTTCAGACCCGAGATTAGTCGCGGGGCTCTTCGAGATTTACTGATTGATTCGCTTCTGCCCGATACGGTGGTTTGGGATAGTCAGTTTACTAGCATGAAACCTAGTGGCAAAGGTTGGGAGCTTCATTTTAAAAAGGGTACAACTGCTCGGGCTGATTTAGTGATTGGTTCAGATGGGTATCGCTCTAAAATTCGTCCGTATGTTACGGATATTGCTCCTTTATACTCGGGAGTCACCCTCATTCAGGGAGAAATAGAGGACCCTGAAAAAGCGTGTCCGGCCATGAATGCCCTGGTTCATAATGCTAATTTCATTGCCATGGGTACTGGAAAAAGCATTGCTGCCCAGCCGCGTGGTGATGGCGGACTGGCTTTTTATGCTTCATCGCTTTACCCTGAAAATTGGCTTGAAACGAGTGGAATCGATTTTACTAACGTAGAAGAGGTGCGAGCGTATCTGACCGATTTTTACCAGGATTGGAATCCAGTATTTCACACGCTTTTTGAAGCTTGTCCTCGTTTTATTCTTCGTCCCCTGAATTATTTTCCAATGGATCAAGATTGGGAAACGAAACCGAATGTTACCATACTGGGGGATGCCGCTCATGTAATGCCGCCATCGGGTGAAGGAGTCAATACGGCTATGCTGGATGCGTTGGATCTAAGCGAATGTCTAACCAACAACAATTTTACGGACATTCCGTCGGCCATCGCTCAGTTTGAACACCGCATGCGAGCCAGAGCGGCCGAGCTGGCAAAAGAAGCCCTAGAGGGAATACATGATCTTTCTTCTCCATCGGAAGCCTCTATTAAAAAACTGATTGATCAATACAATCAGTCCGGAAATTAAATAATTTCTTAAACGCTCGTTTTAAACCCCGTCAGCTAAACACCAGTAGAGGGAATCATTCATCAAAATTCTTTCCTAGTTTCGCAAATTAAGATTCCTCATTTCTTTGATCAAGTTACTAACCCAGCATTGTACGGTGAACACCCTTTTGCTTACGCTTCGCGAACGAAACGCCCTTCTCTATGGGTTTGGAGTCATCTGTCTGGTTGGTTTCGTCGTATGCCTTGTACTCGTGCTCACGACCAGTCGGCAAGTACTGGGCGTGAATGCGTTCGTGAAGCCCGCTAAGTTTTTCATCTCCATCTGGCTCTTCTGCTGGACGATGGGCTGGTATACGGGACTCTTGACTCAAAAGTCTCACGTAACGCTCTACAGTTGGGTTGTAATAATTGCCATGGTTATTGAACTGGTAATCATCACTGGCCAAGCCGCCCGGGGCAATCAATCCCATTTCAACGTAAGCTCAGCCTTCAATAGTATGCTTTTCACCACGATGGGCGTTGCTATTACGGTTGCTACCTTATGGACAGGTTATATGGGTTTACTATTCTTTGGGTCGCACCATACCGTTACTGATGCAGCTTACCTTTGGGGGATTCGACTGGGTATTCTCATATTTGTACTGTTCGCTTTTGAGGGTGGATTGATGGGAGCCCGACTCAGTCATACGGTAGGGGCTGCTGATGGGGGACTAGGCTTGCCGGGGCTTAACTGGAGCAGACAATACGGTGATCTACGCATTGCTCACTTCGTGGGTATGCACGCTCTTCAGGTACTACCCCTGCTGGGCTATTACGTAGCTCATCGTTCGTCTTTAATGATCGGCGTATCCATTGGGTATTTTCTTTTGACTACACTGCTGTTTGTACAAGCTCTCCGAGGGAAGCCGCTGGTGAGTCATCTATGGGGCGTGCTGGAATCCAGGTCCGTGTAGAGTCAAGCGTAATACAGATGTTTATCAATCATCACGCGGGCCGGAGCGAATCGTAGAGGCTTTACTTCAGGAATTGACTGTATGTTGTATCAAGGTGAAGGCTAATCAATACGTAAGACTGTACATGAACTAACACGCTTGTGGCTGGACAGTACTAAACTAAAACGAATTCCCGAACTGGGTACGCTGGTTCGGGAATTCGTAAAGGTTTATTGCAAGTCCATTATTTCAATCCACCAGGGGTTTGATTAAGTATAATCGCTTAACCTCCGAAGAAGCTCTTTAAATATATGTCAAACCAGATGAAACTGCTCTTTTAGTAGCTGAGCTACTTTCCCATCGGGATTCATGGGTTTGACTTTGGCTGGTTTGACTTTTCGGTAGGTAATCGAAACTCTTCTTTCCCGGTGTTTGATCTGTCCATCAACTACGTCTTTTTTCCGAGGTGGAATGGCGTGTTTCCATTTGAGTCGGGCTTCATCCTGCATCACGTACAAAGATCGCCGGGGAATCTCTACATCAATTACTTCCACATTCTTACCCCGAATAAATCGCATGATACATCCACTGCCCAGGTTTACCCCGCAAATCTGGTTATCAAAGTAATTACGGTCTTTGTGAGGCTTGATCCCTTCTCCGGGAGTGTACTCATTAATGATCACCTGATCGGGCCGATGAAGGACAATGTTTTGTTCAACAATTTGCTCCGATAATTGCTGGATCAACGGGGGCATTTCAACCGGAAACGCAACGAGATCATAAGGTTTATCGAGTTCATTGCGATATCCATAATATTGCAGTCTTCGTTTGTAGTCTATGATCCAAATCTGATTGTCGATTTCCTCCAAAAGCCGTGCTTCGGTGGCTTCATCAATGAAGTCAGGGTATAATAATAAACCCGGTACTGGTGTTTCCATGGTTGGACGTAGAAATTTTATTTGAAAAGACAGCGTCAGGATCAAATCAGGCGTATCAAGCATGAGAGTAATCTGATCCTGTAAACGCTTTCAGAAATAAGTGTTCCTGTCTTGTAAAATGATTGTTATTGTCCTGTAATCTATGACAAGGGAGGTTACTCATCAATGCCAGAGTACCGAATACTGCTTGAATAAGGCATAGAACATTAGGACCTATATATCCATATCAACGGTTTGTATTCCAGAGCTGGTTAGCATACAAGTTAACTAGGAAAACCTTTTACAAAACTTTTCAGAACGAAGGATATTAGGATAACTGTCGCGTTACGGAAGAGGATCCTTGAAGGAATGGTAATACCCTACGGTATGTGTTTGTCACTCTTTAAAACGAGTAATTGACAGGAACATAGGGTAGGTAATGATCCGTCTCAATTTAATGCAGCATTACTCGTCTTGCCATTAGACAATGACAATATCCTATCCTATGGATAGTACAAACCTATCAGTACATACGTAATAAAATTGAAACCCCATTCGAGTCGTCAGTGGTACTCGTCAATCGTGTAGGGCATCCAGGTAGTTTTAACTTTAGCTTTTTCGTCCTGAAAGTAAGTGCCCGAGATATAATCAGGCTTGTCTAAAATGGGGGCATTTCTGTAATATATCTTGAGTGAGATCTAATAAGCTAATCGGCTAAACACACTAGTTACATCGTATAAATAAAGAAATAAAATGTTATTTATTTAAGTAAAATTACTCAAAATACTGTTATTGTATGGAGTTTTTTATAGAAAATCAGGCTAATTTTTAGGGGTCATTCGATAGCTTGCATAGTTTTTGTAATGATAAGTGATAATAACATCCTTTCTTACTTTAAACATGACTCAACCTTTTTCATTCGAGACGCATCCCTTGGTTATTTTAGAAGATGACGAAGATGATCGACACATTTATGAAAGTGTGTTAAGTGAAATTGCCCCATATCTTCAGCTTCGTTTCTTTGCCAAGGGAGAAGATTTACTTATTGCTTTACAAAATAAAAGCCTGCAACCCTTCTTGATTATCTCTGAAGTACATTTAAGTGGGATGACAGGCATGGAACTCAGAAGACAACTGGATAAAGATGATGAAATCAGAACGAAAGCGATCCCCTTTGTTTTTTTTTCTTATCCCATATTTAAAAAGGAGCTTGAAGAAGCTTATCACTTAACTATTCAAGGTTTTTTCGAAAAAAGTCCGAATCTGGATGACTTTAAAAGGCAACTTAATTCGGTTATTCAGTACTGGTCTGACTGCCAACATCCGAACCGTTCAGACATTAAGCCTTAGCAAAAAAGTAATTGCTAAATTTATAAGTCGACTCGTATATACAAAGTAAAGATCTATAGAGAATAGTAACCAGGAGGTGGTGAACTAATGATCAATTGCTGCCTCTTGGATTCTCTTATAAAAAGGGAATTTCTACATAGAAAGTGCTACCCTTATCTACTGCACTGACTACCCATATTTTACCACCGTGAGCATCCACAATTTGTTTACAAATAGATAGGCCAAGACCATAGGTTTGTTCGCCTGCAGTACCTACTCTTTTTGCAGTTGTGAAATCATCAAAAATAGCATTCTGTATTTCTGCAGGAATTCCAATGCCGTGGTCAGTTATGGTTAAGATGGTACTGTATTCTTTCTTCTGTATGTCTACGCGAATGGTTTCGTTAGCATAGGAGAACTTTATGGCGTTAGTTAATAGGTTACTGACGACTCGCCAGATTTTTTCGCGGTCCAATGTAATTAGTACAGATTCAAAGGAAAATTCAATAGTTTGTCCTTTTTCTTCAGCTTTGTGACTTAACATATCCACACAAGATCGAACTACTTCTTCGAATAATACGGGTTCTTTTTTGATAGATATAGCTCCTAGATTATTGTATAAAATTTCAGAAATTAGAGCCAATGCCTTTGTCGATGATTCCTGAATAATGGATAGAATTTGCTTTTGATGATCATTCGGTGTTTTATCCAAAAATAACAAAAGAGAAGCCGAACTCATGGCTCCTATAGGATTCCTTAAATCGTGTGCAATCAGTTTTAGGAATTTTTGATTTTGATCTTGGTATCTTTCTAAAGCCTTAACGGTATCTTCTAAAACAATATTTTTCTGTGCAACGACCTGATTAATAGCGAGCAATGACGAAATATTTTCACGGGCATTACGAACATTTTTCCAAATCAGAGAAGTTATGGCAGCTAAGGAGATGGTGACTAAAATAACTAATCCAAGAATTAAATTTTGTTGCTTTTGCTTTTCCTCGGACAACTGTACTAAATGTTGCTGTTCTATTTGGGCTAGAATTTGTCCAACGTTCGTTTTATTCTCAGCCCTAGCTGCTAAAACACTCTTGTATTGCATCTCTGCATATTCCAAGAGTTGTTCACTGGCTTCTTTGTAACGCTTCTTACCGAATAAAACTTGACTGTAAAAGCGTTGCCAGTACGTGTAAATTTCTTTGTTCGGTTTCTTCTGTAAGCCTTTCTTTAAGATGTCTAACTGTTGATGAGCTTTTTCATATTGTTTGGTATGAATATAAAGTTTGCTTAATGCGACTCTTGTCGCTTGCGAATTATCGAAAGCGTAGCCCGTTTTCTCGCCTTCGATCAGGCATTGTTTGAAAATAATTTCCGCTTTTTCAGGTTTATTCTCTAGAGCATAAGCTTCTGCCTGATTACTCATCACAACAATCCGAGCATAATCTATAAAATCTTTATGGCCCGGAAAATACTTTTGATTTGTATTAATAAAGTCTAAAGCCTTTTGATAGTAAAATTGTGCACTATCTAATTTATTCAAATACATGTAACACACGCCAATGTTGTCTAAACAGCCTTGTTTCTCAACAAACATCAATTCGAAATCAGTTGAATCTTGGCAGGATAAAAGTTCCTGATGCTCTTGCTTCCAGAAGTCAATGGCTTGATAATAATTTCCCTCTTTATAAGATACATTAGCGATACGGCTTGAATAACGACTATATTCACATACTTCATTCAAATCTGTTAAGGCTAATTTACCATCATAGTAGCTTCTGTAAGCGTTCGAGTAATCTCGCCTGGCTAATAAATCGTCTCCCTTCAGAAGTAGTGCTTTAGCATACTCTTTAGCATATTTTTTCTTTAACTGGTCTGATGGGAATAATCTTATGATACTATCGGTATAAAAACTTGCTGTAATCGCATGGGCTGAATCACGTTGATTCAATAAACGCATGTGGGTATAATACAAGATTTGGTCAGTAGTGGAGACGGAAGGGAGGCGGTTGAAAAGCGAATCGTATTTATTCGTAGCGTTTGCAAAGCCAATTTTTTCAAATTGTTGATCAATATTGGAATACCATTTGTTAATTTTTTCAGAATGGTCATTCTCTGTGTAAAATTGACAGCTATAAAATGCGATACTGAACAGGAATAGAGAAAATACAAAATAATTAGCTTTTTTAAAAAGAAAACACAAAATATTAAACCGTCTCATAGAGTAGAGAACAAATAGTATTAACTAAATCTTTACAAAATAATGGAATTACAAGATTTCAAGACGTTCATAACCGAAATATCTGGATATTTAAGTATTTTTACTTATTTTACTCGGTAGTCATTTTAAAGAATTAATATAATAAAGGGGTACACTAGATTAAGTAAGGAGAACCATATCTAATCTAAACATTACTTCGATATAAAGTTTTATTTGTTATTTTCTTTCAGGTAAGTAGCTAAAATCTCCCAACGTATTTTGTTTAGATCAACGGTGTTGGTATTACTTAATAGAATAAGTGTTATATGTTCTTCAGGTAAGTGCACCCAGTTTGAATGATGGCCGTACCCATACCCTTGTCGCTCGGCTACTGTATATTCCTTCCCTCCAATCTTCTTCGGATAAACCCAAAAACCTAGAGCTACATCATCCAGATGCTTGTATGATGTGAGCATTACTTGTAACGTTTGTTTTTTTAACAAGGTATGATTAAACAGGGCTTGATCAAATAAAAGCAGATCGGTAGGAGTAGAGTACATGGCTCCCGCTGAAAAGTAATTGTCGATATAGTAATTGGTAGGTCGATAAAACGTGAGCGGTATCGTATCGTGGTGAAAGTAGGCTTGGTCTAAGTGAGAAACGAGGTCATCATGACGTAGATAATTCGTATGATGCATTCCAAGGGGAATCAAAATTTTTTTGCGTAATACTTCTGAATAAGGTTCTCCATACATATTCTCAATGATTTTACCAAGTATAATAAAGTCACCATTGTTGTAATTAAACGTGGTACCGGGGATATTCACTAGTCGATCGGAACAATAGTTAGCAATAAAAGTATCTAAAGGCCATATCGTCGTATTATAGGCTTCCGCTAATGACTTTACATCTTCATTAGCACGACCACTACTATAGGTTAATAAATTTCGAATCGTAGCCTTTTGGGCTGCTTCGCCCTTATAATTGGGATAGTAGGTAGCAATTGAAGAGTCGAGATGGATTCTACCCTGTTCGTAGAGTTGTAGGATTAAAGTGGCCGTGAAGGTCTTGGTTACCGAAAAGATATGAAATTTAGATTTGGCTGAATACGGCACACTATCGGTTCGATTAGCAAGCCCTACGTAAGTTAGATAGTCAATTTTACCGTTACGGGCAATGAGAATCGATCCATTAAAGTTATTTTGGCTGAAATAATTCTTGACCAACGCCTCTACTTGTCCTTTCTGTCCGAAGGTTGTCCGGCTTGACGAAAGCAGAAGAAGTAAAAAGAATAGGATACGTACCGTCCGTTTTGTCACTGGGTGATTTTAATTAGATAAGCGATCAGTATACTAATTTTAAACTCATGTTCAGGAATACAAAGGTTAGTAAGTTTACAAGCTATTGATTTTACAATAATTACAGATAGCTGATGTTTAGAAAGTACGCTAAGTCTTGTGGCATTTTTAAATTCATCGCATACGGTTGGTCTAATCGGTATTCTCGACTTTTACAATGAAATAGTACATGAATGAAATCATTAGCGGATAATTTCATTCATGTCATTGGGTTTCCCAAATCAGTCCCCAAACTTCCGTGTTTGAAAACCGTTAGTTCCATGAATGGAGGCGACTTGGGTACTAGGGGTTAATTAAATCAAACACGGCATCTCGCTCCTGACGCAGGTAATCGGCAGCACCAATGGCTGCTTCGTAAGTATCGGTTTGTAGAGCATTGATTACAGCGTCGATAAAATCGTTCATGGGCATCAGCTCGTCCTTACTGTTATCATAATCGTCCTGATGACCCAAATTGGTACCGACGGCTGGAGGAATAATTTCAAAAACTCGTACGGATGTGTTACGTAGCTGGTGACGCTGCGAGAGACAGAAGGAATGCAAAGCGGCTTTGGTGGCACAATACACAGGTACACTCGCCAGGGGCGTAAAGGCTAATCCCGAGCTTACGTTCACTAATGCAGCTACCGACTGACGTTGAAGGTGCTCAATAAACAGGCTACCCAGATGAATCGGAGCCAGGACATTGGTTACCAGTTCGGTCATTACCTTCGTCGAATCGACTGACTGAGTAAGGTCAAACTGTTGCATAATCCCCGCGTTATTGATCACCATGTTAAGGGTTGGGTAGTGAGTCGTGGCCCAATTTGCTAAATCACGGCGTTGCGAATCATCGGTAATATCGCATAGGTACGTAATCATTCCCGCATGTTCCGTAGCTACTTGGTCGAGTTGCTGCTGATTGCGACCACAGGCAATAACTTGATTTCCCAATTGGTGGAGTCTGCTGGCCAAGTGTAGGCCTATGCCCGAGGTAGCTCCCGTAATGAGAATGGTTTGCTGAGTGAGATTCATGGATTTACTAAGTAGATTCGAAAAACCCGTGTTCCGAAAAACAAAGGTGAGGAGCGATCAATGATTAGACAATAAACCTGATTTGTATCAAAAAGTTACCTTTAGGATTAAAATAGTGCCTAGTTTATGCATTGAAAGGAATAGGGGACTATGAATAAGTAAGCGTAAGAATTGTATTCTATTTTAAAAATAATAGATTAATAAAGTGATTGATTTTTATGTCTGTTAAAAAAGAATGATATAATGAAAATTTATTGTAATAAATAGGTTGAAAATTAATGCTTTTAAAGTAGATATAGTTACGTTAATAATGAACAGAATAAACTTAAAATACTGAATTTATAATAAAATTAGGAACAGTTGGTATTGAAATCTAGTAAGGCGTTTGATTTGTGCGGCTGGGATTTTATAAAAAAGCTAAGATCATTAATTTAAATACGTTCGAAGAATTTTATTCATAAGTATAAGGAAACTAGTAGCGGGAATCTTGCCGAGAAGAAAAAAGTACAATCCATTTATTGCCTAGTTAAGTCAACGTATATTGCGGAAGTTACTACTGGCAATGAACAACAACAATCTGGGCACCAAGCCGCATTATTTGATTTTAGATGGGCTTCGGGGAGTAGCCGCCATTATCGTGGTCTTCTTTCACCTGGCCGAGCCACTGGCAAGCAGCCGCTTTGTAAATGTGGTCAATCACGGTTATCTAGCTGTTGATTTTTTCTTTCTTTTATCCGGTTATGTCATTGGTTATGCCTACGATGATCGGTGGGAAAAACTAACCATTGGCGGTTTTCTTCGTCGCCGGTTCGAGCGGCTCCATCCACTCGTCATAGGGGGGATGACACTAGGGGCCCTTACTTTTTACTTTACCGACTCCGCGATATGGCCCCTCATTCATACCGTTCCGGTCTGGAAATTAGTGGTCGTTACGCTGATTGGTTATACGCTTTTACCTATTCCGCTTTCAATGGATATACGCGGATGGCAGGAAATGCATCCACTCAATAGTGTGGGCTGGTCTTTATTTTTCGAATACATCGCCAATATCCTCTACGCTCTAGGGCTAAGAAAATTATCCTCAAAAGCATTGGCGGGCTTTGTAGCATTGGCCGCAGTCGTGCTTGTGCATTATGCAGTTACTAACCCGAACGGAGACGTTGCGGGCGGTTGGACATTAAATGCTCAACACTTGCGTGTGGGCATCACTCGTACGATATTTCCATTTTTTGCCGGTTTGCTTTTGTCGCGGCTCGCACGGCCTACCTTTATCAAACATGCTTTTGTCTGGTGTAGTCTGTTAGTGGCTATCGTCTTATTCATGCCCAGAATTGGCGGGGAAACCCATCTGTGGCTGAATGGGTTGTATGAGTCTTTTTGCATTATCTTCATTTTCCCACTCATTGTCTATCTCGGGGCCAGTGGCGTGGTACATACCAAAACGGAAGCGAAGATCTGCCAGCTCCTCGGCGACCTTTCGTATCCCTTGTACATGACCCATTATGTGTTGGTCTATTTTTACGTAGCCTGGGTAAGCAATCATAAAGGAAATACCTTGGGACAGGCATGGCCATATGCACTACTGACCTTCGGCGGAGCAATCGTATTGGCTTATATGAGTTTAAAGTGGTATGATGAACCAGTAAGAGCCTGGTTACGAAGAAAAATGAACTAAAAAAAAAGAAATATCTATGCTTTAAATTAATCTCTTCGATCATAGCAATTATACTGCCTGTCATTTTCAAGTATCCGGACTATGGTTGGAAATTTTTAGTTAAGGGTACTCTGAAAATCCTGTTTCATCGTGACTATTCCCGTGCACAGGGTGAACTAGCGTGACAACGTTGTGAAATGTAGTTTTTTATACTCGTTAGTTAACGTATAGCTGCAATAACTAGTAGGATCAATAAGAGAAGTTTTATTATACAAATCAACTCATTGCGTGTGTAACTAGTCTCGTATTTGTAATAGTGTATATGGACTATAAAAATGATTAAAATTGATTGCTTAACTGGAAAGAGGATAATAGATTTAAAAGGTTTTAACTTTTAAATCTAAGTCTTTGTAGATGATCTAGGTTTTTACTAGTTTCCACTCACATTTCAAAATTTTAACCTAACCATTCGTTCTATGTTAGCAAGTAAGGACTATTCGGCCCTGACACTCGAAGAATTAGTATCCGAAGAGAAGAAAATGAAATCCCAAAAGATCTTCGTTGGCTTGGTCATCGGTATAACAATGGGCATTGCTGTTTACGGAGCTACTCATAAAAGTTTTATGTTGCCCTGTATCTTGGTAATTCTAGCTTTTCTAATGGGTAAAAGGCATTCACAACGCTTGGATGAGATCCAAGCGGAAATCGGCCGCAGAAACGAGGTTCGTTAACGTCAGAGCAGTCTTATATCCTCACGCAAGCATAGAGCAGCAACTAGGCACGATTGAATCGTCAGGAAGTGATAATCTGAATAGCCAATACTAAGAAGCTACAGATAGACTTTTCAGTATTCCGCTCCACAGGGTCAATCTACGGTACAGAACAATATGGCAAATGGTCGTAGCTCAAGAATAGCCTTTGTACGTTGATTACCGCTTGGAAAGTCTGGATGGCAGTTGACCTTGCCCAAACATTCGTATACAATTCTATTAATCATTGGAATACCGGAGATAGATGGATACGAACCGGTTAGCTAGCCAGCACCCTAGTATGTATCGAATCCCTAGTATATAAAAAGAGCTGCTTGTAGAAAGCAGCTCTTTTTATATACTAGGGATAACGAGGTTTATCAATATCAGGTTTATCTTCATTTCGATTGGGGTGCCGTACCTTAATCGATGGATCCAGCTCATCCCCATCCGTGTACTCTTCATCGATTCGATCCGTAGGCGGAGCATCTTTTAAAGGTACTTCGCTTGATACGCCACTAAGTCCATCAATGGAAGTGTCGGTCAATCCATTCGGACTGGCGGCCTTCTTGGCATTAATCTCGTCCTGTTTCATAGCAGTATACGTTTAAATGATTACGGCTATACGAGAAAAATAACGTGCTTGGGGTATTCCGTCCGCTAATTGAGTAGCTCAGGCGTCAGTCGAGTCTTTGAAAATAGCGTAAGAAACGGTTACCCTATTTTCGCGAAAAATTATTTTCACCACATACTGTAAAGTCTATCCTTATCGTTTGATATATAACTAGGATCGGAGAGTGGCGGCTTGAAGATCTAGCCTCTAAACGGCCTGTCCTGTGGGACCAGGCCGTTTGTGTTAGTACGCCTTTGAAAAAATGGGCAGAAAATTTGCTCTAAACAAAAATCTTTTTTAGATTTGATTATGCTTCTCGACTCCGAGTGGAGAGCTTTAACAAACTGATCACTAACCCTCCTGACTCTCTGTTTGCAACTAGATTAGGAAAGAGAAAGCCCTACCTACGTAGGGCTTTCTCTTTTTAAAAACGAACGTAACCTTGGCCGAAGGGTACTGGACTGCTATCCAAAAATCTGATCAAAACACAAGATGGATAGCAATGAAAAATGACTGCATTTAGAGAACCAGTTTAGTAGTCAGCGTTATTTTTTGAACCAATTCAGAACCCCTACATTGGTTCAAAAAAACCGTTTTTATACCCGAGAAAGATATAAGCCGATCCTTTATTAAGGACCGGCTTTGTCGATAATAGACTTTACCGTTATAGAGTCAATTCCATAGTATGCAAGAGATCATTTGCTCAATTAAATAGATCAAAAAGAAAAACTAACCTACCTGGGTGTATGCTCATAATTTATCATCTGATAATAAGGGAATCAGAAGTTAAATTTTGAAAAAATAATTCATGTTTAGTAAGATGGTCCCCAATTTCAGTAATACTGAACGTTACTAATGCGTAGAAAAACGTTTAAAAGTTTTTCAGTACCCGGACGTTAAATCTATCGAATTGGGATTTATAAATTTACTGATGAAATTTATAAAGTATTGATAATCAATATCATGAAAAGCCGAATTTGTCATCTTGATGCTCAGGTTCTAGAGCGGTGGTGATACTATTAGCAACCGCTGCATACGATTCTTTTATAATTAAATAGTGACTAGTTTCAAGATAAATACCCGTCGTATCATTCGTTACTTCTTCGAAAGCCACAATAGCTGAAGCCCTAATCTGGATTTCCTGGTTGTATTTTTGCGTAATAAATTTGATGAATTTCATGATCTTCGTCTGGTTTTAGTCAGTGTAATATGCGAAATTCGCCTTCTTAATAATTGGTTAATTGTTAACCTTGGTAGTTAAATTGTCAAACTACAATGGCACGCTACGATCTAACCATTGAAGCATAAAAAACCGTTCTAATCCTTTTGCAGTTAAGCGTAGGATAAGTTGAAAACCAACAAAGATTTCTGAGTAATTTATTTTAATGAATTAAAGTTATGTTAACCGCCGAACAGAAAAGAAAGCTAATTGAAGCGTTAGCAATCATTGGGAATGAACCCCTCCACGAAAACTTTGTTCATCAGCATTACGGGCAGTCCACTCAACGTATTGATCGTCTCAAACAGAAAATAGAAAATGTAGCCCAGGTAGAATCCGTACGGTTTTGGGCTCGCCATTTGAAGTCAACGAATGGGCTTGAGCAGACCATCGAACGCGTACAGGTAATTGGTGATTTAACGTGTTCCATCGCGTACGCCGTCGCGGCATCGCTCAGACAAGACGCCGCCTATGATCAGTGGAACACCCTTGATGAAGAAGGATTGACGGTATTTTGCAGCGAGGTGGTACGCTCGGTATCTATTCGTAGTTTTATTACTAATGCCTTGTAAGAGAGATTTTTACGGAAGCGGTAGGGGAGGCATCGCAGGTAAATAGATGCGGAAGGTTGTGCCTTGATCAGGTACGCTGGCAACGGTGATGTTGCCATGATGATTTTCGACCACTTTTCGGCATATGGCCAGCCCAATCCCCGTCCCTTCGTATTTTTCTTTCGAATGCAGACGTTGAAACATCTGGAAGATGCGATCCTGATAAGCCGGTTCAAATCCTATACCGCTATCCGAAATTTCAATCCATTGATAGAAACGAACAAACCCATTGAAAGTTTCCGAGGTTTCTTCTGCTACCTGACTACCCTTAATTTGAATGTGATTTAGTCGGTCAATTGCCCCGAATTTTAAGGCATTGGTCAACAGATTTTGCAGGAGTTGCTTCAGTTGCGATGCATTCCCCCATACGCTCGGCAGTTTACTAACTTCCAGTCGCACATTTTCCTGCTGAATTGATTCTTCCAAATCCTCCAGTACTTCTTCCACCAGCGAGGTAAGGGATACCTGAGCCATGGGGATTTCTTTTTGAGTAAGGGAAGAAAAGACCAAAAGGTCGTTGATTAACGTAGACATCCGGCGGGCCGAAGCGTGGATCCGATCGAGTGTATTAGCCCCTTTAGTACTGAGCTGCTGAGCTTCTGAATTGTACAATAAGGTTATGAACGACTGTATTTTCCGAAGCGGTTCCTGTAAATCGTGACTTGCTACAAAAGCAAATTGTCGAAGATTCTCGTTTGACTGTTCCAATTCCAGATTACTCAGTCGCAGTGCTTCGGTGCGTTGATGAACGAGTCGTTCCAGCTCTTGTTTAACCAGTTTCTGATTCGTAATATCCTGGGCTGTACCCGTCAGAGCATAGGCAAGGCCGTCTTCGTTGGTTAGCGTACGGGCTTGAGCATGAACGATGCGTTCTTGGCCCGTAAGTCGATTAATGATCGTAAATTCCTTATCACAGGGTTCTGAATAGCCTGTCTGAATGGCCCGATTTAAGCTACTGCCTATGTGCTCAACGTCCTTTGAGTGAATGTTGATTAACAGGGATTTCAGATCCGAGACGGGTTCGGTACCCAGCCAATTACTAATGCGATCCGACAAACTCATTTCCCCACGCTGAAGATCGAAATACCAGGTACCAAGTTCGGCCGTATCAATGGCGAGGCGGAGATTTTCTTCGGCATCGGCAATCTTCTGCCGAGCTAGTACTCGCTCCGTAATATCAACGGCCATGTGCAGGATAGACCAAACTTCACCTCGCTCATTCCGTAAGGGTTTATAGGTAAACTTGAACCAGTATGGGCGAAGCTGATCGCCGTCGTACAGATCAGCTCGTTGTTCCTGCGTTTCATATGCTATACCGGTGCGATAAACCTCTTTGAGGATCGCTTCAAAGGGTTGATCTTTCAGCTCCGGTAATGCTTCGCTCAGTTTCTTGCCAATAACGGAAGCGTCCTTACTCCACATCTTCAGTAGAGCATCATTCGCCATTTCGATACGAATATCTTCGGTTACGTACAGACCAATGGCAAAAGGAGCTTGCCAGATGAGATTGTAAAAATGATCTTGGCTGATTTTTAGTTTCTGCTGGGTGATGACCCGATCTGTAATATCCAGTACGGCTCCGACGTAACCTTTAAACTGCCCGTTTGAATCGTAATGCGGATTTCCCGAACAATCAACCCAGCGGAGGGAGCCATCCAGGTGCTCAATCCGAAATTCACTCCGATGCGGTCGGCGGGCTTGGAAGTCGGCCTGAAACATTTGGGCCGCTCTTTCGCGATCTTCCGTAACGATAGCATCTAACCAGCCAATCCCCAGGTGACTTGCTAAATGACGACCAGTCCAGTCTCCCCATTTCTGGCTAATATACGTGGTAAGGCCTTCCTGGTCAGACATCCACAAAGCTGCGGGCACTGCCTGGGTGATACTTTCAAAAATACTAGCGTTATCTTGGAGAACCTGTCGCGTATGTACTTCATCCGTGATGTCTTGTACACTTCCAGCAAACCGATACAAACGATTTTGCTCATCGAAATAGGCTTTGCCTTTACCGTGCAACCAACGTTGTTTTCCGTTCATGACGGTTCGAAACTGAGCCTCGCAGGTGCAATGTTGCGGCGATTGGATGGCGGCTTGGATGGCATGCCGCAACACCGTATAATCGTCAGGATGGATGTGTCTGATTACCTCCGTATAAGTTACAACACTGGTATTCGGGAAACCAAAGAGTTCCTGACAAAGACTATCCCAGTGAATGGTATGCCGTAACATATTCCAATCCCAAGTGCCTACACCAGCTGCTTCAAGGGCGTAACGATAATGTTCGCCCTGTTCATGGAGCTGGTAAAGGGTAGAGGGATTGAAATTTTCGTCCCTAGTATCTTGGGTAGAACCGTAAAGCATGTACTGGTTTGGCGTATGATAACGTTTATAGGGGTACGAACGAAGGCGATGTACTAGAAAGCAGCGAGTTAAGCTAATATTACAAAGAAAAGACTCGACCTACTAGCGTACAAGTAAATTCTAAATTAAGAACTCAATTGTAGCCTTTACAAAAAAATATTCTTTCAATACAAATTGAAATAAGGCTAAATTAAGTGTATGTACTTAATTTACAGGAATGTAATGATCTATGGCAGGCAACCGTTTCAATGATCACAAAACAATCGGTTTATGGATCGGTTATATACTCAAATCTCTTTCGCATTTGGCGGAATGTGTTGAGAGATAGAGTAGCTACTCAGCTCCCGTTTGTCGACGGACAACGGGAGTTTTTGCTTATTGGTACTACATTTTTAACACATAATAGGAACGGCTCGAAAGAGCCTTATGTAACTGAAGTAACAAATACTGAAAACCTGCTTGTAGATGCGAGCAGGTTTTCTTTTTATTTATATTAAATACAGATAATACTTTGTGATAAAAGCATTTAAGCCATTCATTTAGAATAGTTTATTAAATTATTTGTCTGCTATTGAATTGTTATAAATTTATTTAACTATGGGCTAATTAAATTAGAAATAATCCTTGAATAATACGACTTTATGACTCAGGGGAGTTGAGAATTACACGTATCTTTGCTAATAACTACTGAAGTGCGTCTCGCCACCACCCATGAATAAAGATACTACACCGCGTAATTTTAGAAAGGCTAAACTTTTAGTGGTAGAAGATAACCCGGATCATTGGTTTTTAATTGAGTCGGTATTAAAGCAGCAGTTACCGGAGGTAGAAGTGATTTGGATGCCGGATGCTTCACAAACCATGACGTACCTTAATGATTGTAAGTCTAAATTACACGTTCTGCCTAAAGTAATTTTACTGGATTTGTATTTGCCCAGTTCGCAAGAAGGCTTACGTTTACTCCAAACCATAAAATCGAAAAACTCTTCGTTTTATCACATTCCAACCATCGTACTCAGCCACTCCAGTGATGCGACGGACATCAGCCGGTGTTATGAGACGGGCGGAAGTTCGTACATAATAAAACCCACGCTGATTCAGCAGTGGGTTGACTATTTTAAAGAATTTCGGCGGTACTGGTGGAATATCGTTTCTTTACCAGATCCTCAGTATCAATAAGTTCTCAGCTCTTTCACTGAGCCGAGAACTTATACTGACTATCATAGGCCAGGCCCAAACCGACACTCGAAAGTTTGTTTTCATCCGCCAGTGAAGCTTTCGGGAAAAGTCGGCGAAATTCCGATTGAATCAGTGGAACTTCTGTCGAGCCGCCCGTCAAAATGACCAGATCAATCGCTTCGGCCGAAACGCCCGCTGCCTGAAGACAAGCCGTTGCCGCTCCGGAAATTTTCTCAACTTCGTCGGTAATGGCTGATTCGAACTGGGATCGCTGAATGGGAATACTAAAATCTTTTTCCAAAAAGTCAAAGGGCATCTCGTGCTCCGTCAATGACGTGAGAGCGATTTTAGCTTGTTCAGCCGCTGCCAATAGGGTGTGGCCGGACTCTTGTTCGAGTACTTTCAACAGTCGTTGGTAGCGTTTGGGGTCCTGCGATTGCCCCAAAATTTGCCGGGTTTGCATGAGCATTTTCGGCGTATACAGAAAGTTTACCTTACTCCATTCCGCCAGGTCGTGAAAAGGCTTGAGGGGTACATCGAGTTTCTTCTCTCCAAACGTAGTTTTGTACCCCAGTTCGGGCATGATCTCACTTAGACTCAGATCTTTATCAAAGTCGTTGCCACCCACCCGTACGCCCGTATTGGCCAGAATATCCGAGGTACGATCGGCTTTTGTACGGTTTTTGGGTGATAAACGGATGACTGTAAAGTCAGAAGTACCACCACCCAAATCCACTACCAGGGCCAGCTTCTCTTCCGTCAAATTCACTTCGTGAGCAAAGGCGGCGGCGATGGGTTCGTATTGAAAATCAATGTGTTTGAAACCAATGCGTTCGGCGATGGCTTGTAATTCTCGCTGGGCCTGAGCATCCCCCGCGGGGTCATTATCAATAAAATGAACGGGCCGTCCCAGTACCACATGCTCAATGGACTGACCCGCATCTACTTCTGCTTTGTCTTTGAGTTGCAGTAAAAAAGTGGCGATGATGGTGCTGAAATTCATCAGGGTTCCATTCACAAAAGTACCCTGCTTCATAATGGACGTACCCAGCACTCGCTTAAGGCTTCGCATAAAACGGCCTTCCTCCCGATCCAGAAATAACTGAATGGCTTTGCGACCATAATACGTGTGGCGGTCATTGCGGCGATAAAACAAAGCACTCGGAATGGTAACCGATTCATTTTCAACGGGAACCAGATGAATAGTACCCTCGTGGGCTAGGGCAATGCTGGAATTAGACGTGCCAAAGTCAATCCCGCAGGAAATTTGGGTCATAGATAAAAGAATCTCAGTACTAGAAAGAATGGCAGGGAAAAGAAAGTGCCAGAATGTAATCTACTAAATTACAGACGGAAAAGTTCAGGTCAAAGAAAAGAAATGAAAGAGCAATCGAGAAAAGGAGACGGGAGTGGAAGGGTACTTAACAAAAAAATCCCGGTGACAAGCCGGGATTTTTTGTTCCTATTAAAAGAATCCTAATCCATGAACTTGATGGTCGAAACCGTCATCAGGGGTTGGATAGGTTTAGCTGTATCATTCTTGAAAACAAAGTACAAATCGTGTTGACCTTCCGTACTTTTCAGTTTCACCCGAACGGGGGGGCGGTAGAAGGGATCCCGTTTGGCAGGAACCTTACTGCCGGTCTTCGTGGTATCACCGGATTCGAGTTGGGCCATCACTTTTTCCACATCCACCGGGGGAGCCAGCGTTACTTTCGTTTCGCCCAAGAGGGGTCCGGTTGGAGAATCCAGGTGCACTTCAATGGTACCACCCACATTTCCTTCGCGATCCTGAACGGTCGCACCCATTTCCAGTTGTTTCACGCCCGTCAGGTCAATGTTCTTGAAACCAATGAGCGAGTTAGCGTAAGGGATTACGTTGGTACCCTTGCCCATGCCGCGTACTTTCAGGTCAGCACCCTGTACCACGGCGGCTTCGGCGGCATACATTTGCGGACTGTGCAGCACGATGAGTTGCTCAGAAGTCAGCATCGGAATGGTCTTCGCATTGATCGTATTGCCACGGTCGGTATACGCTACGCGAACCAGCACGGAACCCCGGCCGTTATCATCCTTCGGAATTTCCGGGGTGTACTTGCCTTTGGTCGGTAGGGTGCTGTAGGTTTTGGTCGTGACATTGAGAATGTAATTGACAATCACATTCGCGTCCGCTACCGACATCGCCGGGTGACCGGGCATGGCTACCTCACCCCAAACGCCAACACCACCGTTCCGAATTTTCTGTACCAGGCGGTCTTTCTCTTTTTCATCACCTTTGTACTTGTTGGCAATATCCGTAAAGCTCGGACCTACTGATTTCGTACTTACCTGATGACAGACTTTACAATCACTCTGACTGATCAGCGTTTGAGCAACGGCGTACTGGGTCGAAGCATCTACACTCCGTTGACCCTGAATGACTTCCGCGTAATCAAATCCTTCTGACGTATAGTCCATACTTAGAGCTACCCGGGCCGGAGTGATTTTCCCGTCTGCCAGACTTCCATCTTCCTTGTCCGCCACGTTTACTTCATACTGAATCGGCTGATTCGGGAAGAAGAAAGTTTTGTTACCCATGAGATTGATGGCGACTGCCGGAGGTTCATTGCCAGCCGTAATTTTCACCGACTGACTATTCGACGCTCCCTTGGCATCCGTCACGGTAAGGGTTGCCGTGTACACACCCGCTTTGTCAAGCGTGAGGGATGGATTCGCGGTGGTAAATACCTTGGGTGTACCGCCCGCCGAACTTACCTTCCATTGATATTTCAGAGCGTCACCGTCATAGTCTTTGGTACCATCAGCCGAGAGCGTTAGCTTCAGCGGAACGGTTCCGCCTTTTTTACTGGCCGATGCCTGGACGATGGGTTTGCGGTTTCCACTGTTATACTCGATGCGAACCAGCCGGGCGTTGTCACTTTTGCGGAACCAGTTGCTACCGTACTCTAGTACATACATATCACCCTCGGGACCAAACTTCATATCAATTGGTTCAACCGGATGGTAGCTGGGTAGTACCCGTTCCATCGACTGATAATCACCCTGTTCATTCATGGTGATGGCCATAATCCAGCCCCGGGAAAAATCCGTAACAATCCACTTGCCTTCGTAATACGCGGGCCAGGGACGTTTAGCTCCCTTGAAATCCGACTGGTGATAGACCGGTCCGCCGGTCGCACTTCGCGAACCCGTACCCACGAGTGGGAAGGTTTCCGAAACGCCGTAAGGATAGTAAATGAAGTTCGGAGCTACCGCAGGTAATTCCTTCAAACCCGTATTGTTCGGCGAATTATTCACCAATCGTTGCGGGTCTTTCTTCGCCAGTGGTTTATTATTTTCATAATCGTACACCGGAAATGCCTGATCGTTCCCGACAAACCAGGGCCAGCCAAAGTTACCCGGCTTACGAGCCTGGTTTAATTCATCGTAACCGCGAGGCCCAATTTCCGAGTCCTCCGTAGCATCCGGACCCACCTCTCCCCAGTACACGTAACCCGTTTTGCTATCCACCGAAATTCGCCAGGGGTTACGGTGACCCATCGAATAAATTTCTGGACGGGTTTGGGCGGTACCTTTGGGAAACAAGTTTCCGCTAGGAATCGTATAGGTTCCGTTCGCTTCCGGGTGAATGCGAAGAATTTTTCCGCGGAGGTCGTTGGTATTTCCAGCGTGTCCCTGATCGTCCCAGCTACTGCGACCGGGTCGTTCATCGGTTTGAGCCGCTTTCTGGTTCCCGGTATTGTTCCCAACGGTAAGGAATAGGTTGCCCGCTTTGTCCCAGGTCATGCCTCCACCCGTGTGGCAACATACTTCCCGTTGCGTCGGTACCTCAAGCAGTACTTTTTCGGAGTTTTCCTGCAAGTCATCTTCGCCCACTTTCCAGCGAGTTAACAGGTGTTTGTGCTCGGTGGGGTGGGCGTAATACAGGTAGATCCAGTGGTTTTGAGCGAAGTTAGGATCCACGGTCATGCCCATCAGTCCTTCTTCAGCTTCGGTAACTTTCCCTTCTTTACTGGTGTACTTGGTGTTAACCGGAATCGTCGCGAGTAGATCTACCGATTTAGTTTTAGGGTTGTAGCGTTTCAGTCCCCCTTTCCGTTCAATAATGAAAACGGTTCCATCTTTCATGACTTCAAACGTCATCGGCTCATCCAGGTCTTCCACGACGGTTACGGGGGTGAACCGGCTTTCGTCGGGTTTGTCCTGAACGTGCGTGTCCCTGGAAATAAACGAAGCCAAGCCCGCTGCCAGAGCGAGTTGGGCAGCCAGTGTAACCCGCCTATACGTACGGATTCGTTTCATAGATTTTGTCAGTTAAAATGCTGTTTAGAGTTAACAAATACTAGACTTGCGATCGGACGTTAATCGCTATTGAAATGAATAGATAAGTAGTTGCGGAATAGAAAATTAGCCCTTTTTCGATTTACTTTTAATCAATAATGAAGCAAAGATTGACCCGTATCAAACTATTGTATCAATTCGATACAATAATGCAGGTTGCGATTTTTGTTTCCAATTATTTTAATGTATTCTTGGAAAAATTGTAGAAAATAAAGTTGGTATTGGAAGCACCATGAAGTTTGGCGAAAACTGTATTCCTCAAGTATCCATCGATTGCGTCGTTTTTGGTTTTCACGCTCACCAGTTGAAAGTCTTATTACTACGAGTGCGGAGTATGGAATACTATGCACTGCCCGGAGGTTTTGTTGGACAGGAAGAAGATTTGGACGAAGCAGCTCAGCGTGTTTTACAGGAACGTACGGGCCTAACCGAATTGTACCTCGAACAATTTTACACCTTCGGCCAACGCAATCGAGGGGAGATAGAGATGCAGCAAAAACTGGCCGAAGTGAATCAACTCAAATCCGAGGGGTGGTTACAAAAGCGGTTTATTTCAGTAGGCTATTACGCATTGGTTGATTTTTCACTAGTGAAGGCAACACCTGATGAATTATCGGATAGCTGCGATTGGTACGACATCAATCAGCTACCTTTACTGATGATGGACCATCATCAGATGATACAGAAAGCGTTAGATACTTTACGTATTATGCTCGAATATAAGCCTATCGCTTTCAATCTATTACCGGAAAGTTTTACAATTGCTGAGTTACAGCGGGTGTACGAAACAATTTTAGGTAAGGAACTGATTCGTACCAATTTTCAACGCAAAATACTGAATCTGGAAATACTAGAGCGTATTGAAAAAAAGTATACGGGGAGAGCTCACAAAGCTCCGTATGTATACCGATTTAAATCCACAAAAAAACCGCATGAATCGTAGGCGATCCATGCGGTTTTTCTTCGACTAGAAAGTTACTTTTTGAGCGTAATCATAATCACGCCGTTCTTCGCTTTTTCTCCGTACTTTTCTACACCCTTGGCGTCTTTCAAAACGTTGATGCTTTCAATTTTATCGGGACTGATCTTCTCAGCGGATTGCTGATCCATTTCTTTTCCATCAACCAGATACAAAGCGGCGGGAAGTTCTGCTTTTTTCCCAGCTTTCGTACGAACGATTAAGATTCCATTCTCTGCCTTCGTTTTTCCTAATTTTTCAAGTAATTGAACAGGCTCTTTACCGGATTTAAAAACTTCAATAGAAGTGATATCGTCTGGGGATATCTTTTTTTCCAATTGTTCCGCGGTCCACTCTTTCCCATCCACAATAATTAATGGTGTATTCTTTCCAGTCAACTGGATTCGATTGGTGGCATTGGCGGATAAACGACTGTTCTCGTTTATCTGAATTTCTTTACCGGCACTGATTGGAGCAATGTCCGAACGCTTACTGCACGCACTCATTAGTAGGATACCAGCTACTACTAAAATCGGAGAAATTCGCTGTAGTGTATTCATAGCAATAAAAGTAAGGGTTTGAAAATGATTTAAATGTTTGATTCCGAAATTTAAGGAGTAATTCCGAAAATTTCGGAATTACAATGAATTTTTTTACTGCTGGAAAAAAAGGCATAAAAGAAGCACGGATGGATCGCCGTAGAGTTGCAGATTTATCCTGATGAATTAGTTAGAAAAATAGGAGGTATGTAACAGGTCAAAAAAATCACTGGAGAGCCTGGGGTAGGAGCGTACCCGCCGATGAAAAAAGCTTGAGAAAGTAACCTGTATCACCAATCTTCAAATTGGACAAAACAAAGAATAGCTGTACGATAGCTAGACTAAGTTCTTCAAACAAGGGCATTCGTGAGGAAATAAGGGCTTGCATTAAATCCGATGAGAATGCTTTATGCCTTTTATTATAGATAAGCGAGGTAAAATTACAAAATGAGAATGCCGCGAGAATCGCTTATACGCCCTAAATCCCGGATAGAATCGCTCTATCGAAATCTCAGCGACATGGTTTGATTGAAGTTTAGTGCCGTAAGATTCCTTGCACCGTGAGAGGTACGAAAAAGGTATACAGACCTAGTCAGGTTGAGCCAGATCTAAAGTGTTATAGTGTGTGAGTACACTTTGATTGTAGAGCTTTGAGCCTGACCATCTCACATGGAAGAGAACAGAGGTATTACCCTGCATTGTAGGCAGGAACAGGATAATCCTTCATCCGGCGTTGGGGTGCTCGATTGAACAGAGCAGGAGGTCAGATGCCAATCTTTAAAGGTGTATATCTACTAGAGCGTAGTTTCTAATGGGCCTGTTCCATAGTACTGGTTTAAATGAGAAAGGCAGATCAGAATTGGGGCGCCGATTGTTACAAGTTAAGAAGCTGTTCTACTGTGCGGAAAGACCGTTTTTGCTCACCTTGTATTCCCTGGATTTGATAAGGAACTAGGTGCTTGCAAGGGTTAAGTACTGGCTTCGGAAGGGTTCGGTTGAAGAGGCCGACTGGTACAGGTTTCCAAATCTGCACCAGTCACAATCATAAGGCAGCTGCTTAGCTACCGCCACTCCAGTTTAATGTCACCAGCTCGGCATGTCATTCCCAAATTCCTCTGCTGGGATGGCTTAATCTAACAAGGCAGTTATTAATTATTGGGTATTTAATAATTATGGTATAATATAACTATTGTATAATAGATGAATGTATAAAACTTGTAGTATATAAATTATTTTGAATACTCTAGAGTGGCTTGATGGAAGCGTTTGGTAAACCGATCGACGGCATTCCAGCAGGCAGCAGTGGAGCGTTGATTGACCGCAGATTGTGTAATACCCAGCATACCTGATATAGTGACTTCTGTATGCCCTAGTAACTTTAAATACATGATGTCAGCCTGCGGTCCCGTCCAGCGGCTGACGATGGTTTCAAGCAGTACCAAACCTGTATTCAACTCATCGTCGAAAGCCTTCCAGGGAGACTTTACCTCCACGCGATTGGGATGTTTTTTCATACCCGTTAAAAGTTGCTCCGAAGATTGAAAAGCCTCGCCGTCGGATTCGGCAACGTTCGGAGAGCGGTAGGTGATAGTACCCATACCTATGGAAATGCGGGCATCTATTGATTGTCCGGAATAGAAGTCACTCTTTAGATACGCCCGAATCAACAGGGCTACCCGTAAGGACTCGGCGGGTGTATCGACAATCCCTATAAAGCGATCGCCACGAAAGACTTCAAAGGGTAACTTTAGGTTCAATGGATTCTTTCCACCGAGGCGATGAAAGAGATCCTCCAGGTTTTTCTGAAGCTTTTTACGCTCGGGAATTTTTAAGGTTATAGAATCAATCACCTCGCCTGATAATACAGCAGCTATTTTCATAGATCGTTATTTTATCTTCAAATATAAGTCAATTATCTAATATTTCATAATAATAAGTATTAAGTCTTATAATACTAAAAAATTAGATTTAAAGCTAATATTTATGAAATTGAGGATCAATAGTGGTTTTCAATTTTATTTTCGACGTATAGAGGACCGTTGCAAAGAAATCCCCATCCATAGACACTTCTCTACAGGTACGATTTTCTTTGTCTACGAGCTGTCAAACAAACCTATGATTGTCATGAAAACCACAAAAAAAAACAATGTAGCCTCGGTTTCCGAGCAAGATTCTCCTGCTTTGAAAGAACTCTTCGTTGATGGCTTAAAAGATATTTACTGGGCCGAAAAGCATCTAGCCAAAGCCTTAACCAAACTTGCGAAAGCAGCTACGTCCTCTGATTTGAAAACGGCCTTTGAAACGCACAAACAAGAAACTGAAGTGCACGTGGAACGTCTGGAAAAAGTATTTTCCATGATCGATGTGAAGGCAGTCGCTAAGAAATGTGAAGCCATGGAAGGGCTTATCAAGGAAAGCGAAACCATTACCGAAGAAACCGAAAAAGGTACGATGGTTCGTGATTGCGGCCTGATCATGGCAGCTCAGAAAGTAGAGCACTACGAAATTGCGAGCTACGGTAGTCTACGTACGCTGGCCGAAAAATTAGGTTACCCTGAAGTAGCGGATCTGCTACAGACGACTCTAAATGAAGAGGGAGAGACCGATAAAAAGCTGACCGTCATTGCCGAAGAGTACGTTAACGAAGAAGCTGCGACGGAAGCGTAATAGTAAATAGTTTTTTAATACAATATATATTGTATGTAGAAAAAGCGGTATCCTACAAGGTATCGCTTTTTCATTTACTTTTGTCCCACACGAACAGCGTCATTTACTTCCATGAAAAAGATTATTCTATGGTGCTCGCTTCTGGCGGCAACCGTGAGTTTAACTCGTTGCGGCGTTAACAAGCAAATTGCCGAGGCAAAAGCCCTGGGAAATTGCCGATACGACATCGTCTCTGCCGACAGCATTTACCTGGCCGGCATTCCGATCCGCGAGTTGAAAAGCTTTGAAGCTCTGAACCCTTTGAAATACCCGCAGTTGAGTGCAGCATTACTCCGACAGAATGTACCCTTGGATGCTCGGGTCAATCTGGATATTCGGAATCCCTCGGGAAAAATGGCGGGTATCAATCAGCTTGAATATAAAGTATTGTTGACTGGACAGGAGCTAGCCACGGGTTTTATCAATCAGCGGATTGCCGTAGCTCCGGGCGGTCGCACGACGATTCCCATCCACGTATCGGCCAATGCTTTTCAGTTATTGTCAGACGCTAAGACGCGTGATTCCTTTATCCAGTTCGTGCAAAACCTGGCGGGTAATAAGTCAAGCCAGCCTAGTAAGCTGACCATCCGGATCAAACCTACGCTGTCGCTGGGTAACAAGCAGGTGAACTATCCCGGTTACATTACCATCGACCAAGAAGTAACGAATAAAATTCTGGTGGGCCGCTGATCGGTCTGATCATCCAGATAACGAAAGGGTAGAGCCAGGCTCTGCCCTTTTGTGTATCCATTAAAGCGAAGCAGCGTGACCATGAATCGTAGGTTTTTAGAAAGCTTTCAAAACTTTCTGCAAGAGGAAACGCCTCAGGAGAATTGGCAGAAAGTTGATGAGGTGATCTATGAAAATCAAACCCGCCGACTAGCCGTAGCCTTACGGAAAGAAGCAGATCCAATTGTACTTTTACAAGATTCTGAACGGTACGAAACCCGCGGCTGGCAATTGGTTCAGCTCTGGGAAGACGTATGGGTGACGCAACAAACCCTGGTTGAAAGTCGCCTGAAATCTTTAGTCGGTATTTCGCAACGCATACCCGCCCGACTGACGCTTATTCAGCCCATAACACCCGCTTTTTTTCAGGAATTTCTATCCCAGAATCATCTGCAAATTCCAGTGAAATGTGCGTTTCGATACGGCTTATTTTTGAAGGAAATGCATCAGAACGAACCGTTTTTAAACGATCCTACGATTGTTAACGATTGTGTAGCCGTAGCCGGATTTGGTCCCGTACGGCCCATGCCAAGTCGGGGTAATGACTATTATTCGGGCGAGTTAATTCGCTTTGCCAATGTGCGAAATCATACGGTAGTGGGGGGGCTGGATAAACTACTTAAAGCCTTTTTAGGGGAACATCCCATGCAGGATCTGATGACTTACGCGGACCGTGACTGGTCGACGGGAAAAAGCTACGAACGACTGGGGTTTGAACGCGTCAGTACCACGCCGCCGCAAGAACTCTGGCTCGATCCTGACGCGTTGATACGCTACTATCCGCACCGAGTTAAAGGCGAAAAACCCAGTCACTGGCGGTCGATTTTTAATACTGGAAATTACAAATACATCAAAAAACTGTAGCCGTCGTTTCGACGCATAGAATAGTTTGTATGCAGACACCAATCGTAGTACTGGGCCCTACGGCCTCTGGTAAAACCAGATTGGCCGTAGCCTTAGCCACGGAATTTGAAGGAGAAATTATCAGCGTTGATTCAAGGCAGGTATACCGAACTATGGACATTGGAACGGGAAAAGACCTGTCTGAGTATGGTACGATACCCTATCATCTCATTGATATTATTGAGGCCGGTAAGGCGTATAATCTGTACGAATTTCAGAAGGATTTTAAAGTAGTATATGAAGAAATACAGCGCCGGAATAAACGACCCATCTTATGCGGAGGTACGGGGTTGTATCTGGAAGCGATACTGAAAAATCACGCGTTTACCGCCATTCCTAATGATCCGGAATTACGAGAGCAGTTAAGTACGAAAAGCGATGAAGCCCTGCGTGAACACTTTCAGCAGCTTGATTCGCCGTATCACGCCGTAGCTGATTTGTCGACGCGTAAACGTACCCTGCGAGCCATTGAAATTGCGACGTACCTGCAGCAATTTCCCTTCGCTATTTCCGAAGAAAAACCCGCGTTAAATCCGCTGGTACTGGGTTTAAACCCGCCGGTTGAAATTCGGAGAGAGCGAATTACCAAACGCTTACACGAGCGTTTGCAAAACGGTATGATTGAAGAAGTACAGGGCTTACTGGATCAGGGAATTGCGGCAGACCAGTTAATCTACTACGGTCTGGAATATAAATTCATTACGGAATACTTGTCCGGCGTATGGGACTACGAAACCATGGTTGAACGACTCAATGTAGCGATTCACCAATACGCTAAACGACAAATGACCTTCTTCCGCAAAATGGAACGCGATAACTTACGCATTCATTGGCTAACGGACTCTTTCGAAGAACAGTTACTACAGGCCCGGCAGTGGGTGGAAGAAAAAAAGAATCGGATCGATTAAGGCTTTTATCCCGGTGGGAATACCCTGATCGATCCGATTCTATAGACCTAGTGCTTACTTAACGAACGACTTTAAAACACCGTCAGTATTGATAATGGATGTCAATTCGGCATACGGAATCAACAGCTCCGTGGGCCCTTCGGCGTAGGCTTTAATTTCGTACGGGTTGTAGCGAAACAATAGGCCTTCCGGACGAATGCTGAAATTATCGTTCAGGGCAAAAGCATTGTTTTCAAAAAAGTATTTTTCACCGTACGGATCACCTGCTTTCAGGCCTTCCTGCGTACGGAATAATTTCTCCGCCGTGGCCGCTAAGGTCTTCTCATAACCGGGCTTAAATAGTTCGTTCAATGTCAGTTGATGTCCTTTAGGTGTCAGGTTTACGTAAACCAGATTTGTGTTGGGATGAGCACCGCCCGAGTAGTTGTAGGTAAGCGTAGCCGCAGCGATACACTGGGGCGTTTGGTGGAGAACCTGCGTCCGGATGTCCGTTTCCCAGGCACTGCCCATGACGGGCTCATTGGGGAAGCGTTTCCGCTGATCGGCAATGAACGTATCGAAATCTTTGACGAAATCCTGAACGACCTGCGTAGGGGAAGCCTTCGCCTGAGCGGCCGTAGCATCGGGATTGTCGAGGTAGCCCGAGGCCGCTACCGAGTGTCGGAGAAGCGAATCCGTCAGGACCTGATTGCCTTCAAAAACCGGGTAGGTGAACTGAGCACGAGCACAGAGCGAGTCGGGGCGTACACAAAGCTGACTGCGAACGGAATCGCCCTTAATGGTGTACGCAAGGGTATCAGCTCCAGCGACCGATTGTTGCTCCGGTTTTTTCGATTCACAGGCCGCTAACAGCAGCAACAGGGGGAAGAAAAGGGAAACTTGTTTCATTACTAGAAAAGGGGATTGGGAATACAAGACTACCGAATTCAAAAAAAGGATGCAAGCAATAAAGAATCGGGATTGATTTTTAAGTAGTCCCCCTCTCTGGTTTCGGGAGAAGGGGACTGGGTGCTTAGGCTTTTTCCGCCCAGATCTGAGCGAGGTTAACGATGACTTCCACGGCTTTCTCCATATCCTGCCGGGATACCCATTCGTGGCGGGAGTGGAACGCGTGTTCGCCCGCGAAAAGGTTGGGGCAGGGCAGTCCCATAAAGGAAAGCCGCGAGCCGTCCGTACCCCCTCGGATGCTCATTTGGCGGGCCGCAATACCGCTGCGTTCAATGGCTTCTACCGCGTATTGAGCTACCTGCGGGTATTGATCGAGTACCTCTTTCATATTGCGGTACTGTTCAATCACCTTGAAATCTGCCGCTGAATTCGGGTACTGAGCCAGTACTTCCTCGGTCAGTTGTTTCAGAAAGGCTTCCTTTTCGTGTAGACCCGCTTCGGCGAAGTCCCGGATGATGAGTTCTACTTCGGCTTCCTCCACGGTACCGTGCAGATAAGTTGGGTGTACGAAACCCTCTTTGTCTTCGGTCGTTTCCGGAGAGAGGTGATCCTTGGGTAAGCGGGCTACCAGCTCCGAAGCGATTTTAATGGCACTTTCCATACGTCCTTTGGCAAAGCCGGGGTGCTGACTTACACCCTGAATGCGAATATGCACGGCGTCGGCCGAGAAGGTTTCGTCTTCCAGCGAGCCCAGTGTTTCGCCGTCGATGGTATAGCCGAAATCCGCACCCAGTTTTTCCAGGTCCACCTTGGCCGTACCCCGACCGATTTCTTCGTCGGGCGTAAAAAGGATTTTTATCGTTCCGTGTTCGAGTTCGGGATGGGAAATCAGGTAATGCACCGCATCCATGATTTCAGCCACACCGGCCTTATTGTCCGCTCCGAGCAGCGTGGTTCCGGAAGCCGTGATGAGGTCGTTTCCGATCTGGTCTTTCAGGTCGGGATGATCGCTCATGCGGATGATCTGGGCAGGATCGTCGGGTAGAACCAGATCTGAGCCGTCGTAGCGGGTATGAACGATGGGCTTCACGTTGGCCCCCGAACAATCGGGTGAGGTATCCACGTGCGAGCAAAAGCAAATCACGGGGACGCCCGTTTTGGCGGTGGTGGCGGGCAGCGTCGCGTACACATAGCCATAATCGTCGAGTTCGACCTCCGTAACACCCATCTGCTGCAATTCCTGCACCAGTACGCGACTCAAGTCTTTTTGCTTTTCGGTCGAAGGGTAGGTCTCGGAATGCGGATCAGACTGGGTGTCGATCTGTACGTAACGCAAAAAACGTTCGGTTACGGTAAAAGAATAAGGACTTAAAGGCATTGATAGTCAAACGAATAAAGGTTTTGTACAAAACAATATAGCAAATTAGCAAGTTTTTTTGGGGAATGAAGGCGGCTTTTTTCCCGCATTCAAATTTATTTTTGTGCCGGGTGAAGGGTTTTTGTGTATTTTCGCTGTCATCAAAACGTTGCCTCTCCTCATACTGGCCGTTGCCAAACAAATTTTTGCTTTATGTCTGATTTTGCAGAACTCTCCGTAGAAGGTAAGAAGGTTCAACTTCCCATTGTCGTTGGAACTGAGGCTGAAAAAGCCGTAGATATTAGTAAACTCCGCGATGAAACGGGTTTCGTCACGCTGGATTCCGGGTACAAAAATACCGGAGCAACCAAAAGTGCGATTACTTTTCTGGACGGTGAAAAAGGTATTCTGAATTACCGTGGATACAGTATTGAAGATTTAGCGGCTAAAGCGACTTTTCTCGAGGTCGCTTATTTGCTTATTTACGGGGAGTTACCCACCCAGGAGCAATACGCTGAGTTTGAAGACTCCATCCGTCGCCACACGATTGTAAACGAAGGCGTACGGGCCATTTTCGATAATTTCCCCGTAAACGCTCACCCGATGGCTACGTTGTCATCGCTGGTAAGTGCCCTGAGTGCGTTCTATCCGGATTCGTACGACGAAAAAGGAAAAGACGATCGTCACATCATTCGTTTGCTGGCTAAGTTGCCGACCATCGCTTCCTGGAGCTATAAGAAAGCTCAGGGACACCCAGTGAACTACCCCAAAAACGATCTCGACTACTGCTCGAACTTCCTGAACATGATGTTCTCGCTACCCGTTGAGAAATACGAGGTAGATCCCGTAGTTGCTTCTGCTCTGAACACGCTGCTGATTCTGCACGCGGATCACGAACAAAACTGCTCGACATCTACGGTACGTCTGGTAGGTTCTTCGCAGGCTAACCTGTACTCATCGATCTCTGCTGGCATCAGTGCCCTGTGGGGACCCCTGCACGGTGGTGCGAACCAGGAAGTGATCGAAATGCTGGAAGCCATCAAGGCCGACGGTGGCGATGTAAGCAAATATATCGACATGGCGAAGAATGCCAAGACGACGGGCTTCCGTCTGTTTGGTTTCGGCCACCGGGTATACAAAAACTTCGACCCCCGGGCTAAGATTATCAAGAAAGCAGCCGACGACGTGCTGACGAAACTGGGCGTTAATGATCCCGTACTGGAAATCGCCAAAGGACTCGAAGAGGCCGCTCTGAACGACGAATACTTCGTAGCTCGCAAGCTGTACCCGAACGTCGATTTCTACTCCGGAATCATCTACCGGGCCCTCGGTATTCCGACGAATATGTTTACGGTGATGTTCGCCATTGGCCGTCTGCCGGGCTGGATTGCTCAGTGGAAAGAAATGCGGGCGATGAAAGAACCCATCGGTCGTCCCCGTCAGATTTACACGGGAGCTACCCTGCGTGATTTCGTTCCCATGGAACAACGCTAATCATACGATTTTCAAAATGTGGGCACGTCCCACATTTTTTATGCTTTTTACTTTTTCATGGCTTTTATGGGAAAGGCTTTCTCGGTTCGGGAAAGCCTTCTTTGATTTCCGGGGTCAAAGTCGGGTAGCCTGCCTGACTACGCACAGCCAAATTTTTGAAAAGTCATTCCGCTGAAATTCCAAAGGTTGTTTTGGCCCGTGTCGGTACAGTGTTTTACGGGCCAATTGTATTCTTAAAACCACCAAATGCACTTTTTTAAGGCATTGAACGGGGGGAGAAAGAATGCAAAAATTTCAAACCGCCCAGCGGACAAATCTAGTACCTTAGCGGTTTAAGGCGTCTGTATAAATCAATCGAAAGACGCTCATTCAACAACAAACGTAGTAATGGAAGAGAAAAAAAATCTTCGCCGTCAGGACGCTCTGGATTACCACTCTAAGGGTCGTCCGGGAAAAATTGAAGTAGTTACGACGAAAGAAACGGCCACGCAACGCGACCTTTCCCTGGCGTATTCGCCGGGAGTAGCCGAGCCCTGTCTGGCCATTGCCGAAAATCCGGAAGATGTTTATAAATACACCGCCAAGGGTAACCTGGTAGCGGTGATTTCCAACGGTACGGCCGTGCTGGGTCTGGGCGATATTGGTCCGGAAGCCGGCAAACCCGTGATGGAAGGAAAAGGTCTGCTATTCAAAATCTACGCGGACATTGACGTTTTCGACATTGAACTCAATACCAAAGACGTCGATGAGTTTGTTCGGACGGTAAAAATTCTCGAACCTACCTTCGGAGGCGTGAACCTGGAGGACATCAAGGCTCCGGAATGTTTTGAAATCGAAGATCGGTTGCGGAAGGAGTTGAAAATTCCGGTAATGCACGACGATCAGCACGGTACGGCCATCATCTCTGGTGCGGCCCTGCTGAATGCTTTAGAAATCGTTGGGAAGAACATTCAGGACGCCAAATTTATTGTGAGTGGAGCCGGAGCCGCGGCCATTTCCTGTACGCAGATGTACGTGCAACTGGGAGCCCGCAAAGAGAACATCACCATGTTCGATAAGGACGGTGTCATTTGTCTGGAACGTACCAACCTGTTTGGCAAGCAAAAGGATTTTGCCGTTCCCACGCACATCACGATGGCTGAGGCCATTAAAGGTGCCGACGTATTCATCGGACTGAGTGCGGCAAACGTGCTTTCGCAGGACATGATACGCAGCATGGCGGACAATCCGATCGTATTCGCGATGGCGAACCCGACACCGGAAATCAGCTATGAAGACGCTACCGCCGCTCGTCCGGATATTATCATGGCCACCGGACGCAGTGACTACCCCAACCAGGTAAATAACGTACTGGGTTTCCCGTTCATTTTCCGGGGTGCCCTCGACGTACGGGCTACGGGTATCAACGAAGCCATGAAAATGGCCGCTACGTACGCTCTGGCTGAACTGGCGAAAGAACCCGTCCCAGATATTGTCAATATCGCTTACAACGAAAAGAATCTAACCTTTGGCCGGACGTATATCATTCCGAAGCCCATGGACCCTCGTTTGCTGACGACCGTAGCTCCGGCCGTGGCGAAAGCCGCGATGGAATCAGGACTGGCGACGCAACCCATTGAGGACTGGGAAGCCTACGAGCAGGTATTGGCCAAACGCCTGGGTCAGGATAACCAGTTGACGCGGGCCATTGTCAACAAAGCCAAGAAGGATCCTAAGAAAGTCGTATTTGCCGATGCCGAAAGTCAGACGGTACTCAAAGCCGTACAGCAGGTATACGACGATGGCATTTGCGAACCGATTCTGTTAGGAAACCGGGCTCGGATCGAAAAGATGATCAAAGAAGACCGACTGGAGCTGGAAGGTGTACAGATCATCGATCCGAAAGCCGACGACGTGCAACCGCTGGCTCGTGAATTTGCGAATGCCTACTACGAAAAACGGAAACGCCGGGGCGTAAGTCCCGCCGATGCCGAACAGATCATGCTGCGTCGGACGTATTTCGGAGCCATGATGGTAGAAACGGGTAAGGCTGATTGTTTGATTTCGGGTCTGACGCGGAACTATCCGGATACTGTTCGCCCGGCCCTTCAGGTGATTGGACGGCAGGAAGGCATTAAAAAGGTATCAGGTATGTACATCCTGCTTACTAAAAAGGGCCCCCTGTTCCTTTCCGATACCACGGTAAACTTTAATCCTTCGGTAACTGAACTGGTAGAGATTGCTGAACTAACGGCTATTTCCGTGGAAAGTCTGGGTATTAAGCCCCGCATCGCGTTATTGACGTACTCCAACTACGGTACCGCCGATGGGGAAGACGCCGAGAAAATGCGACAGGCGACGGCCATTCTACGCGGTAAACATCCTGACTGGGTGGTAGAAGGGGAAATGCAGGCTCACCTGGCCTTTAATACAGAATTGGTGAAGCAACAGTATCCCTTCTCTGATTTAGCCGAAGAAGGAGCAAACGTGCTTATTTTCCCGAACCTTTCGGCGGCGAACATTGCTTATAACTTATTGAAAGAGGTCGGCGAACTCGAATACATCGGTCCCGTACTCTTGGGTCTGAAGAAACCCGTACACGTCCTCCAGTTAGGAAGTACGGTTCGCGAGATCGTTAACATGGTGGCGATTGCCGTGGCTCAGGCTCAATAATTTTGATTGTATTTAGGAACGGGGTGATGATCCAACCATCACCCCGTTCTTTTCCAACCAACCAATCCGTATGAAAGACCTCTTTTCCAAACAATCGGATGCTTACGCGAAATACCGTCCTACGTATCCTACTGAACTATTCGAATTTATTTTGAAGTACGTACCGGGTCGGGAAGCCGCCTGGGATTGTGCTACGGGCAATGGACAGGTAGCCGTAGCTCTGGCCGATTACTTTGAACGCGTCGAAGCTACCGACATTAGCGAACAGCAACTGGCTCAGGCCGAGCCCGCTCAACGCGTACATTACCAAGTAAGCCGGGCGGAAGAGACAACCTTTCCTGCTGAGTCCTTCAATTTGGTTACCGTAGGGCAGGCTTTACACTGGTTCAATTTTGAAACTTTTCACTCGGAGGTAAAACGAGTACTTAAACCCGGGGGCGTACTGGCCGTCTGGGGATACGAGTTACTGGAGATCAGTCCAGAGATCGATCCCCTTATTCTTGATTTTTATACGACGGTGGTAGGACCCTACTGGGCTCCCGAGCGGCATCATATTCAGGAAAAATACACGAAGATTCCTTTCCCGTATCAGGAAGTGCAGGTTCCCGTTTTCTCTATGATCAAACACTGGAGTCTAGAGGAACTGTCCGGTTATTTTAGCTCTTGGTCGAGTGTACAGGCGTACAAGGAAGCCAATGGCGAAGATCCGGTTCCTGAACTCATCGATCAGATTAGTCCGTTGTGGGACGTTGATCAGGTACAGGAAATCGAGTTTCCCATCTTCATGCGATTAGGTATCAACGCCTGATGTAAAGCATACAGGTAACAAAAAAGCCCTCAACGTGTAGCGTTGAGGGCTTTTTATATAATGGCTCTGTTCGTTATTCCAAAGACTTCACTAATGCAGAACTAACCTTCAACACTGTACCATGCCGGATTCCTTTGGGAAATTCCACCTGATCGGATACATCTTCCCAGTGTTCCAGGTCTTTGGAGCGAATGGCCCCGTATTTGTGTTCGGTATACTTGTCGAAATACACGTACACATACGCACCGATTTGCACCGCGGTCGGACCTTCTGCCCAGTAGTTTCCCGTAATCGGAGCCGAAACTTCGGTCGGGTACGGCCCTGTGGCGTTACGCGATTTAGTGATGCGGATATTCTTCTCGGCGGGTTTCGGGTTTTCGTTTTTCAGGAACATGTAATACCACTTGCCTTTCTTTAAAAGCGTGGCATCAATCACGCTAAAGGTCGGATTGAAGAAAAGCTTCGTATCACTGAACGTTTTAAAATCGCGGGTGGTGACGTAGTAAATCCGGTGGTTGAGGCCCTTTTCCCGTTCCGACTCGGCTACATCCGAATGACGTCCGGGGATGGTCGTAGCCCAGTAGATGATAAACTGCTTCGCCTGATCGTCGTAGAATACTTCTGGAGCCCAGCTGTTCTTGGCCGTAGGTTCGTGCGTCATGACCGGAATGGCCTGTTGAGCGGACCAGTTTTTTAAATCTTTCGAGGAGGCATAGCCGATGATCTGGTCATTCCAGCCGGAGGTCCAGACCATATGAAAGGTTTGGTCCGGTCCCTGAATGACACAAGGGTCCCGCATGAGTTTATCTTTTCCGACTTCGGGTGTCAGGTACGAGGCTCCGTTACGGAGCGATTTCCAGTGCAGGCCATCGGTACTACTGGCCCAGTGCAAGCCGTCCTGACCATTATCGGTAAAGTAAGCAAAGAGATACGACTGAGCCTGAACCGTTAGACTGAACAGCCAGAAGCCGCAACTAAGAAGGGTACGCATAGATGTGTTGAAAAACGATGAATCAGAGAATGCCTCTGTTAAAGGGGACGGAAGTTTACGCAGAAATCCCTATTTTTCCGTACCTAAGATACTGGTATGATTTCATTAGAGAGTCAGCGTATCCTCTGATTGTCCGGCGGGCTGGGTTCATAAAGGCTAAAAAGAAATTCCATACGAGCCCTCTGCCGGAAGTCAGCACTGCGAACCCTGCTTGATTCCATCAACCATGAGTACCCCGAGTCAACCGAAACAAAATCTTCTTAAAAAAATCACCCATCAGGACGTCGAAAGTGCGGCTCTGCCCACCCTTGGTGTGTTTGTGGGTCTGCTGCTCGCTCAGATTCCGTTTTTCGGCCCTTTTGCCGGATTCATCGTCATGGTGATGCAGTGTTTGATGAATGTGCGTCCGAAGGGTACCTATAAAGAACGCTTACAGATTTTGAGCTACGTACTGCTGATTCTCTTGGGAACAACCCTCTGGGGGATCATTGGCACGTATCATTGGGTGAATGTCGTGCTGGGAGTTATCCTGCTGTCGGTGGCCCTGAGCTACTGGCGGCATTTTTTTCCGGACGACTGGCGAAGCATCAATGCCCCCGCCGCGGCTCTGTACTTCTTTTCACTAGCCGTCAAAGCCAACGAAATAGCCGTGGTAGCCGTATTGATCAGCGGAGTTCTGGCTATCCTGTTGCAGGCCCTGATGTGGCGGGTCTGGCCTTCCGCTTTTGAAAACCGATCGCCACTCATGCGACTGCGTAGTCGCCGGGCCCGCAAGCGTACCCATAAGCTGGATCTGTCGGTGGCTTCACTGAAACCGGACCTATGGCGGTATACCTTCCGCTTAGCTTTTCTACTGGTACTGAGCGTTTGGCTCATCAGCTATACGCATTCCTTTCATGCCTACTGGATTCCCCTGACGATTGTGATTGTCTTGCAGGACAATCACAGCGATACCCTCAAGCGGGTGGGGGGGCGAATCCTGGGAACCTTCATTGGAAGCATCATCGGGAGTTTTATCCTGGTGCTCCATCCCGAACCCGTCCTGGGCATGCCCTTACTGATTCTGTGCATGTTTACGTTCCTGTTAATCGTTAAACACAATTATCCAGTCGCCTGTATTTTCCTGACCATATACATTATCCTGCTGATTGGCCAGCAAACTACGCATTCGTTTACGGTGGCCATTGAACGCAGTTTATTTACGCTGGTGGGTGGTTTTCTGGTGTTCATTAGTTCGTTTATCCTGTTTTGGAATCGAAAACAGATACAATCTTCCTGAAGAAAACTGAACTTTAGGATAGACAACCGCCGTTACGGTATCTTTGTGAAAAGAATCGATGATGACTATGCCCCAAGTGCTTACCCCCGCTACGACACTACCCGTGATGGAATCCTTTTATACGCTGCAGGGCGAAGGCTTTCACGCGGGAAAATCCGCTTATTTTATTCGTCTGGGCGGTTGTGAAGTGGGTTGCCACTGGTGTGATGTGAAAGAAAGCTGGGATGCCAGCCTGCATCCTTCCTTTGGTATTGACTCCATTGTTGCGGGTGCTCTTCAGTACCCCGGACGGATGGCCGTGATTACCGGCGGCGAACCGCTCATGCATGACTTGACGGACTTAACCGCTGCTCTCCAAATCGCCGGATTCCAGACCAATATCGAAACCTCCGGCGTGTACGCCGTGACGGGTTCCTGGGACTGGATCTGTTTTTCCCCGAAAAAATTCAAGGAACCGCATTCCGATATTTATGAGCGGGCTGACGAGCTAAAAGTAATTATCTATAACAAATCGGATTTTGAATTTGCCGAGGAACATGCCTCGCGGCTTCAAACGGATGCCCAGCTCTTGTTGCAACCCGAATGGAGTAAACGTGACGTGATGCTGCCCCAAATCATTGACTACGTCAAGGACAATCCAAAGTGGCGGGTTTCGTTACAAACGCATAAGTACATGAATATTCCGTAATCCATGAACGCCATCCATCGAAGTCAGGAGTCCAGTCGGACCCGTATTCCCCAGGAAACGAAACGCATGTTACGCCGAGGAGGTCTCTTGCTTGGCCTGTTGCATGGGATATGGCTGATGACTCCAGAACTTCAGGCTCAGGATCGGCGGGCTCTGGACGCGTACGAAAAAGGACAGAAAGCACTCGCTAACCGGGATTTACCCGGTGCCCGGAAAGAATTTCAGCGAGCCGTGGAACGCGACGAATCCTACGGGGAGGCGTATTTTCGGCTCGCTCAATTAGCCGAGTACGACCGAAACCTGGATCAGGCGGCCGTACAGTACGAAAAGGCCATTACGCTCAAACCCGAGTCGCCGGAAGTGCAGCCGGCGTATCTCTGGCTGGGCAGTCACTATCTGCGTCGGGGACAGTATACGCAGGCAACTCCCTTACTTCAAAAGTACATTACGGGTCAACAAGCCCTGACCAAACCGACCGCCGCCCAGAAAATCGCTTTGAAGCGGGCCTCCCGCATGCTGGAGGTATGCCGCTTTTCAGAAGAAGCCATTAAACGTCCGTTGACGGTTCAGGTCAAACGCCTGCCCGATGCCGTGAACGGTTTCGAGTCGCAGTATTTTCCCGTCCTGACGGCGGATCGGCAAACGCTGTTTTTTACTGGCATTGAACAGGAAAATGGTGACGAAAACCTGTACACCTCCGCGTATACGGAAGAGGCTGGCTGGACGAAACCCCGCCTTCTACCCGGAGCTATCAATACCACGGAGAACGAAGGTACTTCCAGTATTTCTGCGGATGGGCGTACGCTGGTTTTTACGGTCTGTCAAAGCCGCTTACGCCACGGATTTGGGAACTGTGATTTGTACATCAGCTACCGAAACGGGCAGGAGTGGAGTGAACCCGAAAATCTGGGACCGGAAGTTAACTCCGGAGCCTGGGAATCTCAACCTACGCTTTCACCCGATGGTCGGGTCTTATTCTTCGTCTCGGATCGTCCGGGCGGTATTGGCAAACGCGACATCTGGATGAGTCGCAAGGATTCACTGGGTCGCTGGTTACCGTGCGTTAACGCCGGGGCGGCTATCAATACGACCGAAGATGAGGTTTCTCCTTTCCTGCACGCCAACGGCCGCAGTCTCTTCTTTGCCTCCGACGGGTATACGGGCCTGGGTGGTTTTGATCTGTGGCTGAGCGAATTTGACGGAACGCGTTTCTCGAAACCCGAAAATTTAGGCTATCCCATTAATACCCACGAAGATCAGGTCGCTCTGTACATCACGGCCGATGGCCGCAAAGGCTATTATTCCCAGGAAGAACGAATTCGGGCCGATCGCCATCAATCACGACTTTGGGAGCTGGACGTACCGGAAGCATTGGCTTCCCGTTTCAAACGAGCCAATGTACTGAAGGGTACTATTGTAGATGCTGCCAATCAAAAACCGCTGGCGGCTAATCTGGAAGTCATCAATCTGAAAACCAATGCTACCGAAGCCCTGCTAAGGAGCGATGCCAAAACGGGCGAATATGCGGTAGTATTGACGGATGGCAATGAATACGCCGTTTTTGTCAATCGTCCGGGGTATCTCTACAAAAGTTTGTCTTTCGATTTTTCGGGGAAAAGCACGGATAAGGTCCTCAATATGGCCTTGGAAAGTATTCGAAAAGACCAGCATGAAGTACTGAAAAATGTCTTTTTTGAATCCGGTCGCTGGAATTTGCAGGAAAAGTCGCAGGCGGAACTGGAAAAACTGGTCCGGTTGCTCAAAGAAAATCCTTCCGTATCCGTCGAAATCTCGGGCCATACGGATGATGTAGGCGAAGACAAAAACAATTTAGAGCTCTCCCTCAAGCGAGCCCGCTCCGTGATGGAATATCTCGCCGCTCATGGGATTGCGGCGACCCGGGTTAAGGCCGTTGGGCTGGGAGAGACCCGACCCGTGGTACCCAATACCAGCGAGGAAAATCGGGCTCAGAACCGTCGGATTGAGGTAAAGATTCTGTAGGAAATGCCTAGGGCGGAAAGATTGTTGGAAGCAGGAAAACCTTTTTTTACGGAAAATATGTTACCCTTGCGAGCCCAATACTGAAAACCGACAACCTTGATTTTCAGCAAGTCTTAAAAAAATCTTGCCTTTCCGGCTCGAATTGGCAATTTTTGTGAAAGCAACCGAGTTGCAACTAAGGTATTACTCCCATCATTTTATGTCAGCTGAACATATTCATTGCTTAATCATTGGTTCAGGCCCTGCTGGTTACACAGCCGCTATTTACGCTTCACGGGCAGGTCTTCAGCCAGTTTTATATACAGGTGCTCAACCGGGTGGTCAATTAACGACGACAACCGAAGTGGATAACTTTCCGGGCTATCCCGAAGGCGTAACCGGACCCGAAATGATGCAGGACCTGGAAAAACAGGCTCGTCGTTTTGGAACGGAAATTCGCTATGGTTTAGCCACGAAGGTAGATTTCTCGGATACTGCCAGTAAAAAAGTCTGGATAGACGATACGCACGAAATCTGTGCCGATGCTGTCATTATTTCCACGGGAGCTTCGGCCAAATGGCTAGGTCTGCCGGGTGAAGACATCTACAATGGTCGCGGGGTATCGGCCTGTGCCGTATGTGATGGCTTCTTCTATCGGGGTCAGGATGTTGTGGTTGTAGGTGGTGGCGATACCGCTGTGGAAGAGGCAAGCTATCTGGCTAAATTGTGCAAGAAAGTGTATCTGTTGGTTCGCCGGGATGAGTTACGGGCCTCGCAAATCATGCAGAACCGGGTAAAGACTATTGCTAACATCGAAATTCTCTGGAATACCGAAACCGAAGAATTGTTAGGTGACGAAACGGGTCTTACCGGTGCCCGTGTGAAAAACATTGTAACGGGTGAAGTGCAGGATTTATGCGTGACGGGCTTCTTCGTAGCCATTGGTCATAAACCCAATACTGATATTTTTAAAGATTTCATCGATATGGATACTACGGGTTACATCAAAACCGTTCCCGGTAGTAGCCGTACCAATGTAGCGGGTGTATTTGCCTGTGGCGATGCCCAGGACAATGTGTACCGCCAGGCCATTACTGCCGCTGGTACGGGCTGTATGGCCGCTCTGGACGCTGAACGCTGGCTGGCTGAAGTTGAAACGGCCGTAGCGGTAGGCTCAGCAGTCCTTTAAAACTAATCTTACGTAACTCCAGCTGCCCTTGGGTAGCATCAGCGGGGCTTTCGGAGCCAAGAACTCTCCTGAAAAGCTCCGCTTCTTTTTGGAGATCGACATACGAAGCCGTCAGAGACGCCCTGATGGCTTCCCTTTAGGCGTACCTAAACACATGATGAAACTAGTAACCGCTCTTTTCTTTTGTGGCATTTGTGTTTTTGCATCGACAGAAAGCTTTGCCCAACGAGAAAAAGGACTGTTTAAAAAAGCTCCCAGCATCAAGCCCAAGACGGATAGCAAGAAAACCGGTAACGAGTTTGAGCTTCCGCAGCAAACCACATCGAACTTACGTTTTTCGGAACAACTCGAACCTAAAAAGCCCGTTAATCCGGTGGTCAGCAACATGGACACCACACGGATCGACGATAAGACCGAGAAAATTCCTACGGAAACGGAAGATCAGGTTTACGACGATTCTGCGGGCGTATGGGTGACTACCCACCGCTACTTCTCCATCTGGGATCCCAACACGATTGATCCCTACAATATCAACCCACTTGATTTCGACGAGCCCGTTGAGCTTCAGTTGTATGACGATGCCAAAGGGCAATTCTGGGCAGCACCGCTGACGAAAGGGATTCTGACTTCGCAGTTTGGTCGTCGCTGGGGACGCTGGCACACCGGAGCCGACCTGGATCTGGATACGGGTGATGATGTATTTGCCGCTTTTGATGGCCAGGTACGGGTCGTTAGTTTCGACGGCGGTGGTTACGGTCGCTACGTAGTTATTCGGCATTATAACGGTTTAGAAACGTTATATGGTCATTTATCTTCCCAGTTAGTACAATCAGGCCAATTTGTAAAAGCGGGTGAAAAGATTGGACTAGGGGGCAGCACAGGCCGGAGTACCGGACCGCACCTCCACTATGAATTACGATACGAAGGGAATCCTTTTAACCCCTTAGAGGTTTATAAATTTCCGGAAAACGTAATTAAGTCCGACCGGTACCTGCTGACTTCTAAAGCGTGGGATTATCTGCGAGGCGGTGGAAATCGGGTTCAGTACGAGTACAACACCGGTGAGAAATCCAAACAGCACCGTCAGATTCGCTGGTACCGCGTACGTAAAGGCGATACGCTGTATGACATTGCTCACCGTTCAGGCGTTTCCGTATCCCAGTTGAAACGACTGAATGGATTACGGAATAGCAACCTGAGCATTGGTAAGAAATTACGGGTTAAGTAAGCCCATTGGTTTTCGCCAGCAACCGCAGGCACGCGTGCCTGCGGTTTTTTAGTATTTCCCCCTTCCGGATAGTTGAATTTATGAATTATGGTAGCATTCGCGGCTCCGGGGCCGCCTGTTGAGAGGTTCAGATGTTTTTTCAAAATACAATCAAAAGCGTTCTTTTTTTCTTGTGTTGGACTGCTGCATTGACGGTTTCCGCCCAGGAAAAGGGAGTTTTCAAAAAAACTCCATCCATTAAAGCTAAAGTTAACCCTTCCGTTTCCAGCCTTCCCGCCCGAATGGAACCCGTTCCCCTGCTTCATTCGCAACAACCCTTTGAACCTCAGAAAGTACTAAACCCGCTGGTTAGGAGTGCAGTGGATACCATGGTGGCTGCTCAATTACAGAATGATCAGTTAGTGGTGGAGACGATTCAGGAAATTCGGCCGCATGATTCGGAAAGCTGGGCGAAGGTCAGTGAGCGGTATCGCGTGTGGGATGAACACCACGTCAATCCGTACGGGTACGATATTCGGAACTTTGATGCTGCTATTTCCATTCAGTTGTATGACTCCACTCGTCAGCAGTATTGGTCAGCTCCCATGGAAACGGGTCGACCCACATCGGCCTTCGGTTGGAGACGAATTCGCTGGCATAAGGGCATTGACCTGAACCTGCAAACCGGGGACCCCGTAAAAACGGCCTTCGACGGCCAGGTACGGGTAGTAAGTTACGATAGTAGGGGATTTGGTCGCTATGTAGTAGTACGGCATTATAACGGTTTAGAGACCGTGTATGGCCATTTATCCAAGCAGCTGGTTCAGCCCAAACAACTCGTAAAGGCAGGAGAGATTGTTGGTTTAGGAGGCAATACCGGGCGGAGTACAGGTTCCCATTTGCACTTTGAGCTACGGTACGAAGGCCATCCGTTTAATCCGCTGGAAATCTTTGCGTTTCCAGAAAACATCATTCGCTTCAATCAGTATATTCTGACGCCCCGGGTATTTGCATACGTCACGGGTCGTAAGTTTGATGAAGTGCAGGCGGAAGGCGATAACGAAGAGGAAGAAGTAGAATATCGGGAAACGGATTGGTATACCGTGCGAAAGGGGGATACACTGGACGAAATCTCCCGACGTTCAGGCATCACCATTGCTCGCATTAAAGAATTAAATGGATTACGAACGACCCGACTGCAAATCGGGCAAAAATTGCGTATACGCTGATGAAATTAGATCTATTGGTGCTGGCCGCTCACCCCGACGATGCAGAAATGTCCTGCGGCGGTTTGATGGCTATGGAAGTGGCTAATGGCAAAAAGGTAGGGATTGTCGATTTCACCCAAGGAGAACTCGGTACGCGGGGAACCCCTGAAATTCGATTGCAAGAAGCAGCCGATGCGGCTAGAATGCTGGGCCTTTCGGCTCGTGAGAACCTGGGATTTCGGGATGGCTTTTTCGTCAATGACGAGGCTCATCAGTTGAAAGTCGTGGAAGTCATTCGCCGATATCAACCCGAAATTTTGATTGCAAATGCCATCGATGATCGGCATCCCGACCATGGAAAAGCGGCAGCTGTGGCCGAAACCGCTCATTTCCTGAGTGGTCTGCGTCGCATCGAAACGTTCGAACCGGATGGTACGCCCCAGGCTCCGTGGCGAGCGAGACAGGTTTTTCACTATATCCAGGATCGGTATATTAAGCCAGATGTAGTCGTCGATATTTCGGATTACTGGCAACAGAAAGTAGAGAGTATTAAGGCCTATCGCAGCCAATTCTTCAATCCAGACAGCGACGAACCGTCTTCGTATATCTCCAGCAAAGAATTTATGGATTTTCTGGTGGCCCGCTGGCGGGAGCTGGGACATCAGATTGGCGTAGAATTTGGGGAAGGGTATACTAATTACCGCCAGATCGGTGCAAAAAATCTGTCCTCGCTGATTTAAGCGTAGAATTTAATAAGACTTCATAGACGCCGGTGGTTTACAGAGATCATACTGTAAGCCACCGGCGTTTTGACTTTATGGATCAGAAGTAAAGCTAACCATTAATGTTATATATAACATTATAACGCTATTGAAACGTTAAAAAGCATTCTAAAGTTGAATAAAATGCTTTTGAAAGACTAAGTGAGCAGGACCGAGGTCATGGTCAGTGAGCCGCCAACGACTTTGTCATTGAAAAAATGGACCTCATCGGCTGATGTTTGCAGCCCGAGGGTGTACAGTAGGGGATAGTAATGGTCCGGCGTTGGGATGGCTAGCTGAGCAGCCGCTCCTAGCTTTTCGTACTGAATTAGCACTTCATGATTGCCGGAAGTAATGTGTTTTTTAAACGCTTCATTCATGGCAATGGACCAATCGTAGCCGTATTCGGGTTTATTAAGGTGTTCCCAGGCAACCATTCGCAGGTTGTGCACCATATTACCGCTACCCAAAATCAAAACCCCCTTTTTACGTAAGGCAGCTAATTCCTTAGCTAAGGCGTAGTGATAACTAGCGGGCTGATTATAATCGATGCTGAGTTGCAGTACCGGAATGTCGGCATCGGGGTACATGTGACGTACGACGGTCCAGGAACCATGATCCAGGCCCCAGTCGTGATCCAATCCTACGTGGGTGCTCGTGATGAGACGCTGGGTTTCCAGGGCGATGGGTAAGCTGCCCGGAGCAGGATACTGCACGTCAAAAAGTTCCTGGGGGAAGCCTCTGAAATCATGAATGGTCGGTGGAGTCTCCATAGCCGTCACGTGCGTACCTCTAGTAAGCCAGTGAGCTGAAATAACCAGTACGGCCGTCGGGCGGGGTAATTGCTGGCCCAGTTCCCGCCAACTTTGGCTGAAAAGGTTGTCTTCTATACCATTCATCGGTGATCCATGTCCCATAAACAATACGGGCATGGATTGAGTGGATGAATAAGAATCCGTTAGATTTTTAAGAGCGTGTAAATCCATATCGGTTAGGAATATATTAATCAAATGTAAAGTAATGGCCTGACGTTAAGGGGATTACTTCATACATACTGATAGTAGAAGTTATATGTTTTTACAATATATGTATAAACATATAAAAATAGTAAAAAATTCCCACAAGCTTATGATTAGCTTTGACGCTCCTTCACAACTTTAACCTATGCTCCGGTAGTGGGACTATGAAAATTGGTATCGAGGCCCAACGCTTATTTGACCCCCAAAAGCACGGTTCTGACTTTGTAGCCCTGGATTTAATTCACGCGTTACAAAAGATCGACCGGCGTAATGAGTACTTTATTTTTGCCCGGCCCGATGCCGACCGGGATTGTTTAGCCGAGGCTCCCAATTTCCACGTGGTAGAAATCCCCGGGTATAACTATCTGCATTGGGAGCAAGTACAACTGCCGCGTTACATGCGTCGGTTTCAGATTCACGTCTTGCACAGTACGGCCAATACCGCTCCCGTCCGTAGGGAGGTGCCCCTTATACTCAATCTGCACCATATTAATTTCATGGAAGATCGCCGAAAGACGGAAACCCGCTTTCAGCAGTTGAGTAATCGCTATCGGCGTTGGATTGTGCCCCGGGTAGTCGATCAGGCCGAACGCGTCATAACGGTATCGGAAGACGAGAAACAGCGGATTTTACAGAAATTTCCTAAAGTAAAATCTGAATGTGTACAGGTGGTCTACAACGGCGTAAACGAAGCCTTTCAGACGGTAGTACCCGAACGACAGCAATACGTCCAAACCCGCTATCGCTTACCCCAATCGTACGTATTAGGATTAGGAAGTACGGATCCTAAAAAAAATCTGACGGGTTTGCTTGAAGCTTTTTCACAACTAGCCGAAGCATTTCCTGAGGTATCGCTTGTCCTGTTGGATACCCCAGAATCCTTACTTAATGCCGCTTTAGGTTCACAGGTCCGACTTCGGTCACGAATAACGGCACTTGAAAACGTGGCTCATGAGGATATACCGGCCTTGTACCAGTTAGCCTCGGTGATGATTTATCCGTCGTTACGAGAAAGTTTTAGTGCTCCAGCTCTGGAAGCTCTAGCGGCAGGCGTGCCCTTGATATGTTCTGATTTGCCTTCGTTACGCGAGGTAGTGGGATCGGCGGCTCAGTACATTCAGCCACAGGCTCCTGACTCCATTGCTCAGGCATTAGCCGCACTGCTGTCCGACGAAAAGCTTCGCCATCAGCTAGTGGAGGATGGAAAAAAAGCCGTGCATCCTTTTACCTGGGAACGCACGGCTCGTCAAATGATCCAGATTTACGAATCATTTAAGTAAGTTGAACTTAAGGAGCTAAGCGTTCGATTGTCCAGCGTTCGTCTTCCGTCCATTCGTACTGAATACGGTCGTGGAGGCGGGAAGCCCGGCCCTGCCAGAATTCCAGCTGGCGGGGTAAAAGTCGGTAACCGCCCCAGTGCGGGGGACGAGGGATCGGCTGGTCGGCAAAGCGACTCATCATCTCTTGTTCACGAGCTTCCAGGATTTCCCGACTACTAATCACAGCACTTTGCGGCGAAGCCCAGGCTCCGATCTGACTGCCTCGGGGACGAACCGCAAAATAGGCGTCTGATTCTTCAGGGGAGACTTTTTTAACGATCCCTTCCACGCGTACCTGCCGTTCGAGTTCCACCCAGAAAAACGTGAGGGCCGCCCGGGCAGAAGAGGCCAGTTCCTGACCTTTTTTGCTGTCGTAATTGGTATACCAGACAAAGCCCCGTTCGTCCACCGTTTTCAACAAAACGATGCGGCCCGAAGGCTGACCGTTCGCTGCAACCGTGGCCAGGTGCATCGCGTTAGGTTCGGGAATCTGTAAAGAAGCGGCTTCGGTAAACCATTGACGGAACTGTTCGAGGGGATTGGCGTGTACCGTATTCTGGTCCAGAATACCCCTGGTATAGTTTTCTCGAAGAGCAGATAAGTCCAGCAGGGATGAAGCCATGGGTTTAAATCGTTGGTAAGAGGGGCAAAACAAATGCTTAATCCATAGAATTGAGCGGGGTTTCCCTGATTTTTATCAAAAAAAATGTTTCAAAACCTGCGGAATCGACGAAGCGACGCAGGCACTGGAGAAATTATTCTATTTTTGCCATTCCAATCAATGGGTAAAGGATTTCAATAATGATTGACGACAACCAACTGACCCCTGAAGAGCAACCTACGGAAGCGAATGCACCGGAAGGCCAATCTGCAGAGGAAACGACGCAACCCGCGGGTACGAGCGAACAACCCACTACTGAAGCACCGACGGAAGAAACGCAGGACGTTCCTGATTTTGGCGTTGAGGCTTCAGCTTCTGACGTACCTGCCTCTGAAAGCGTGACTCCCGATTTGGATTCTACGCCGGAAGTAGTAGCCGAGGCGGCTCCCGAGGTTGCGGAACCTTCTACGCCTACGTACGATACGAACGAATCAGAAGTCGTAGAAACGCCCGACGAACGCCCCGATGACACTACGGAAGAATCGGAAGAAATGCTTGAAACCCAAACCGACTACACGCATTGGTCGAAGCAGGACCTGGTAAATCTGGTGGAAACGACCCTGACGGCCGTGAAAGCTGGCACGGCCGACCTCAAGGTGACCGACGCCATGTTGCGGGAAATCCGTCCGGTATTCGATCATTTCAAGGTGACCGAACGTCAGGAAGCACTTCAGCGATTCATCGAAGAAGGAGGTGAGGAGGAAGGCTTTGCTTATAAAGCGGATGACTTAACGCAAAAGTTTGATCAGCTCTATGGTCAGATTCGTAGCGAACGTTCGCGTCAGTATCAGCAGGCCGAGAAAGCCCGTGAAGATAATTTTGCCAAGAAAACCGAGTTGCTCAACAAGCTGCGGGATCTGGTTGAAAATGAAGAAAAAAGCGGAGCAGGGGAGAAAAGCTGGGAAACCTTCAAACAGATCCAAACGGACTGGAAAGGTGCCGGCAACATTGCCTCGGCTCATAACAATACACTCTGGCAAACCTACCACGCTCTGGTAGACCGGTATTTTAACAACCGGAATATTTACTTTGAGCTGAAGGAACTGGATCGCAAGCGAAATATGCAATCCAAAATCGAGCTGATTGAACGTGTAGAAAAAACCGTCGCTTCCGTACAGGGTGGTGAGGAAGTTTCCGGTAAGATGCTCGACGAAGCTAACGAACAGTTCGAGGAGTTCAAGCACATCGGTCCCGCACCTAAGGAAGTAAACGAAGAACTCTGGCGTCGTTTCAAGGCGGCTCTGGATGTTTTATACGGTAAGAAACGCGAGCAAAACGAAACGAACAAAGTACAGGCCGAAGAAATCTATAAGCTCAAGCAGGAAATTGCTTCTCTGGCCGAAACCTTTACCAGTTTCCATTCCAATTCGATTAACGAATGGAATGATAAAACGAAAGCATTGCTAGCCGTTCAGGATCAGTGGAATGCGGTTAAAGGGCCAATGCCACGGGACAAAGGACGGGAGATGAGCCAGAAATTCTGGGCTGATATTAAAACATTCTTCCGTAACAAAGGCGAATTCTTCCGTCAGCTCGAAGCTAAACGCGATGAAAACCTGCGGCAGAAAACGGCTTTGTGCGAACAGGCAGAAGGACTGCTCGAAAGCGGAGACGATTCGGCTGAAGCTACGAATACGATCATTGAGTTACAGCGTCGCTGGAAGTCCATTGGTCATGTACCCGAAAAAATGCGGGACAAAATTTTCGACCGCTTCAAAAAAGCCTGTGATGCCTTCTTCGAGCGGAAGCGTAACAAAAACGCCGGTATCGAAAAAGAATACGAATCGAACCTGGAGCAGAAAAAAGCTCTTTGCGAGGAAATTGAAACGCAGGCCAAATCCGGTGAAACCGATCTGGAAAAGCTCAACGCGTTTAAAGCTCGCTGGGCCGCGATTGGGTTTGTGCCTCGTAAAGAGATGCAGAACATTCAGCAACGGTACATCAAAGCTGTAAATAGTTACGTAGCAGCAATGGGTAAACTGAGTGCTCACGAAAAAGAACAACTCGTGCTGGAAAGCGAAGTTGAGCTCATCAAGCAGGACCGCGGTCGGGGCGGCTCGGGTGATTTACGCGGACGGGAAAACGATATTCGCCGTAAAATCCGTACGCTGGAAGACGAAATCGCCCAGATGGAAAATAACCTGGCCTTTTTTGCCAACTCTAAAAATGCCGATAAGATCAAACTAGATTTTGAAAAACGGATTGATCGTTCGCGTAAGGATCTCGAACAACTCCAGCATCAGCTACGGGTCGTTCGCGAAGCTGAAGACTAGTAAAATAAAAAAAGCCTCACCGATACGTGAGGCTTTTTTATGAAAAATATCTTTGTGGATCAGCTACTTACAAAACTGCTCAAAAAAAATATAGCTGCAAGGTTGACAAGGGCTGAAAATTACTTTAGTTTTGCGGCACGTTTGAAGGAAAACAACACCGACAAACAAAATAAAGAGGCCTCCTTAGCTCAGCTGGTAGAGCAACTGACTTGTAATCAGTAGGTCATTGGTTCGATCCCGATAGGGGGCTCTTTTAAAGGTTACGTTGCGAAACGTAACCTTTTTTTATTGCCTGTGGTGGAATTAATGATGGTGATGGGTATCCAGGCAGGGGTCGTCCGGGCTTTCCGTTTCGAGCGTAGCATGTTGGATGGACAAGTGTTCCAGCGAATGCCGCAGCTCCTGTTTGACCTGGTACAGTTCAGTACCATTCAGTTCAGTAGCTATAACCACGTGGGCCGTTAACGCATTTTCGGTTGTACTCATGGCCCAGATGTGCAGGTGGTGGACATCGAGTACCGCAGGATTTTTCAGCATTTGGTTTCGGATGGTTTCTGGGTTCACGTTAGCAGGCACCCCATCCAGCGACAGCACCAAGCTATCCCGCAAGAGAGACCAAGTACTCGCTACGACCACCACGGCTACAACCAGACCAAGCACCGGATCCAGCCAGTACCAGTTCAGTCGGGGCATCAGTAAGCCCGCGACGACTACGGCGGCTGAAACCAAGGCGTCAGCCATCAGGTGTAGATAAGCTCCCTTCACATTCAAATCGTGTTCTTTCTGCCGGAAAAACAACAGAGCCGTCAGCGTGTTAATGACAATCCCAATCCCAGCTACCAGGGCAATAGTATCACCGGGTACGGTTTGGGGACTGTAAAAACGTTGAATGGCTTCGTAGCCAATACCACCCATGGCCACCAGTAGTAGTACGGCGTTACCTAGCGATACCAGAACAGTGCTTTTTTGAAATCCGTAAGTAAAACGGGACGTTGGCTGAGCTTTGGCCAGTCGAAAAGCTAACATCGACAGCAACAATCCCGCTACGTCCATCAAATTATGCCCTGCATCCGTAAGTAGAGCTAAGGAGTCGGTATACAAACCTGCCGCTGCTTCGACGAGTACGAAGGCCGCATTCAGTCCAATCCCCACTTTGAACGCCCGATTGATTTCGGCAGGGGCATGGCTGTGGCTGTGATCGTGGGAGTGACCCATTCGCTAAGTGTTTAAGGGGTTACGTATAATCTTTTTATTACTTTGCCGTAAAAGTATCGTCAGGAATCGTGCAACAGGGAATCAAAAAGAGGGTTTGTGAAGAAAGTTCAGTTTGATGTACGCTTGCCTTTTCTTCGCTCGTTGCTAAGCTTATAACTTGTACTGTATGAAATCAATTATTAACGGGGTGCTGCTTACCGGACTTGCGGGGCTACTCAGTTCGTGCTGGGCACCTAAGTGTCCGATGAAAAGTTGTCACGTAAAAATGGAGCACCGTCACGAAGGAAGGATTTACCGGGGTAGTTCCATTTTCGCTTCGCCTACGCACAGCTTTGGCTGGAAGATGAAAAACGCGAGGGGCGAAGCTGAAGAAAAATCACTGTATCGGGAGAACAAAGATCCTAAAACCAAGAAGAAGTTTAAAAAACTACTTCCCTGGGAAAAAGTATAGGCGAAAACAGAAGGCCCGTGAGCGTGGAAAAAAGGCCAAATCAGGCCCTTTGTCTTGCCGTTGGTGTATTCTTTTAAAAATACAAATAATAACGTCTCAGCGGGCCTGATTTGTTGGGTAAATCTTTGAAAAAACGGCAAAAAATCAGTATTTTTGGTACTTCTTACATAGAATCCCTCATTTGATCGGGAAATTCTGCAATTGATTTAAAATGGCTGAAACTACAGAAGACCATCTGCCCGAAAACAGTAACTCAGGTAACATTATTCCCATTAACATCGAGGACGAAATGCGAGGTGCCTACATCGATTATTCGATGTCGGTTATCGTGTCGCGTGCCTTACCCGACGTACGGGACGGCTTGAAGCCCGTACACCGCCGGGTGCTTTTTGGGATGGACGAGTTGGGCGTTAATTACAATCGAGCACATAAGAAATCAGCCCGTATTGTTGGAGAAGTTTTAGGTAAATACCACCCGCACGGGGATTCCTCGGTCTACGATACCATGGTACGTATGGCCCAGGACTGGTCCCTGCGATATCCGTTGGTGGACGGCCAGGGTAACTTTGGTTCGATTGACGGCGATTCACCGGCGGCGATGCGTTATACGGAAGCCCGTCTGAAACGGATCGCCGAAGAAATGTTAGCCGATTTGGGTAAAGAAACGGTTGACTTTCAGAACAACTTCGATGATTCGTTGCAGGAACCCACGGTAATGCCCGCTAAAATCCCGAACCTGTTACTGAATGGTTCAGCCGGGATTGCGGTGGGTATGGCCACTAACATGGCTCCGCATAACCTGACGGAAGTAGTGGATGGCATTGCCGCCTACGTAGATAATCCGGAGATTACGATTGCCGAACTGATGCACCACATCAAAGGCCCCGATTTTCCAACGGGTGGTACTATTTACGGTTTAAGTGGAATCAAGAATGCGTTTGAAACGGGCCGGGGGCGTATCGTCATCCGGGCCAATGCTACGTTCGAGCAAACCAAGACGGGCAAGGATCAGATCGTGGTGACGGATATGCCGTACCAGGTCAATAAAGCCGTTCTTCAGGAAAAAATTGCCGAACTGGTTGAAGATAAAAAGCTGGAAGGAATTTCAGCCATTCGCGATGAAAGCTCCAACCGCGAAGGCATTCGTCTGGTGATTGAGCTGAAACGGGATGCCGTACCCAATGTGGTACTGAATAACCTGTACAAGCATACACCCCTGCAAACGGCGTTCAGTGTTAATAATGTGGCTCTGGTGAAGGGTCGTCCGATGACGCTCAACCTCAAAGACATGATTCGACATTACGTCGAACACCGTCTGGATGTGATCGTTCGCCGGACGCGTTACGATCTGAAGGAAGCTCGCAAGCGGGCTCACATTCTGGAAGGTCTGCTGGTCGCCCTGGATCACCTCGATGCCGTTATTGCCCTGATTCGTAGTTCACGCGATCCGGAAGTAGCGAAAGCTGGATTGATGAATGGATCCTTCATGACAACCGCTCAACGCGAGGCGTTCCTGAATAATCCGGATCGTAGTCTGCAGATCGTTGATACCTTCAAAAATGAGGGAGCAAATAACCTCGTTCTGAGTGAAGCACAGGCCCGGGCTATTCTGGATATGCGTCTGCAACGTCTGACGGGTCTGGAACGTGATAAGATTCAGGAAGAATACAACGAGCTGATGCGTTTCATCGCTGACATGGAAGACATCCTGGCTCGCCCCGAACGTCAGTACCAGGTCATCAAAGACGATCTGACCGAGCTACGGGCCCGCTACGGCGATGAACGTCGCACGCAGATCTCGCACGCGGACGACGAACTGTCTATTGAAGACATGATTGCCGATGAAGAAATGCTCATTACCATTTCTTCGCAAGGCTATATCAAGCGTACGCCACTGGTGGAGTATCGGACGCAAAGTCGCGGGGGCGTCGGAGCCCGGGGGGTCAAAACTAAGGACGACGATTTCACCGAGCACCTCTTTACGGCAACCATGCACAATTACCTGCTGTTCTTTACCGACACGGGTAAATGCTTCTGGTTACGCGTATTCAACGTTCCCGAAGGGAACAAAGTAGCCAAAGGACGTCCCATTCAGAACTTGCTCAACATTGAAGCAGGGGATAAAATTCGGGCGGTCATCAACGTGAAAACGCTGACGGATCCGGATTACATCAACAATAACTTCATTGTGATGTGTACGGAACAGGGTACGGTGAAGAAAACTTCGCTGGAAGCTTATTCACGTCCCCGTCAGAACGGAATCATCGCCGTGAATATCAACGAGGGTGACCGTCTGCTCGATGTAGCTCTGACCAACGGTAACAACGAAATTATTATCGCCGTTGATGCCGGACGTGCAGTACGCTTCAATGAGGAAAAAGTTCGTCCGATGGGACGTACGGCTACCGGCGTGAAAGGCGTTGAACTGGCCGACGATGAAAAAGTAATTGGCATGGTGTGTGTAGTCGATCCGGCTACGGCCCAGCTACTGGTGGTTTCCGAACAAGGCTACGGCAAACGCTCGGATATCGAAGAGTACCGTCTGACCAACCGCGGAGCGAAGGGCGTAACTACCCTGAAAGTAACCGACAAGACTGGTAAACTGGTCGCCATCAAGCAAGTAAGTGACCGGGATGATTTGATGATCATAAATCGTTCGGGTCTGGCTATTCGCTTTGCAGTGGCCGATCTCCGGGTCATGGGTCGCAATACGCAGGGCGTCCGCCTGATTAATCTACGCAACGGAGATGAGATTTCGTCGATTACCAAAATCGAAAATGAAGAGCTCATCGAAGGGGTAGAGCAGGAGGGGGAACAGCCCACAACGCCGCCGGAAGAATCAACGGAGGCATGATTTTTTTGAACCTTGGGGATTAGTCTCCAAGGTTTTTTTATTCGGGTATACCTTTGCTCGTTTCGGGAAGTGTACACCAAATCTATTCCTGTGTACGTTTTCTTGAAAGCTAGAAAATCCTTTACTTCGCACAGAAAAGCAACTAAACCAAAATTAGTAGTACAATGAATAAACTCATTCTTCCGGCCTTTTTAGGCCTGTTATCAGCAACCGCCTACGGCCAGAACAGTGCATTATCGGCAATGGAAAGCGGTAAGCTCGACAAAGCAAAGGAGGAGATAGATAAAGCGGTTCAGGACCCTAAGTCAGGTGCTAAGCCTAAAACCTGGTTGGTAAAAGGTCAGGTATACGAAGCACTGTCTACGGATAAAAATTTGGCAGGTCTTGATTCGATGTCTTCTCTATCGGCTTACGAAGCTTACAAAAAAGCGATCGAACTGGATACGAAAGAAGGCAAACAGGGAAGCACGGCGAAAGATGCTCAGAAAGCCATTACCATGGCTCCTGATGCAAAAGAGAAAGTTCGGTTGTACTACGGTTTGATCGGACAGGGGAATGCTAAGTACCAGAACAAAAACTTCCCCGATGCTCTGAAGCTGTTGAAAACGGCGATGGAAGTTGATCCGAAAGATAGTACAGCCGCGATGTTCACGGGTATTGTAGCTCAGCAAACGGGTGACAATGCAACGGCGAAAGAAGGTTTCGGAAAATATCTGGAATTAGGAGGTAAAGATCCGGTCATTTTCTACACGCTGTCAAACATTCACCGTACGGAGAAAAATGACAATGAGGCCATCAAGGTGCTTAATCAGGGTATTGCTGCCAATCCGGAAAGCAAGGATTTGAAAAATGAAAAAATCAACATCTATCTAAGCTCTGGACGTACAGATGAAGCAATCAATGATTTGAAAGCTTTGGCGGATAAGGATCCGAACAACGTACAGAACGTGGTAAACCTGGCTATTTTGTACGATAACGCCGCTCAGACGACGCAAGAAGAGCTCAAGAAGTATGCTTCAGAAGCTCGGAAAGGTGGCGATTCAGAGAAAGCTGTTAAAACGGCCGAAGGTGATGTCAAACTGTACCAGGACGAAGTAACCCGTTTGTCAGCGGCCTTGAAGAAGAAGCCGACCGACAAAGAATTGAAACGTCAGCTGGGTGAGGTAAAAACGAAATTAGCCGATGCTCAGAAGAGTTTAGCTTCAGCTACTCAAGCGAAAGCAACCTCTGATCAGGCCAATGCGGGCAAAGTAGCCGAAGCAAAAGCCAAAGTAGCGGAGCTTACCAAGAAATTGGATGAGCAAAAAGGTCAGGCGAAAGCAGGTTACGAGAAAGCTTTGCAAATTGAGCCTAACAACTTCGACGCCAACTATAACATGGGCGTATATTACTTTAACGAAGGTGTACAGGTGAAGAGCAAAGTAGATGCCATGGATATGGCTTCTTACAATAAAGAAGGTAAAGCTGTAGAAGAAGAAACCGTAGCGAAGTTCAAGCAAGCGTTACCGTATTTCGAAAAAGCCTGGGCCGTTAAGCAGGAAGAAGCATTAAAGACTAACTTGCTGCAAACGTACAACATCCTGAAGCAATTGGATAAAGGCACCAACTACGACGCGAAAATTGCCGCTCTGCAGTAATCATTTCAATTCATACGTTGGTAATAAAAAAAGCTCTGCGAGAATTTCGCAGAGCTTTTTTTATTACTCAGTTAGCTATATGAGGGATTGTTATCTAGCTGTAGGGCATATGCAATTTGATTTATTTAACATAATATAAATTATAAAACAAGTATAAGTAGTTGATAATAAGGGTGTATCGGGCTATTTGACTGGTATATATTTGTATAAGAAATAAAGGCTAGCATCGTTTAGAATCCTAACCTAGCAAAAAGAAAAAGATTGAAAAAGAAATCGATCAGGAAGGCCAGCTGAGAGTTTTAATGAATGTTCCGAGCTGAAAAAATTTATTGCACGAATCGAATCCTACGTAGTAATACGAAATGCATCAGCTATTTAACGTAATCATTAAACGGGTTGCAGCGTGTGGTTGCTTTCGGAAATACATTTCAATCAACTATCCGGTGGCTATGGCTTATGGTAATCTTGAATTGAAGACGTATCGGCACGATATGATATAGCCATGTTGGCATTTCTTAAGGATCGTAGCGAACATTTTATTGAAGTTGAATCATTCGTCGCTGCAATCAAGAAGATCGGTCTGTAGACTGGTGACAACAGACATCACCAGTCTACAGGTGAAGAGACTTATCCTTCCTGTAAAATGGATTCCAGGTCAGCCGGCGAGTAATTAACGGATTTGAGCGTCTTATGATCTGATTTACGATAGACGAGCCATTTACCATTATCTTCATGATAGGCGGCCTCTGTACCATCCTTTGCCAAGTAGAATTCGACGGTAGCCTGAGCTTCGGCTTCAGTAGAGCAGGCCTTGCTCATATTGGAGCGGTGTACCTCGTTGAAAAGCTCTACAAACTTCTCTCCCAGACCAAATTCCAGTACCGCTCCCGAAAGCACGTACTGTAAATCACACAAAGCATCGGCTACGCCCACGAGGTCATTCGCCTCTACGGCTTCCCAAAATTCTTTGAGTTCCTCCGCTAATAAGGCGTACCGAAGTTTTGATCTTTGTTCGGAGGGGATCTGTGGATCATCTAGTACTGGAGCATGAAAAGTACGATGAAATTCAGCTACTTGTTGAAGAGAATTAAGTTGATCCATGTTGTATAATAACCTACTTTATGTTTAATAAGCGTTTTATTAAGAGGAAGCAGAGCCTTTATTTACTGATCAAATGTCCTGCTTGATGCATCAAATATACGCTTCCCTCCCGCCCTTTTCCCAGCTTTCCTCACCCTCAGCTTTGTAAGCCTACCCCGTTCCACGGCATGGAGATAGCTAACTTATTAGCTATTAACGAGTTACGATTCACGTGGAACAGTTATTTTTTTGCAATAAGTAATGCATTGATAAATAGGCATTTACATAGAGGTCCCTCAATGATCCCTGTATTATTTTAATAGCCCTTGGAAAGTCTGTTTATACCTTTATCCATTGATTGTAAGCCCAATGGATTTGAACTATATCTCACTATAGGCCTAGCGTTTTGATGATTGAAACGGATCTCATGCAGATGTAACGGCCTACTGTATTAATATTTTTCTTTTATCAAGAGAAGATTTAGTGCGTACGGGTTAGCTATGAAAAGAGCCTCGTTTTTGTCCATCTAATTTCAGGAATTTTTTCCAGAACGCACGCTGTGTGCTATGACCCCTTTATATAGGATCGTTCGTAGCTCTACCAAGCTATGGCTGGTGATTAATAAGATCAATCCAGCGTGACAAATAAGTGCAAATTATCTGATGAATAACCTATGATTAGACAGATGTCATAAGCCAGCTGTTCGATTCTTATACAAAAATGAATGAACTCGTGTAGGTTATTACTCGTGTTGCCATTCATCATCAGGCAATCATACTTTAGCCCTTTAAAGGCGTCACCTTATGAAGTTAACTACACATGGAGTCTGAGTCCAGTAACCCGGCACGAGAGACCTTCTAGGAAAAGTAGTGACCGAGCTCATCAAGCAGCTAGTATCTCCAATCCACTCGCTTCGCTATTCAGAATCGTAAAATTTCATAAACGAACCTATATTAAATGAATATTCATTTTTTAATGAACATTCACTAATAGATAGTTAAACAGTCCGGACTTACCTACATAATTTCCTGCCAGGTCTGATCAGAATAAAATACAATCATTTTGACGACATGTTTAGCATCAAAGGCATGATTATCGTCTACGCGAGAATGAGCTAGATCCGGCTTGCCTACGAATGCATTTCGTTTAGCGGATTCTGGAAGCTTTGCTGCGGCCGGAAATTCAGTAATAAAGGAAGCGGGCGTTTGGGCGATAGTTCGTTGTTCCGCCGAATCATCGCAAAGCCATTCATACGTAATTTCAGGATACTGCTTGACAACCTTTCGAGCAATATCCATACTGAGCCGGTTACGCTCAGAAAGAATATGAGAAATACTAGATCGGGGAATTCCGATCGTATCAGCAAATTGAGCAGCGGTTAAATTTTTGGATTCCAGTAGATGAAGGATCTTCTCTTTGTCAGTCATAAGAGTAACAATTGTGACTTATTACTGGATCAAAGGTATTTTACTTTTGTGAATTATCCAAATTACAATATAAACAGTTGTGAATTCATAAATGTAAATACATAGAAACTAATGTAAATTTACTTTTGTGCACAATTTCAATACTACAACTGATTGATTATCAATGTGATTTATTAATGTAAATAAGTTGATTTATAAATGTAACACAATTGTAGGAGGAGTAGCTTAATAAAAAAGGAGGGCATCTACCCTCCTCTATTCATTCATTATATATAACGCGATACTTATACCGCTACGTTGTTTTCGCGTAAAGCCTGATTGAGGGATGTTTTCAGATCCGTACTTTCTTTACGTTTGCCAATAATGAGTGCACACGGAACTTGGTATTCGCCCGCTGGGAATTGTTTGGTATAACTACCTGGAATGACGACCGAGTTTTCAGGAACTCTTCCGATGTATTCAACCGGTGATTGGCCTGTAACGTCAATGATTTTCGAGCTACCAGTAATCACCACACCAGCTCCTAATACGGCTTTTTTACCGATATGAGCCCCTTCTACTACAATACAACGGGAACCAATGAATGCTCCGTCCTCAATAATTACCGGTGCTGCTTGGGGGGGTTCGAGTACGCCTCCGATGCCAACACCTCCGCTTAAGTGCACGTCTTTTCCGATCTGAGCACAGCTACCAACCGTAGCCCAAGTGTCGACCATCGTACCACTATCTACATAGGCACCAATATTAATATAGGAAGGCATTAAGATAACACCTTTAGAAATGTAAGAACCGTAACGAGCAACCGCGGGCGGTACCACCCGTACACCCAGTTGATCGTAGCCAGTTTTCAATTTCATCTTATCGTGATACTGGAAGATGCCCACTTCCTGTACTTGCATCGATTGAAGAGGGAAATATAAGACGATTGCCTTTTTTACCCATTCGTTAACTTGCCACTCTCCGTTAGCAAGGGGTTGTGCTACCCGAAGCGTACCTTTGTCGACTAGATCTACGACTTGTTGAATGGCTTCTTTAGCTGAAGCTGTACTAAGCAATTGACGATCGTCCCAGATTTGTTCGATCGTAGTTTGTAATTCATTCATGGTGTAAATAGATATTTACGTAAAGGTAAGACGAAAGAACGAAATGCGATAACGTCATTTTGTCACTTCGAATAATACAATAAATGGTACAATATGAGTTGAATATTTTGTGAAGATCATTAAGCTTAATAAACAGATTGTTAGGGTATTAAGTCTTGTATTAGATTTGCTTATTAATACTGTATAGTACAATTTAGAATTTTATTCTCTATTGTTGTAAGGCTTTTGATGAGGCAAAGACAGTAGCTTTAGGTTTGAATATTTATCTATATCGGAACAAGAACTTCAATTCCTTTGCCTCCCCTACCTTGATACATAAAAATATAATACCACACCTTTTCCATTTTTCACATGCATTCAAATAGCATTCAGATGGGCTTGACTACCAATAGGCCTTAAAACGTTTTCTTAAAGGACTCTAGAAGCAAAAAGTAACAGCATTATTAACACTTTCGGTAATTAAATCTGCAATTCATCCTCATAGAATAGCTGTTTTGTATCTCTTCTTGCTGCATACCTTTCAGGATGCAATCTTAATTTTCAATAATATACCGTATCTTAAATAGACCAATAGAATAGAAGATAATTCATTTAGCAATAATGGACATTCACTTAGCTAAAATACTAATTACTAACATTATGCTAAAAATGTTTACGCTAAAATATAAGTTTTGCTAAAATATCCATATGCTTTTACTAATATATTCCTTGCATTACTAAATATTCAAATTCTACCAAATCAATTAATTTCTTTAATATTGCAACGAAAACCATAATCTATTTTCAACATGGCCAAAGTACGTGTCGCAATCAACGGGTTCGGACGCATTGGAAGACTCTCCTTCCGTCGTTTATTGGAAAAAGAAAACGTTGAGATTGTTGCTATCAATGATTTAACAGATAACGCAACCCTAGCTCATCTCCTTAAATACGATTCAGTACACGGTAAATTCGCAGGAACCGTTGAATCAGATTCAGAGAGCCTCACCGTTAACGGTAACAAAATTCACGCTTACGCTGAACGTGACCCAAAATTACTTCCCTGGGGAGATCTCAATATTGACGTAGTTATTGAATCAACGGGTCGCTTTGTAGATGAAGCCGGTGCTGGTCAGCACCTAACGGCCGGAGCTAAGAAAGTAGTAATCTCTGCTCCTGCGAAAGGAAACGTAAAGACGGTCGTATTGGGGGTTAACGACGATACACTGAACGCGGATGACAAAATCATCTCTAACGCTTCATGTACGACAAACTGCTTAGCTCCTATGGCAAAAGTAATCGACGACACCTTTGGTATCGAAAAAGGTTACATGACTACGGTACACGCGTATACGGCTGATCAGAACCTCCAGGATGCCCCCCACAGCGATTTACGCCGTGCTCGTGCTGCTGCTCTTTCGATCATCCCGACTTCTACGGGTGCTGCTAAAGCAATTGGACTGGTGTTACCTAACCTGAAAGGTAAACTGGATGGTTCTGCACTCCGCGTACCTACTCCTACCGGTTCTGTAACCGATCTGACGCTCGTATTGAAGAAAGAAGCTACGGCTGAAGAAATCAATGCTGCGATGAAAGCTGCTGCTGAAGGCCCCATGAAAGGATACCTGTTCTATGCAACGGATCCTATCGTATCTGCCGATATCGTAGGCGATTCTCACTCTTGTATCTTCGACTCAGAATTAACTTCTAGCCAAGGTACACTCGTGAAAATCGTAGGTTGGTATGATAACGAAGCTGGTTACTCTAGCCGCATCGCTGACCTGGTAGCTAAGATTGGTGCTTAATTACTGATAGCATTCGGTTTATAATAAAAAACCCTACGTCTTCCGACGTAGGGTTTTTTATTATAATTCATTAAGATCTGCTACCACAAACGTACTTCCGCCCACCACAATTAAGTCCCTAACCTCTGCCTGAGCACGAACGTAGGCCAATGCTTCATTTACATCAGGTATGGTCTCTCCACTTAAACCGTACTTAGCGGCTAATTTCTTCAATGCTTCCGCTGGCAAAGCCCGAGGCGTTGAGGCCTGACAGAATACGTATCGGGCCTGCGTTGGATATAAGGGAAGAATTTTTGACAAGTCTTTATCTGCTACAAAACCCAGTACAAACCATAAATGCTGATAATTGATGGAAGCAATCGTTTTGAACACTTCCCGAATACCCGGTTCATTATGCCCCGTATCCGCATAAGTTAAGGGCTGTGTAGAGAGCTGCTGCCAGCGTCCTTTCAATCCCGTTAAGGACACTACCTGTGCTAAGGCTCTCCGCGTATGTTCCTGGGTGATCTCATAGCCCAATTGAGTCAGTACACGCGTCGTTTCCAATACTCCCAAAACATTCTTAGCCTGGTAACTTCCCAAGAGATCCAGTTCTATAGTTTGAATCGCTTCCATTGATTCAATGGTAAGCACTTTCTTGCCTGCCTTTATTACTTCTGTTTGTACGGTATAGAGGTCCGAAGCGAACGTCAGAGGAGCCCCCAAAACATCGGCCTTGGCATGGAATACTTCGTTTGTTTCGGGTTGTCGTTCACTAATGACAACGGGTACCCCAGCCTTCATAATACCCGCTTTCTCGGCGGCAATTTTAGGTAGGGTATCTCCCAAAACGTCGGCATGGTCCCAGCCAATATTCGTAATTAAGGCTACCTCCGGTACGATTACATTCGTAGAATCCAGTCGCCCCCCCATGCCTACTTCAATTACTGCAATGTCTACTTCCTGTCGGGCAAATTCGTAAAAGGCTAAAGCAACACTTAATTCAAAGAAGGATGGCGTGACCGATTGAATAAACATTCGGTTCTCCTCCACAAAAGCAACCACTCGCTCGGGGTCAATAGCCACGCCATTAATCTTGAACCGTTCGGTGTAGTCTTTTAAATGGGGCGAAGTATACAACCCCGTTTTATAACCCGCTTCCTGCAAAATGGCCGAAAGCATGTGAGAGGAACTCCCCTTTCCATTGGTCCCCGCCACGTGAATAGTCTTAAACTTCCGATGGGGGTTCCCTAAATGTTCCAGTAAGATTTCGGTTGTAAGCAGGCCGGGTTTATACGCCTGCTTACCTGCCAAGTGAAAGACGGGCAACTGCTGATACAGATACGCGAGGGTTTCCTGATAAGTCATCGCTAAAAAAAATGCGTACAGACTGCACGCATTTTACTAGTACTATGAATGAATTGATTTTCTATTGTGAACGCACAACAAAGGTAATCGTTCCCGAAGACTGAGCAGCCCGACTACCCGAAGCATTCGTCGGTACAAAATCCAGGCGTTCGATTTCTCGTTCGCATTTCCGTACGTCGGCCGGACTAAGCGTGCTTTCCACGACCGATTTTGAAATCAGGTTCCCGTTTTCATCAATTTTGATACGGAAGACTACTTTTCCATCCGAAGTCAGCCCCTGCGGACTCGGGCGACGGCTCCAGGTCCAACCCGTCAAACTCAGGGAGGAGCCATTGCCACCCCCGCCCCCGGTTCCTTTGCCATAGAGACCCCGGCCATCCACTTTACCGTCTGGACTGCCGTAATCGCCTACGCCTTTATTACCCGCCGGACCATTGTTATTGCCCCCCGGATTGTCACTTGTCCCATTCGTGCCGTTTGATTTCGCTTTCCCGTACAATCCCTTCGTATCCACTTTAGGTTGTTCGACGGGTTTTTCAGCGGGTTTGGCGGGAGCACTTACTTTCGTTTCTACGGGCTTTGTTTCTTTCGGTTCGGGCTTGGGTGCCACCTTTACCGGACTTTCCGTCTTAGCCGTCTTTAAGGGGGCTTCCGGAGCTTTTACCACGGGTTTCTTAACGGGTACGACCTCCTTTACTTCGGGTTTGCGTACCGTACGTTCTTCACGTACCTCTTCCTTGGCTGGCTTTGATTCTTCCCGATTGGGTAGACGACTGGGTTTATTGTGCGTTTGAATATCACCACTGCCCAGTACCCCGTTACCCAGGTTCGCCAGCTCAATGCCGACCATCGGTTCGGGTGGAGGCGTCAATTTCCACATCCCCACGAACCATAACAGCAAAAACAAAAGAACGTAAATGACCGTCGTGACTCCCAGAGCCACCGAGCGATTCTTCCGTTCTTCCTGTTCGATTTGAGCCGTTGTATTCATACCGATTCAACTATTTTTTTAAGAACGCGAATTTGATCAAAATGTTACAGACCTGTATCGTATACCAACAAAAAACCAAACCCGACAGAGTTTGGTTTTTTTATTGTATCAATTTTCGAGGCTTAATCAACCAAGGATTTCAGAATCCAGAGATTATTATGAAAATGACTTCCCACTTTTTGAGCCATTTCCTGAGCCGCCGCCGCCGTGGGTAACTGTTCCCCAATGACTACTTTCACTAGACCTTTCCTGGGACGGAACATTTGAACCCGGAATCCATCTGCTTCAAGTTGTTTCTTCATCACGGTCGCTGACTTTACCCCACCAAAGCTTCCGGTTACAATGTAATAGCCTTTGGCAACGTCCGCTCCATCGAGTGTTTTCACCCGGGAAGGGACTACCAAAAACTTCCTTGTATTTTTCTTCTCTACTTTAACTTCTTCTTCTTCAACTTTTTCAACCGTAGCTACTAAGGGTTGAGGCTTCACCAACGGTTGAGCTACCGTAATCGCTTGGGCCGGTTGCTTGGGTAGTACTACCGCTACGCTAGCGGGTTTCTTCGCATTCAGCCAAGAGAAATCAAGGGCCGATACGGGGTTCATACTACTCAGTGTCGTTTTATTCTGACCCGTCACCCAGGCCCCTACTAGCGTCACCGCAATCAATACAACCGCAGCAGCAGCCCAACGGCTCAATCGCTTCACGGGCGTAATGCTTTCTGCGACTGGTGCGGGTAATTCCTCTACTTCGGGCTCCAGAATAACGGGAGTAACCGATGGAGCTATTACGGATTTGATCGGCCGCTTGTACGCCGGTGTAAATTCGCAGAATCCAAAGCTTTCCCCGTGAAAATTGATCTTTCCCGCGGGTTCAAATACCAGCTTACCTTCCACATTCTGGGTAAACACCCCCAGCTGATCAAATTGATACTGCTCTTGCTGGCGAATCTGCGAACGTACTTGATCCACGAATGCCCGCACTTTTACCTTGACCTCTTCCCGCGACCGATTTTCAACAGTGGCTACATAATTGGTCAGCAAACCATCATCGAACTGCAACATTTCGTTGAACACGAGTCGTTTCCGCGGTGGTAAGATTGAACCGCTGGGTAAAAACGTGGCAGAATCAAAATTGCCGATAAAGCCCCCGAATTCCGGGATAACGACGCAATCTTGTTCGAAAAGCAGTTTTTTGACGTGTTCAGGAATAGTAGCCATGCGATTATAAGAGGTTGAAACCGTGAATAGCTGATTTTGAAAGGACTGCACTTACGCTGGTCATTTCAAGGTTTAAAGGTAGGCTACACCACAACAAAAATCAAACGGCACTTTTGAAATAATTTCCCTTGCGGGCTCGTAGGGGCCGTTTTTCCTCCACTAACCATTGAAGTAATTCGGGCTAATAGTCCGTATGGTCAGTGGGTTACAAAAAAAGTCCGCTCAATGAGCGGACTTAAAAAATTTATAAAAAATAAATGGGTTTATTTTTCACTAAAACTGGTACGAAACGCCCGCCAGGAAGTTAACCCCCTGCTGTTTATAGTACTGATAGCGTTCGTAGTTTTTACCAAGAATGTTGTTGATACCCACAAAGCCCGAAATCCGATCAGTGATCAGATAGGTTGTCCGCAGGTTCAGGTCGAAAATAGCCGGTAGTTTACGAACCTGCTGTGAAACGGGATTACGTCCCTGCAAACCCGAGATCACGTAAAAATCCGTCGCCACAATCAACTTCTTATTAAAGGTAAGCGTATTACTCCAGGTAGCCGTAAAGTTCGGACGGTGCCAAGCCGTTTCCAGTTGCTTAAGTTCGTACCCGTATACGTCGAACTTGAGGAAGGACCGCCACCAGTCTTCGTGCTGGTAGTTGAGTTGTCCGGATACATTAATGACGTTGGACATCCCTCGATCCAGGGGCTGATCGTAGAGGACCTCGAAACGGGAGGTATCACGACCCGAGTTGTTAAATACGTACAGATTCCGGTAACGACCGAAAGACACCTTCGCCTCATAGCTAAAACCGCCCGCTATAAGTCCTTTCGTACCCAGGTAAATGTCGTGTACTTTCTCCGTATTCAGCAGCCGTACATTGGGAGCCAGGAATTGATTTTCGTCGGTCAAGCTGGCCAGCGTGTTCCGGTGTACATCCCCCTGGTAGCCCGCAAAGATGTGAATATCCTCGACGGGCATCAGATCCAGTTCCAATACTGGATACGCGTGCGTGGGTTTGGTCAACTCGTTCAGGTTATCTGTTTCGTGTACGACGTTGATTCCCGCCAGTACGCTGAAACGATCGGTACGGTACTGGAACGTCGGTTTGATGCGGAAGAGATTTCGACTATTGGTTAATGAATCATTCCGTTGGGTTACGTACGCATCACCGGCCAGATGAGCAAAGAACTGAGCATTGATGGGAAAGGTAGCCTTCAGGTTGGTACCCCAATCGTATTCATTCGCTTGGGTGAAGGTACTCAGCGTCCGTAAGCGAGTCTTGATCGAATAATCAATCACGGCATCCTTCTTCGTGTTTTCGATGCCAATTCCTACGTTGAAGTTATTGAGCGTTTGCCGGATGTTTTCCCGCGTAGGCGTTTCCGGGGTCCGCTGATAACCGTAGAAGTAAAACTGATTGCGATCGTAACCAATGGTACCGTCGAGCTTGAAGCTGTTTGTGGCGTACTTACCCCCCACCTGAATGAGTTGTTGACTCGTACCGGAGTTACGGCCGTCTACGGGACCGGTAGCCGTGGAGTTGTGGCGAGCCTTGATGTGAATGCCATACGGCAGATCATTCCGAGAATTCACATTGGCCTCCGCGTAGAAACGTCCGTAGTTCCCGGCTCCAATTTTCACTTCGGAGTTATACAGGGCCTGGTCGTTCTGCGATTTGGGCAGTTCCGTCACGACGGGATTGAACTTCTGCGGAGCCACCATCAGCTTTTGATCGGTGAACTGGTACTTCAGAGGTTGACGGTTGGGACGAGCAGCCTGACTAGCCGGGATTTTCTCGAAGTTCCGGTTTTGAGTCGTCAGCGAGATTTTCCGTTCGCGAACAATGTCAATTTCCCCCGATTGAATTTCGCCTTCCGCTGGCGTAACTTTTCCTCTATTCTGAGCGACCGCCGCAACGCTCAGTAAACTCACCAGTCCCAGCGAGTGGATGAAATGGCGAATTGTGATGTGATGACTCATATTTCGATAAAAAGATCTTCAGTGATAGGTTTTATTTCAGAGCAGCCAGCTTTTTGCGAGCTTCCTCCACGATGGTTTTATCCTCGGCTCCTTCGATAATCGTATTCAACAGAGCTTTAGCCTGAAATGCTTCGTTCAGACAGACGTACACATCCGCCAGCAACAAGAAACCCCGGTCAATCCACTGCTGATCGGTAAACTGCTCTTTCAGCTCATTAATAATTTTATCGCGAGATTCTTTACATTTCTTTTCCTTGTATAGAATCAGGGCTACGTTGTAAATCGCTTCGGCCCCGTAGGAATCCTTGGCGAGTTTAGCCGTTTTCTCAAATTCTTCGATGGCCTTCTTCGAATCATTTCGGGCCAGGGCAATCTTACCCGAAAACAGCTGAGCCCGGTTCTGAGCACCCATCACGGCGTTTCCTCCGTTAATCACGTCTTTGGCGTATACGGAAGAAGAGTCATACTTGGCGAGTTTGTAATACGCATCCATCAAACCCAGCTGAGCGGCTACCTGATCCTTTTTGTTGGTGGAGCTGCGTAACAGGGTTTGGTAGTTACTGACGGCTCCCCGGTAATTTTCGTTCTGGTATTCCAGTTCAGCCGCCCGTTGAGCTGCCCGTCCGACAAACTGCGTCTTATTATCCCGAATAACGCGGTAGAAGTATTGCAGAGCACTGGTGCGGTCTTCGGTGCGGTAGTACGAATCCGCCAGGTAATACAGCGCTTCGGGAGCCGAGCTACTATTGGGATATTTTTGCAGGAATTCCTGAATGGCGGTAATGGCCTGAGCGTATTTCTCGCTGAAGTACATATTCTTGGCCGCGTCGTACTTGATCTTCTCCAACGATCCATCCGAAGGATTGCTTTGTTCGTAACCCTTGATGATGGAGCTGAACTCTTCCGGACGACCCACGGAATTCAAGGCATCCTGTACGCCTAATAAAGCCGACTCGGCACTTTTGGAAGTCGCGTATTTAGTTAGAATCACCTGATAATCGGCAATCGCTTCGTCGTACTTTTTCAGGTTACTGTAGGCAATCGCCCGTTGCAGATAGCCGGCGTGCAGAATGGGACTCTGGGGTTGCCGCTGAATCAGGCGGGTAAACTGGCTTACAGCACCCGTGTAGTTCTGCTGGTTGAGTTCGACCATTCCCAGCTGGAACATCGCATCATCCACGTAAGCGGAATTGGGATACTGATTCAGTAACTGGTTGAGAGTCGTACGGGCCTCCGCGTATTTGTCCGTGTAGAGAAGCGAAATCCCTTTATTGTACAAAGCATTGTCCTTGTCCGACTTTCCGGTCACAACGACCTGATCATAAATCCGGGTCGCCTCATCGTAGCGTTTGGCCACCAGGTAGGTATCGGCCAGCCGGATCATGGCATCTTCGTAATTCCGGCGATCTTCGGCGGGCAGTCCCCGAACGGCGTCGGTATAGGCTTTAAACTGGGTAGAGGCCTTGTCGTATTCCCGCGTGTTGTAATAGGCATAACCCAAACCGTACCGACTCCGGATTCGGAAGTCGGGAACAATGGTCGAATTATCCGAACTGGCAATGAGCTGGGTATACTGCGGAATCACCTCGGCGTACTTCTGCTGAGCGGATATGGCTTCCGCCTTCCAGAAACGGGCGGCAACGGACAGATCCCGATTGTCGGTATACTTTAGTGATTTATCAAATGAGACGATGGCCTGATCAAAACGTTCCGCATTAAAGGCATTAATGCCTAGGTTATAGGCCGCCTGCTGGTACTGATTGCGTTGTTTGGCCGTCAGGTTACGCTCTTTATCCAGATAATCCAGAATCAGAGCGTAGTTATTAGAAAGCAGTAAGCCTTCCCCTCGCAGTTCCTTGCTTTCATTGAGGTAGGCACTGTTAGGATACGTTTTGATGAACTGATCGAATTCCTTGACCGACTCATTTCCATTACCCAGATCCAGCTGTACCTTGGCGTGGTTGAAGGCCGCATCTTCCTGTACGGATTTATTAAAGCTCAGTTTGCGGGCCTGATCCAGAGCCGCCAGAGAGTACTGGAGGTTTTCCGTATTCAGATAGCTGATGCCCATGTAATACGAGGAATACTGACCCACGGTATCTTTTGAAGCGGCCAGCGGTTTCAAGGCAGCGATGGCTCCGTTAAAATCATTTTGGCGATACAACGAGTATCCATATCGGTACGCCGCCGGAACGGGCAATTTACCACCCCGGAAATTCGTGTGCATTTTATAGTACTCGGCTGCTTTGGCGTAGTTTCCTTTCTGGAAGTACACATCGGCCACGAGTAACGACAGCTCATCAAGTCGCTTGCCCGATTTGTTGCCTTTCCGTAAAATGGGTTCGGCGTAGCTCAGCAGCGGATCGTATTGGCCCTGCCGATAGTACGAATGGGCGATCCAGCCGGGTACTTCGTTACCAAAGTCCTTGGAGTTTTCAATGCGGCGAAAATCGGAAATGGCCGCTGGGTAATTGCCATTGTTGTATTCAATGACGCCGGAGTAGTAGCTGGCCGCTGACGCGTATTCACTAGCCCCCCCTTTCACCGGATCGAAGGCTTTCAGAGCCGATTCATAGTTCTGGTTGTAGTACTGAGCCATCCCCAATTTAAAAGCGGCTTCGGTACCACTGGCTTTCTCCAGGTAGGGAATAGCTTTCGCATAATCGCCACTGTTGTAATAAAAATTGCCCAAATCAGCGTAGAGCTGACGGGCCGCTGGATGATCCCCGTGGTTTTTGATGAACCGCTCGGCCAGAATTTCGGCTTCGGCCTGATTCAGATACAGGGCCGACATGGCAATGTAGTACTCCGCATTGACCGCATTGAGGTCATTGCTCGTCAGCAGGCCTTTGTTGGTTTCGAGAAAACGCTGAAACTCTTGGCGGGCAGAAGCGTAATTTTTCTTTTCGACAAACTCGATACCAGATCGATAATGTGCATCGGGTGTGGTGTAATTGAGTGTATTCTGGGCCCACAAAGCCTGACCCGAATACAGCGATAGTAGGCACGATCCCACCAGGGACAAGCGACGTGTACGCATAGAAATAGGCTGATTGATTAACATCCGGAACTTTACTTACGAGAACATATACGGAAAAACCCGGTTTAATTCATTCACTGTCAAACTGAAATCAGCGGATTCTACCCGTGATTCAGTGGAACGGATGAAAAACCTACAAAAAAAGACAAATAAAACGGCGGAGTGTTCAAAGAGTTGGACTATTTTCACGGTTTAAACGCAAAGAAATACAAAACCGATATGATTCAACGACTTTTCGTTTTTGTCGTGTTCTTTCTTTGCGGTTTCGTTTCTGTGCCTGATTCCATGAGTCAAAATCATATAGAGTATACCCTCCGCATGCCGGAACCCGCTACGCATTATTTTCAGGTAGCGATGCACGTTTCGGAATTCGTTCATCCAACCATTCAGAAGCAAGGGTACATTGATGTTAAGTTGCCAGTATGGACACCCGGTTCCTATCTGGTACGGGAATATGCCAAGAATCTAGACCGCCTCGAAGCACACGCGAATGGAGTAAAAACCGACGTTCGTAAGATACGAAAGAATGTCTGGCGGGTTTCCCTGCCCGACGATACGCATGACCTTACCATTACGTACTACCTGTACGCCAATGAATTAACCGTACGGACGAATTTTCTGGACGATCAACACGGCTACGCTACCGGAGCCGCTACCTTCCTGTATGCCGACGAATTTAAGGATCAGCCCGCTGATCTGGTCGTTGAGCCGTACCGGGACTGGACCCGCGTATCAGTAGCTCTGCCTGCCTTACCCGGAAAACCCTTTACGTACCGGGCCGAGAATTATGATCTGCTGGTAGACTCCCCCATTGAGATCGGTACGCATCAGGTGCTCCATTTTGAAGCCTGTGGCATTCCCCATGAGATTGCCTTAGTGGGTACGCACGCTCCCGTGGATGAAGAACAACTGAAGGCCGATTACAAACGGATCTGCGAAGCCGCTCTGACGGTTGTAGGTACGCACCCCTGTCAGCGGTATTTATTCATCGTACACCATACGACCGGTGGCAGCGGTGGACTAGAACACCTGCACTGTACCACTCTTCAGACGAACCGGAATACGTACGCTCAGGAATCGTTGTATGCGAACTTCCTGGGATTGGTTGCTCACGAATATTTTCACCTCTGGAACGTCAAACGAATTCGGCCCATTGAGCTGGGGCCTTTCGACTACGAGAACGAAAACTATACGCACCAACTCTGGGTAGCTGAGGGCTTCACCAGTATGTACGACAATCACATTCTACGGCGGGCGGGCTTGAGTTCCGTAGATAAATACTTGGCCGACGTAGCCAACGATTTTACCTACGTGGTGAACACGCCCGGTACGCGGATGCAGTCGCTCGCGGAAGCAAGCTGGGATGCTTGGATCAAGTACTATCGACCCAACGAAAATTCGATCAATAGTCAGAGTTCTTACTACACCAAGGGAGCAGCCGTAACTACGTTGCTTAATCTGGAAATTCTCCAGGCTACTGCGGGTCAGCGATCCTTGGACGATGTCTTGCGATCACTCTACCAAACGTATTACCTCGGAGAAAATCGTGGCTTTACCGAGCAGGAAATTCAGACGGCGATTGAGCAGGTCGCGGGCCGGGGAATGGAACCCTTTTTCCAAGACTATATCTGGGGTACGGCTCCGCTGGACTTTGATCGATACCTGCAATACGTAGGTTGTCATTTGGAAAATGAACTCGATCCTGAACTGGCGTATCTGGGTATTCACTTGGCTGCTGGCCGGCCCACCATTCAGCACATACTGAAAGACTCCCCCGCCTATCAAATAGGTTTAAATGTCTTTGACGAACTGATCAGTATCGATGGACAACCGATCACGGATTTGCCGCGGTTTCTAGCGACCAAACAACCGAAAGAGGAAGTGCTCATCGAAGTTCGTCGGGCGGAAATGATTCGAATTTTTGAAGTGGAATTGCAGGCAAATCCAGTACAGAAATTAGTCATCGTTCGGAATGAAAACCCTAATCCAGAACAAATCGAATTGTTCAATAAATGGGTATGGCTAGGTTCAGAAATCGCTTAAAAAACAGGCTTACAAACCACCTAAAATCCTGCTAAATTTGTTTAGTATTTATTAGTTAGCACAATACTAATTACATAATAGCCTGATTATTCTGACTTTATAAGCCTGTCTACGTTTTTTACTCTTAATCTTCGATTTCTTCGAGGGCTTCTTCCCAGTCACGAGCCATGGATTCAAAACGAGCCATAACCTTGTCGATAAACGGACCTGTCAATAACTCTTTTAGGTCTTCCTCACTTGAAACATCGTATTCATTAATCTTGTAGGTCTGCTCCAAAGCCCCCGCCTCTATCTTGATGATATAGCGGTTGTTCCAGGAATACAGACTGATTTTGCAGGACGGATGCTGAACTTCACTAATAAAATGCATAAGCGTACAGTTTACGAATTAATAAAGCCTCAAGGCTTTCTTTTCACGAAGATGCGAACACTCCTTCCATTATTCCTACTTTTTTTGATGGCCGCCTGCGGAAAACAACGCGATCAGGAGGCTTATCAGTTTTTTTTACGCGGTAATGATCAACTTCTCCGACAAGATTACGCCCAAGCTGAGCGTTTTTATACGGAAGCCCTTCAGAAAAAACCGGAATTTCCGGAGGCTTTAACCAACCGAGGACTGGCCTATATTCAGCAGGCTAACTACGAGAAAGCCCTGAGTGATTTGAATAACTCCCTGAAGATCAACCCTAAATTAGGTAGTACATATCAGAACCGTGGGAACCTTTTCTCCATGCAGGGTGAATATGCTAATGCCCTACGCGACCTAGAAGAAGCAGTAAAATTCATTCCCGATTCTTCTACAGCCTGGGCATTCTTGGGTAACGCCCAGTATATGACGGGACAGGAAGATTTAGCCATGTCCTCTTTCCAAAAAGCGGAACAGCTTCGGCCTTCTGACTATACCACCTATGCTTTCCGTGGATGGGTGTACGTATTACGTAAAGAGTACGATAAAGCCCGACAAGATTTTGAGAGCGTGCTGAAGTACAGACCCAATGAACCGAGTACCGTTAATAATTTATCCATGGTCACTACGCAATTAGGTGATCCGAAGAAGGGACTTGAATGGGCTGATCGAGCCGTAAAGATTACGGAGGGCAAGCTCCTCGCCTACTCCGTTAATAACCGGGCCTATGCCTTACTTGAACTCAATCGGCTCGATGAAGCAAAAGCAGAACTCAATCGTTCCCTACGGTTGGACGATAATAACGCATGGGCGTACCGTAATCTTGGGCTATATTATTTCAAAAAGCAGCAGTTTGCCCAAGCCATGGATGCATTGAAGAAAGCAGAACAAATGGATCCATCCGTTGAAAACCTATACTTCTACTTGGGGAATACGTCCCAGGCCAGCGGAAAAAACCAGGAAGCCTGCACGTACTGGAAGAAAGGGGCCACGTTAAAGGAAAAGAAATCCATCGAGGCAGCGAAAGGCTGTTCCTGATGGATTTCTGTCTACGCTGAGAATTCGGTATTCCGCATCAATACCCAGGCGGTTGCTTTCTATCAAAATCTCAGACGACCGTATGACTACTAAAGCATTGCTTAAGTAACTTCATAAACTACTTACAATCAGACCATTACTAAACCATTTACATCGCTTTCATTAGCTCCTTAAATTGGTCAAATGTTTTTTGATTCGCGACAGGGTCACTACTGATTTCCAGCAACTTAGCTTTTTTATCCTCGTTTAAAAAGGAAGGTAAGGCTTTCACCAGTTCCTGCTCGTCGGCAATGGCATAGTACACCAGGCCTGCATCCTGTGCCGTGCGTTCAGCGGTGGTATGGTGCTGCGTTTCAAAATACGTTTCGAGTTCAGGCTGCTGACGCGGTCCGTCAATCATCCGGAAAATACTTCCCCCCGAATTGTTGATCAAAATGATTCGCAGGTTACTCGGTACGTGCGAATGCCAAAGGGCGTTGCGGTCATAGAAAAACGCGACATCCCCGATGAGAAGAAACACCAATTGATCAGTAGTAAGGGCCGCCCCTACAGCCGTACTCATACAGCCATCAATTCCGCTTGTCCCGCGATTGGAAAAAACGGTTACTCGCTGGGTCAGGCCGATATAGTTGGCGTACCGAACCGACATACTGTTGGCCAGATGCAACTGACTCGATTCCGGAATTTGTTCCAGCACCTGAGCAACGGCCTGAAATTCGCCGAAGGCTTCACGGGTCTGCAGAAAGTGCTGTATTCCAGAAACTGCCTTTTGTTCGGCCACTTCCCAGCTTTGTAGAAAGGTAGTGTCCCGGTCTTCGTCACCCTGCCGGAAGGCTCGTAAGTCCAGCGTTTCCAACAGCGTGTGAAAGAAGGCTTCCGGCTCGATCGCCAGTTGCTGGGTCAACGTTTGAAACGGATCAATCAGCTCCCGACGAAAAGAGATATGATAATGGTACCGGGGCTTATACTTCCGAAAGAATAACTTCAGATTTTTGGACACGAAGGAATCCCCAAACGTAATCAGTACCTCCGGACACCGTTCGTCCTGCGGTTGTGTACTACCCAGAAAAATATCCGGGTGCGTGAGGAAGGAATGACCCGACAGATTGGATAGCACCTCCCCTACTACCGGGAAAGCAAATTCATTTTTTAGCTGCTCCAGAATTTCCAGTAAGGCTTCACTGATCACCTGTTGTCCCGCCAGAATCAGTACGCGGTCGGTATCCTCCAGTAGCCCGAGCAGTTCTTCCCAGGTTTCCTGCGGCAGGGTTCGCTGCTCAACAACCCGGGTGATGGTACGCGGCGATCCGTAAGTAAAAGTTTCGTCGGATTTTGGATAGAAGGGCTCGCGGATGGGTACGTTCAGATGTACGGGTCCCCGGGGTTGTTCCTGGGCACTGTTAATGAGTTGATTTACCGTACGCTCGATAAACCAGCGACTATCCACATGCCCGTAATCGGCGGGTAAGGCATACGACTCCTTGATGTGTTTCCCATAGACCGCATCCTGATGGATCATTTGTCCATCCTGCTGGTGAATCCATTCGGGCGGACGGTCGGCAGTGAGTACCAACAGAGGTACACCAAGAAAATAAGCTTCCGTAACAGCGGGAGCAAAATTAAGAGCGGCCGTACCCGAAGTACAAATCAGTGCGACGGGCTGGCCCAGTTGCTGGGCCATACCCAGGGCAATGTATCCGGCAGCCCGTTCGTCGGGTATAACCTTGGTTTGAATATGCGGGTGACGGGCGAAAGCCAGCGTAAGGGCGGCGGAACGAGAACCGGGAGCAATGACGGCGTGATGAATCCCACGGCGTACACAAAGTTCGGCCAGATCCAATAAAGGTTGCAAGATCATACGCCAGCAAAGTTATAGGAAAACAGGATTGAATGGATAGATAACAACTGATACAAAAAAAGCCTCCGGATTGGAGGCTTTTTTTGAAACGTACTACGTTAGGGGATTAACCCAAGTACGTTTTTAAGGCTTTGCTACGCGAAGTATGGCGTAAGCGACGAATGGCCTTTTCCTTGATCTGACGTACCCGTTCCCGAGTCAGATTGAATTTTTCTCCAATCTCTTCCAAGGTCATGGCGTGATTTCCGTCCAAACCAAAGTACAGGGTGATTACGTCGGCTTCACGTTGGGTCAACGTTGACAGAGCTCGTTGTACTTCTTTACGTAAGGACTCATTCACTAAACCAGAATCTGGTTTGTCTTCGCCGTCATTTTCCAATACGTCGAGCAGGGAGTTCTCTTCACCTTGTACGAAAGGAGCATCCATGGATACGTGACGACCCGAGATCTTCAGGGTGTCGACCACTTCACCCGCTGAAATTTCCAGTACTTCAGCCAGTTCTTCCGGTGAAGGTTCCCGTTCGAAACGTTGTTCGAGTTCGGAGAATGTCTTGGAAATTTTGTTCAGAGAACCTACCCGGTTTAAAGGCAAACGTACAATCCGTGATTGTTCGGCCAAAGCCTGAAGAATCGACTGGCGAATCCACCATACGGCGTACGAAATGAATTTAAAACCACGCGTTTCGTCGAAACGCTGAGCGGCTTTAATCAAACCCAAGTTTCCTTCGTTGATCAAATCGCCCAGGGAAAGTCCCTGGTTCTGGTATTGCTTAGCTACCGACACTACGAAACGTAAGTTCGCTTTGGTCAGTCGCTCTAAAGCTAATTGGTCACCTTCACGAATTCTTCGAGCCAGTTCTACCTCCTCGTCCGGGGTGAGCAAATCCACTTTACCAATTTCTTGAAGATACTTATCAAGCGATTGGCTTTCCCGGTTAGTGATCTGCTTAGAAATTTTTAGCTGTCTCATCTGGCATCAGAATTTGCTTATGGGTTGCTGATGATTATGTAACATGAAAACATGAAAAAAATTCAGGAATCGTTATCTTTTGTAACGTAAATTAGTTACGGGGGCGGCGATTCTCGGAATTTCCCCGGTCCCCACGTTCCGGACGATCTCCTCTTTCAGGACGTTCGGGTCGCTCAGGCCGTTCCACATATCCTTCTGGTTTGGGCAACAGCACCCGCCGGGATAAACGGAATTTTCCGGTTTTCTGATCTACTTCAATTAATTTCACCTGTACTTCTTCGCCTACTTCGAGTACGCCTTTCATGGCAGGCAGACGATCCCAGGAGATTTCCGAGATGTGCAACAGACCATCACGTCCGGGCAGGAACTCAACGAATGCTCCGAAGTCCGTAACTGTTTTCACCTTACCCGTGTACACTTCACCTACTTCAGGAATTGTTACGATGCCTTTCACCCGACCTACGGCCGCATCCATCGCTTCTTTGTTCGTGGCGAAAATGCTGACGTAGCCTTTGCTATCTTTTTCTTCGATGGCAATCGTTGCACCCGTCGTCTTCTGAATTTCCTGTACTACTTTACCACCAGGTCCAATCACGGCACCGATAAACTCCTGAGGAATTTCCAGAATAACCGCCCGTGGAGCATGAGGTTTGAAATCGGGACGAACTTCGGTAAGGGCTTTCTTCATTTCGTTCAGAATATGAAGACGACCCCGCTTGGCCTGATTCAGAGCTTCGGCAACCACTTCGTACGAAAGGCCGTCGATTTTCATATCCATCTGGCAAGCCGTGATTCCGTTTTCCGTACCCGTTACTTTAAAGTCCATATCCCCCAGGTGATCTTCATCGCCAAGAATATCGGAAAGAACGGCGTACTTACCCGTTTCAGGATCGGAAATCAGACCCATAGCAATACCGGATACGGGAGCTTTGATTTTTACTCCGGCATCCATCAGAGCTAACGTACCCGCACAAACGGTCGCCATCGACGACGAACCATTGGATTCGAGAATGTCCGAAACGACCCGAATCGTGTAAGGGTTGTCCGCGTCGGCAGGCATTACCTTTTTCAGGGCACGCATCGCCAGGTTACCGTGACCTACTTCCCGGCGTCCGGGTCCACGGTTAGGTTTCACTTCACCCGTAGAAAAACCGGGGAAGTTATAGTGCAACAGGAATTTGCTGTAACCAGAAACTAAGGCCTGATCAACAATCTGCTCATCCAATTTCGTTCCCAGGGTGGCCGTGGTTAACGACTGCGTTTCACCCCGCGTAAATACGGCTGATCCGTGGGCACGAGGTAAGTAATCGACTTCGCACCAGATGGGACGAATTTCATCCAGAGCCCGTCCATCCAGACGACGACGCTCATTCAACACCAGGTTACGAGCCGCGTCTTTTTCAATATCGTGGAAATACGTGCCAACCAAACCCAGGTCTACGGTATGATCTTCGGGTAAAGTCTCCAGATATTCCTTACGAACGGCTTTGAATCCTTCTTTACGGATTGATTTATTGGCGTTACCCTGTGCGGCAACGGCATAAACCTTCTCGTAATAATTATCGTACAAAAACTTCTTCAATTCGAGGTCATGGGTTTCATGACTATATTCTCGCTTGACCGTTTTTCCTACTTCCGCTTCTAATTCTTTCTGAGCAGCACATTGAAGTTTAATGGCATCATGTGCCGTTCTCAATGCTGTCAGCATATCATCTTCGGACACCTCATTACTTTCACCCTCAACCATCAGAATGTCCGTGCTGTTACCCGCAACAATCAGATCCAGTTCAGCCCGACTCAGCATGGAGGTCGGCGGATTGATCAGATACAGGCCATCAATTTTGGCTACGCGTACTTCAGAGATGGGACCGTTGAAAGGAATGTCGGATACCATCAAAGCAGCCGAAGCAGCCAGACCCGCCAAGGCGTCGGGTTGTACTTCGGGGTCAGCCGAAATCATCACCACGTTGACTTGAACATCCGCGTGGAAATCACCGGGAAACGTAGGACGTAAAGCCCGGTCAACCAGTCGGCTTATTAAAATTTCGTAATCGGAAAGACGGCCTTCCCGGCGTTGGAAACTTCCGGGGATTTTACCCGCAGAAGCAAATTTTTCCTGGTAATCTACCGAAAGAGGTAAGAAATCAGTACCTGGACGGGCTTCTGGTGCGGCTACGGCCGTGGCCAGTAACATCGTGTCGCCCATACGGACTACTACTGATCCATCGGCTTGTTTAGCCAGTTTGCCAGTCTCGATGGTAATGATTCGACCATCGGGAAGACTGAGTTTTTTGGTTACAACGTTCATAGTTTGTCGTTTTGACCGCTTTTGAGACCGCTCTCCACCAAGTGAGGGACCGCTGTGTAGCTCATCTTGAGGAGGAACCGCTTTCAAGAGGTTAGCCGGGGAAACTCCCCGTAGTTGCATTCAGTTACCTCAACTATTCTATAAGAGTACAAAAACGCGAAGAAGTAATCAATTTGTCGAAGAAAAATTTTCAGGACAAACACAAAACAAGTCAGGGAATCCACTAAACGGAATTCCCTGACTTGCGTATCAACCGATTATTTACGGAGACCTAATTCAGCAAGAATGGCCCGGTAACGGGTAATATCTTTTTTGTGTAGATAGTCGAGAAGACGACGACGCTTACCTACCAATTTCAACAGACCCGCACGCGTAGCGTAGTCTTTTTTGTGTACTTTCAGGTGCTCAGTCAGTGAGCTAATCCGATACGTAAACAGAGCAATTTGCGATTCAGCCGAACCGGTGTCGGTTGCTGACTTGGCATGCCCCTGCGATTCAAAAATTTCTTTTTTCTTGTCGGCAGTTAGATACATGTGTTGCAGCTAATTTTAGTTGTGAAACGCAAAGATACTAAAATAATGCAGCAAACGCTTATATAGCTTCGCTTTTTTTCTTAAATAAGGGCGTTTTTTCCTTCCAGGCTACAAACCGCTCTTTCAAACGGTTCAGAGCTATACGATATACGTCCGCTTCAAAGAGTCGAGAATCGTTCAATGCCTTCGTTAGAAAATAGATTCCAAACCCTAACAATACTAGATTTGACATCCAGGCCGCCAAGGGTACCCACATGGTCCCTTCCTTCGCGTATTTATCTCCCTGAATGGTGAGTACATACATCAAAATAAAGAAAATAATGGCCACGAGTACGGGTAATCCGAATCCTCCTTTTTTGATGATGGCTCCCAGCGGAGCTCCAATCAGGAACATTACCAGACAGGAAATAGCCGTTGTGAATTTGTGATTCCATTCCAAATCATTTTTGTACATTGTTTTGCGACGGTCGTACATGAGTAAGTCGTCCGTCTCAATAGACGTCAAACGTGATTTAGCCGAACTCAAAGCGGAAGCTGTTAGATCGCTGTTCTGTAAAGTCGCCGGTAATTTCTCGCGAGCGGTAATTAATGAATCCACCCAGGTAGTAGGCATCTTTTTGGCCCCTTCCCCCATTGTCTGGAAATGGTAGGAATAGTACTGCGATGCCATCGTCACCATACTCCTTACGGCTAACTGATAATTCCGCCGTAACGAATCGCCATCATCCGACAACTGCCGAATGGATTTCATGATGGCGTGATTCTTGAACTGATCTTCATCCGTAGGGGTCATTTTAAAAGACCGCATGTTGATAAACTTCTTGGTATGGCTAAACGAGTTCTTAGCGAAGTCACTCGTATTTCCATCCCCCGAAGATTTATCCACGTCTTCTACGTAATCGACGCCTTTAAATAATTCAAAGACCAGATACGTACCTCCCAGAATCGTGTAGGTTCGGGCTGAATCCGCTACGGTTACGTGACGGTTGCCACTATTTTCGGAGTGGTCGTAGATCAGCACATTCTTTAAAGAGCCGTCGGCGTATTTCTTGGATATTTTTATACTGTACCCCGGAAGATCATTGTTAAAGACGCCCTCTTTAAAGCTCAGGGTAGCTTTCGTGGTTTTAATATCCCACAGCAAACTGTACCCTTTTAAGTTAGCCCAGGGCTGAATCGTATTATTGAACCACAGAATAAAGCCGGTAATGAAGACAATCACTACGGAGACGGGACGAATCACCCGACCAACGGAGATTCCGGCACTCTTCACGGCGGTCAATTCGGAGAACTCTCCCAAGTTTCCGAAGCACATGAGCGAGGAAAGCAATACGGCCAGGGGCATGGAAACGGGTACGACCATGAGCCCGAAGTAAAAGAAGAGTCTTCCGTACACATCAAAGCCTACGTCACGCCCGGCAATTTCATCAAAATAGAGCAGGATGAAGCGGGTTAGAAAAATAAATTCCGTTACCGCAAAGGTGACCAGGAAAGGTCCCCAGAAAGCTTTTAATACTAATTTATCTAATTTTCTCATGGCAACTCCGTCAATCAGGCACAAGTATAACCCGAAACAAACGTATTCATTTCCTAGCTAAGCCTGATTTAACAATTCCTAACAATCATCCTCCAACGACTTCCCGCAGCGTATCAATGAGTCCATCCCAAAGAGCTCGCAAGTCTTCTTCGTCGGTATTGTCTGAGTAATCGGTGATTTTTAAAAATGTCGAGTTAGTAAGATCACTCTGATCCAGCCGAAACTCCATGTAATTATGTTCTTCTTCATTCGCATCGGGCGTAAAATCGTATTTAATGCTTTTGTTCTGACGCATGGAAACGATTTTAGCCGGGTGATTTTCACCATCCCATTCAAAAATCATGGATTGGTTTGAACCTACGTTTACCTTGTTAGCAAACCACTGCTGAAGACCGGAAGCCGTACTAACGTAGGGGAAGAGCATTTTTGGAGAAGCCCGCAACTCGTACTCAGTAACAAATTTATGCTTAGTCATAATTTTTTTTGTCAAAAACGTATCCCGTCAATTTACTCAAAATCAGTCCAGTATCAAGTGCGTCGCCGACACGGCCTGAAAAATTTAAGTTTTTTTTTTCACAAGGTATGGATTTTGGCCGAAATACGTATACTTTTGCACCACAAAAAAACGGCGGGGTAGCTCAGATGGTTAGAGCGTCGGATTCATAACCCGGAGGTCACGAGTTCGATTCTCGTCCCCGCTACAAAAACGGAGCAGTGAAAACTGTTCCGTTTTTTCTTTTTACAATGTTAATTCCAGTTTTTCTCCTAGCTGGCAAGTCGCGGATACGCTTAACTCTTCGTCCTAACCGATCCAAAGTAGTCCTGCTTTCTATTTCTGCACAATCCTCAGCAAGTAGGACAAATGCACCCCATTTTGTTCTGCTAAATTAGCCTGCTAAAAGGCTTCTGTTGCTTCGATTAAACGAACTGTGTACCCCAAGCCGCACTTTTACGCAAGTGTCGCTAGGGCACAGTTTTATTACTGACTTTCAACCCTAAATTAAGCTTATTCAATCCGTAAACGCCTGTAAATGAGTGTGTAATTTTTTCAAACAATAGATAAAAAAAGTGATCTGCCATACTGTCCGCTTAAAGAAAAGCTACCCATTGATGGGTAGCCTTGTCCATTTTAGGTCAATTGGACCAAAATTGAGATAAATTAGTGTAAAATCTTAAATATCAGATCTTTAAGAATTACTTCCTCACTTATTACCCCTACTTCCACGCCTTTAGACTGGGCGTCGGCCTGTCTCAGATATTTAATCACGCTTACTGTTTTATCGAGCGAGAAATTGCGACTAGCCGTTACGTAATCTTTCGCAAAAAATGGATTTACGCCCAGCGTACTGGCCAGATTGCGTTCGCTTTTATCGGCCGTAGCATGGGTCAATAAAAGCTTGCTAAAAAAATTATAAAGAATGATCAGGGTAGGCTGAATGGGATTGTCTTTGGGGTTGCGGGAAAAGTGATAAGCAATGAGATTGGACCGAGCCACATCCCGGTTCAATAGGGCTTTCTGTAATTCAAAATTGTTAAATTCCCGACTGACACCAACGAAGCGTTCGACCGTTTCAGCCTGGATTGATTCATCAGCTCGCAGGTTCAGAATGATCTTATCCAACTCATTGGCAATTCGCTTTAAATCGTTTCCAATGAATTCAGATAACATTTGTAACGCCTTGGGAGAGATCTTTACGCCTTTTTCGTGACAGTAGGAGGCGATCCAGTCGGGGATTTTGTTGTCATATAACTTTTTGGAAGGAACGTATACTCCCTTTTTATCCCAAGCCTTCACCCAGGCCTTCCGTTCATCCACGTTCGACTTGAAACACAGAACCAGAATAGTGGAAGGTAGCGGGTTAACAATGTAATCTTCCAGAAAACGGACCGTATCCTTCGCATCGAGTCCCTGCATGTCCTGGGCTTCCTTCACCAAAATTAACTGACGATCAGAAAGCATGGGAAAACGCTTGGCATAACTTAACAGCGTACCTACATTAATATCTTTTCCATAGAGCACGAACTGGTTGAAATCCCGGGCCGAAGCCGGCAAAGCATTTTCTTCCAGATACGAGGCAAGTTGATCCGTATAATAAGGTTCATCGCCCGCCAGTAGGTATAGCGGAGCATATTGATTCTTTTTTAATTCTTTCCAGACGGTTTCAAAAGTCTGAGGCATACCTGCTAATCAATTAATGGAAGATAAATAATCGAAACACCGCTGGCTTAAGTCAGGCCAGAACTCTTCGAAATCGGCTTTAAAAAACGCGTAATCCCGTTGCAGTTGAGTGATGCTCCGTTCAATGCCAGCAGCCGGGGGGAAGCGTCGGCCAATTCCCCGTAGCGACCATTCGATCCCCGCCAGGGTGGCATAGTTCGTAAACCAGTCGCGAGAAATCATGGATTGAACCGTGCTTTGCATGGATGCCGGTAGAAACGGACGGTGCTGCTCGACGGCCTCGTAAAATTGCTGAGCAAAGAGCGGAAGCGGGAGGACCGAATACGTCGCCCATTCGCGGGCCAGTACGTAGTCATAGAACATATCGACCAGAATGCCCGACAACAAGCCGTACTCATCAACCAGACGACTTTTGCTCCGCCGGGTTATGGGATGGTGATCCGTAAAATCATCGATAATCCGGTGCAATCGCACGCCCACGAGCATGTCCGTAGTAATGCCCGGCGGGTGGTAATTTTCCAGCCGTCCCTTCACAAACTCACCCAGCAAATTGCCCACCTGCACGTCGGAATTCTTTCCTGAAAGTAGCGTATGTGCCAGAAAATTCATGAATAAGGGATTATAAGCTTTTCTTTGGAATAGTTATTTGGGATACAAGGTTCACTCAAAACGGTCTGATAAAAAAATCTTTTTGTCAGTACTTTTTAATTAGCCGACGTATTTACGGTACGTTTGCAAAAAAACAACGCTCATGGAAATCACAAAAAACAAGGTAGTTCTTCTTACGTACGACTTATCCATCAAAGGTCCCGATGAAGAGGAATTTGAATTGGTAGAAGCCATTGGAGAAGACGAACCGATGGGCTATATACATGGAATGAGTGGCTATCCAGAACGGTTTGAAGACAATCTGGAAGGACTTAAACCAGGCGATACCTTTGATTTCTCCATTTCACCCGATGAAGGATACGGACAACGCGATCCGGAAGCCGTCGTAGACCTTCCACTGGATGTTTTCCGGGTAAACGGAGAGATCGATCAGGAACTGATTCAGGTAGGCAATGTATTACCGATGACCAACGATGAAGGCCAGCAAATGAATGGTCGCATTGTAGAAGTTAGTAATGATGCCGTATGGATGGACTTTAACCACCCTCTGGCTGAAATGCTACTTCACTTCACGGGTAAAATCCTCGACGTTCGGGAAGCAACACCTACTGAACTCAGCCACGGCCACGTTCACGGAAATGGTGGCGTCCATCACTAAGAATAGGTGTCAATGAAAGATTATGAAATCCATTCATAATCTTTCATTGCTTACTCTACAGGTGTGCGGTATTCTTCAACCTGCACGCCAAATTTTCGCAGGAACTCTACGCCTTCATCTACGCCGATCCCTTTGTACTTCGCGTACGAATCCTTGAAAATAACGCGGCGAATCCCCATCGAGTAAATAATCCGGGCACAGGCGATACAGGGCGAAAGCGTTACGTAAATCGTGGCTCCTTCAATACTCGCTCCGAGTTTAGCCGCGTATAAGATTGCATTTTGCTCGGCATGCAAGGCTAAGGAACAGCTGCCTTTCGAATCACGCGGGCAACCTACTTCGGGAAATTCTTCATCACAATTGTGCGTACCCGCGGGCGGTCCATTGTAACCAATGGATATAATGCGCGTGTCTTTGGTAAGTACCGCCCCTACCTGAGCTTTAATGCAGTGGGATCGCTTGGCCAAGTTCACGGCCAGATCCATAAAAATATCGTCAAAATGGGGTTTCAATGGATTCCAATCTTCGTAGGTTTCAGCTGATTGATTTTCAGCGATTTTCCCTACTGGGTTAATAAATTCGGCGGTAAGGTATCCCATACCAGCCCTTTTCATCGTTTATTTTTGCCGAAAGTTCCGACAATAAAACGACGTACGCTTACTTAAACTATGAAATTATTTCATTTCGTTGGCATGGGCTGTTTAATGGCTTTCTCCGTACAGGCCCAAACGGATTCCACCGCCAAGAGTACCGCCGCTGAAATTATCCAGCCGCAGCTACGGCCCAGCCCACTGGCTTTGGCCCAGTACAAAACGGAAACTTGTTACCTTAAGCTTACGTACGGACAACCCATGCGAAAGGGGCGGGAAATTTTTGGTAAGCTGGAACCCTACGGAAAAATCTGGCGGACCGGAGCAAACGAAGCTACGGAATTAACGCTTACAAAAGAGGTGAAATTGGCCGGGCGATCGGTCCGACCGGGTACCTATACCCTTTTTACGATTCCAAACCCGGATTCCTGGACGATTGTCCTTAATTCGGAACTGGGTCAATGGGGAGCATTTGCCTACAAGGCCGAAAACGATTACCTACGCGTGGATGTCCCGGTTCAAAAAAACGATCAGATTTACGAAGCTCTTACCTTTCGCTTCGAGGAAACTGAAGCCGGTGCCGATCTTCATCTGATGTGGGACGACGTTCGGGTACGCATTCCTTTCACGTTCGTTAAATAAAGCAAAGGCCCGAGGGATTCGAATCCCTCGGGCCTTTGCTTTCTGACTATCGTTTAGCCTCGACTAGGCCGTAACCAGTCCGGACGGTTAGTCGTTACTACGGCTTTCAATTCGTTAAGAATCGAATACAGACCAAAGTAGGTGCGATTTACGTACAAGCCATGTTGACTCCCCCGGGCTACTTTAGATTTCCGAATTTCTTCGACCCGCTGTAACTGATCGGCGAAGGCATATACCTCCTGGAAATACGCATCATTGCCAAAATCAAAGGTTTCCTCCTTGAAGGGTCGTCCCAGCAGATGGATCATTTGAATGAATAGTCCCGAAAATAGCTGCTTTTCGTGATCCGAATCGGACGGATACAGAAATTCCAGATTATAGAAAATTTGTTCCGTCCGCTCGCGATCCGCCACCGTATCGGGGTTGATCAGGGCGAAATAGTTATCGTAATAAAAGGTCGGAATGTCTTTGATACAGCCGAAATCGATTACACCCGTCGTTCCATCCGGCCGCAGCAGAAAATTACCCGGATGCGGATCGGCGTGTACCTGTCGGAGCGTGTGAATTTGATAATCGTAAAAATCCCAGAGCGTCTGTCCAATCCGGTTACGTATCTCCTGACTGGGATTCGTTGCCAGAAAATCGCTGAGGTGTTTGCCTTCCAGCCAGTCCATCGTCAAAATCCGACGAGCCGAAAGTTCCGGATAGTAGATTGGAAAGACCAATCCGTCAATATGAGCACAGGCCTGGGTAATCTCCCCACCCCGGCGTAATTCCAGTTCATAATCGGTTTCTTCCAGCAAGCGTAGCTCTACCTCTGCTGTATAGCGGTCTACGTCCTTTTCATTCAATCCGAAAAGAGTTTTTGCCATGGGCTTCACCATCTTCAGATCGGAACTTATACTATCCGCCACACCGGGATACTGCACCTTTACCGCTAGGTTCTTTCCGTCTTTCGTAGCCCGGTGTACCTGGCCAATGGAGGCCGCGGCAGTCGCTTCCACATCGAAGGTGTCGTACAAGGCCGAAGGCGATTTGCCGAAAAACTTTTGGAAGGTTTTTACGACCAGCGGAGCCGACAACGGAGGGGCCGAGTACTGCGACAGTTGAAAACGTTCGGAGTACTGCCGGGGCAATAGATTCCGATCCATAGATAGCATTTGAGCCACTTTCAAAGCCGAGCCCTTCAATTGGCTCAACGACTCGTAGATATCAACGGCGTTATCTTCGTGTAGCTCATCCCGACTCAGATCCGGGTTCACCAGCTTCTTTACATTATGCTTCAGGTAATTTCCTCCAATTTTGACTCCTGTTTTTACGAATTGCGTCGCACGGGCTACTTTGGAGGTTGGAATCGATTGTTGGGATTTCATAAATGGTGGGCCTTGTTAACGATTTTGGTAGAGAAACTTGGCCAGATCCAGTACCGAATCCAAAGCCGATACGCCAATCAAATCAAAGGCCGTATTGACGGCCTTTTCGATGGCAGTATCCGTTTTCTCAAAACCTTTCGAAGTGTCTTTACTCCAGAAATCGAGTAGCCACATCGTCTGGTACCAAAATGCAGTAGGATATTTAGTTTCGACCAGCTGCCGGGACTTCACTTCCTGGCTCTCCCGCCCTTCAGCCATCAGGTCTTTGATGAATTTTTCGAACTGATATTTAAATTCTTCCAGAGCCGCGGGCGTACGCATGGATCGCTGCATACGAAAATCTTTCAGGCTACGCAGTACGAAGCTGCGGTTGCTGGTGAGCACTTCGATCCAAGTGTAGTAAAACGCCAGTAGCTTTTCCCGAACGGAATACGTGTGAAAAACCTCGTCGCTTTTCAGTCGGACGAGCGTCTGTTCGAAAAAGCCGGCCCATACCCCGCTTTCAATCTGTTCGAATGAATTATAGTATTCGTAGAACTCGGTCTCTTTGACCTTAAGTTTCTTGGCAAAGGCATAAATCGACGCTGGTTGCTGCCCCTCTTCGAGCAGATACATTATATAAGCGTCTTTGATTTTATCGGGAGAAGTAGCCATAAAGATCGTTTAAAAGAGTACGGGTAAATCTATCTTTTCAAACGATAATCTGGTACCAGTAGTTTCTCGGAAAAAGAATATTCAGTCAATAATTTATAAGCAGCCGATTTTTATACGTGAATTCAGCTTTCTTTGCTTTCAAGACCTATTCGTTCAACGAACCCAGCGTACGCTGCATTACATCTTTCCATGAGGTTTCTTTATCTGGCCAGTACCGTTTTACTGGTATCCATCATCTGGCTTACCATTAACAAGTATCGCGATCTGGCATCGCCGGGAGCTTATACCGAACCGGATCATCTCGAAGAGCTACTCGCTGACGTCAAAAAAAAGTTACCCCCCGGTGCTAGCCTCGGTATGAAAGCGAATGTTGCTCCCGACCGGGTTGACATGCTTTATTTTAAATCAACGCTGGTGTTAGCCCCTATGGTAGTTGAGCTGGCCGAAAGGGATACCATGCTCATCCTTGAAGAACCCGGACTCCCCCCCCTTGCTCTGGATAACTACGAACGTATCGTTAGTGGGGGCAATCAAGAGTTAACCTATCGTGTAGTACACCTGAAACGTTAATATGTTAATCTTTGCCTGTATTGCTGCCACCATCATTGCTTTTATTGAGGTCAGCTCTTTTTTGCATAAAGGAGACCGATCACGGGGAGGTTTAAGCTATCCCTTTGCTTTTGCCCTGCTGCTTGCCCTGGTCGGTTATACCTATTATCTGAGTTTAGTCGCTTCTATTCCTTACCCGTTCGTATTAGCCGGACTCGTCGTTGTTCCTGGAATAGCCCTTGCCTTATACGCAGTCCGCCACCACGATCGCTCCTTGTCGTTACCAACATTCGAACGGCCAGGCCGGGTGCTTCTTCTGCTCGTCGGGCTGTTGGCGGCCACACTACCGTTCAACAAGCAAATCTATCGCTGGGGCGATTGGGACGCGTGGGCCATATGGAACCTTCATGCCAAATACCTTTTCTATCCCGAATACTGGACTAATTTATTCACCAACAAGTTAGTCAAAACGCATCCGGATTACCCGCTGATGCTGCCATCGCTGGTAGCGTATATGTGGAGAGGTGTGGAGACGGCAACGCCGCTGGCTCCGATGATTTTGGCTCATCTGGTCTACTTTGCCATTCCGGTAACGGTATTTCTCGGACTGACCCGCTTCAACTATGTGTTTCCGGCGATTGTCGCTCTGTGTGTGTTTGCCCTGGATACTAAATTCATCGAGATTGCCCGCTCGCAGTATTCTGATACCCTGCTGGCCTTTTTCATTCTCATTGCGTTTGTGATGTACAAGGAAGCACAACACGGAATCGACCGACGGCTGTTTTTTCTATTGGGCTTCATCGCCGGTAGTACAACCTGGATAAAAAATGAAGGAGCATTGTTTTTCCTGACGTTCTCGTTCGCGGTACTTTGCTTTCATTTCAGAAACTTCAGAACGATTCTGCATTACGCGGCGGGTGCGTTGATCCCGTTTCTTATCCTGGTCCACTTTAAGGTGGTGTACGCTCCCGCCAATGACCTGATTCACGCAGGTCGAGGTACCGATCTGCTGGATCTAATTGGCAATCCGGATCGCTACGGGTTGATCATTACCTATTTCTTTAGAACCGGTTTTATGTATTATTCAGTAATACTTGTTTTACTGACTTTGCTGCTCGTAAAGAAAATCGCCTTTGTGAAGTCCCTGCCAATGCTAGTCGTAGGCTTACTACTTTCGGGTTATTTTGTGATTTACCTCACTACGCCGAATGACCTGGAATGGCACCTCAGTCAGTCTATTGAACGTCTGTTTCACCATATCTATCCGGCCTGCCTGTATCTGCTTCTTTTAAAAATAAGTACACAATCGCCCGGATTTAAAACCGTCACGATTTGACTAGAAAAGGATACTGCAATAAAAAAGAGAAAGCTGCGTTTGAGCTTTCTCTTTTTTATTGCGGTAAAACCAAAATCAGCGTTTATAATCATCGATGTGAATCACCCTATACGCACAAATAGCTCTGAATATCAACATTATATTTTTGACAGGTGCCTGTAAGAAAAGCTGTCATGTTAAGGTATTTACCAAGCAATGTGATCTGTTTCAGGATTTATCTCTTCGCTAAAGAATTTTCCGGTAGGCCCATCATTGTCAATCAAAGCATATTTTACTATTCGTTTTCCCGCATCTTCTACTTTACCTGTTCCAATGTGATTACCAAAATCTGTATCTGTATAACCAGGACAAACCGCATTTACTTTGAAGACAGTATCCTTCAACTCATAAGCCAGATGGACTGTAAACATATTCAGTGCCGTTTTTGAAGAATTATAGGCGAACAATTTCACCTTATAAAATTGATAATCCGGGTCACTGTGCAACGTTAAGGAGCCTAAGCTTGAACTCACATTCACGATACGTGGTTCATTTGATTTTTTCAATAAATCAATAAAATTCTGAGTAACGCTTATAGCACCGTACACATTTGTTTCATACACTTCCTTTAAAACGTCAATGCTCACATCCGATGCCGATTGAGGAAAGTTTCCCAAAATTCCCGCATTGTTTATCAGAACGTCTAATTTCCCTTGTTCTTTTTCAATAATCCTTTTTGCCGACAAAATTGTTTCGGGATCAGTCACATCCAGTACAACTGCTTTCACATTTTGAAACCCATTCTTATTTAGGTCTTTTACAGCTTCATTTCCTTTTTCTTTATTACGACTACCCAGATAAACAAACAATCCGTTTTGTAGCAGTAATTTGGCTGTTTCAAGTCCAATACCTTTATTACCACCTGTAATTAATGCTGTTTTCATTTAAAGGTTTAATTTGTTGCGTTACAAAGTAACATCAACTAAACATGAAAACATTTCACATATGTGAAAAAGCAATCAACGAATACTTTTTCTTACTCTGCTCAAAGATTGCTGCCTGATTCCCAAATAAGAAGCAACATACGACAATGGAATACGATTGACTATATTAGGATATTTATGAAGAAAAGACAGGTAACGTTCCGTTGCATCCTGGGAAACTAAAGGACTTCGTCTGTCGAGTTTTTCAGTTTTGTGCTTGGTAATTATCTTTTGAATGATGCCATTCCAACAAGCGATATTATCGGAAATATCTATCCAATCTTTTTTCGAAAAAACGACGAGTTTACAATCTGTAATCGCTTGTAAGTTTGCAACAGGAATAAAACTTCCGTCTGAATTTTCCCAATCTGTAATTAAATGATTTTCTTCAATAAAGTAACTGGTAACCTCTTCCCCCTTATGGTTGTAATCATAAACACGCAACACCCCTTCCGTGATAAAACCAACATGTTTTGAAGCCTTTCCAATCTCCCAAAAATGTTCATCTTTGAGAAGTACGGACGCTGTTGCCTTACTTTCCACATAGGCAATTTGTGGTTGAGTTAAGTTACCATTGTTCAACAAAAAATCTATAAACTCTTTCATTTTCCAAAGTTAACCATTGTCTTTTTAAAATCCCTTGTACTAAAAAGCAGTGAGTTATCAGGTTGATTGGTTTGGCCAAAAGACTTCTTCGCCTGCTTGTCAGGCAAGACCAAATATGTATTTATTAGCATAGCGGGCGTAACCTTTTCGGACTGGGCTTGCAGCATCATAAAGCGTCTTTGAAGAGGTGACCAAACGGTAGAATGTATCTTGATTAAGAAGAACCTGCTTTTTTGCTAAGTATGCTGAGAGTCCATGTAGTTTAAACAAAAAAGGCACACTTGCGTGTGCCTTTCGTGATTCCGCTGGGATTCGAACCCAGGACCCATACATTAAAAGTGTATTGCTCTACCAGCTGAGCTACAGAATCGGTACTTTCTAACAAATAGAGGATTAAAACAAACTTCGGATGGTAACGAAGAGACGCTAAAAAGCGTTGATTTTAACTCTAAACTGTTTTGGTGATTCCGCTGGGATTCGAACCCAGGACCCATACATTAAAAGTGTATTGCTCTACCAGCTGAGCTACAGAATCGGTACTTTCTAACAAATAGAGGATTAAAACAAACTTCGGATGGTAACGAAGAGACGCTAAAAAGCGTTGATTTTAACTCTAAACTGTTTTGGTGATTCCGCTGGGATTCGAACCCAGGACCCATACATTAAAAGTGTATTGCTCTACCAGCTGAGCTACAGAATCATTATCTTTGCTTGACAGAAAATCTTTCCGTTTTTGCGAGTGCAAAAGTAGTGTTATCAGCAGCCGAACGCAAGTGTTACGACTTAAAAATTTACATTTCTCTATCTTTTTTTTCTTTGCCAGCCTGCAACTGTCTGCTGCTCAGAACGTCGCACAACGACTTATTCACGCCGATTCTCTGTTCGAAATTCATAGTTTTCGGAAAGCAACCCTGGCCTACGAACAAATTCTGAAGACTTCGCCCCGAATTTCTCCAACTATTTATTTAAAACTGGCTTATCTCTACGAACAAAAAAAAGATTGGCTTCAGGTACAATACTACCTCAACCTGTACTACGAACAGATTCCGGACGAACGCGTACTGCGAAAAATGAATGAGATTGCCCGCGACCAAGGCTGGAAAGGATACGAGCTGGATGACTTTAATTTGCTCATTCTACTCTTCAAACAGTACTCGGGCTATCTCATTGGACTATTCCTTGTCATCGGGGTGTACGTTTTTGCCGTTTTACTCAGTAAACGAGTCAAGCATCAGTACATTCCCTTCCGACATAAAATGATCTTCTTTTTCTACTGGGCGGGCGTTGCTCTCTTAGTTAATCTGCCGGGCCGTTACCGACAGGCCATCATTCGGAAAGAGGGTTCGATTCTTCGGAGTGACCCTTCAGCGGCAGCCCCCCCGACCGAGATCGTTAAAGAAGGTCACCGCCTGAAAGTGGTCGGAAAATCGGATATCTGGTACCAGGTACTCTGGGAAAATCAGCTTGTATACGTCAAATCCTCCGATGTCTGGATTGTCCGCTAGCGTTTTCGCAGGGGTGAATTCTCTTCCTTGGCTAATTCGTTGTAGACCATGGTATCCATAAACTTTGGGAAAAGCTTATTCAGCCATACCGTGAGCTTACCCTGCGAGGTCAGAATCAACTCCCGTTTGCGTTGAACGATGGCTTTGTAGATACGAGCAGCCACTTCCTCCGCCGACATCATTTTTGCTTCATTCCGCATCGTCTCTCCCATTTTCTGCCCATCTTTTCCCAGCGAGGCGACGCGAATATTCGAAGCTGTAAAGCCCGGCGAGGCCGTTAGTACGTGTACGCCGGAATGCAGTAATTCGGTACGTAAAGCTTCCAGGAAGCCATTCAGGGCAAACTTTGAAGCCGAGTACCCTACGCGTACCGGCAAACCCCGATACCCCGCGATAGACGAAATGCCTACGATACTGCCTTTGCTCTTGAGCAGGTGCGGCAAAGCCGCTTTGGTTGCGTAGACACTGCCGAAGAAATTAATATCCATGACTTTACGGATGACTTCAGGATCAAGATCTTCGAACATGGCCCGCATCGAAATACCAGCGTTGTTGATCAGTACATCGAGCTGACCAAACTGAGTCATAACTGCTGCTATTACGGCTTCGTTGTCTGCCTGCATGCTAACGTCAGAAACCAGACTCAGGTAGGTGATGCCTTCGTTTCTCAGCAGTATTTCGACTTCGGCTAATTTTCCGGCATCCCGACCCGTGATCACTACTTTACTACCTTTTCTGCCAAATTCCACCGCTAATGCTTTGCCAATCCCGGAAGAGCCGCCCGTAATCAGTACCACTTTATCTTTCATTGCCTTTTCGTTCAAAACTGCTAAAATACGGGTGGTTCTACACTTTAGATACGACCTACCCTACCGTAAGAGGTTCACCACCCCCTTAAACTGGCGTTTGGAATACTTTATGACGTAGTAGTACTGTCCAGTGGAGAAGTCTTCGCCCGTCCAGCGAAAATTGTGCTTGGTATCCCGGAAGACGCGTTTACCCCAGCGGTTAAAGATCTCGACGTACTGGAATTGCTCAATACAGTTATCCAGCGGCAGGTCGTCCACAGAAAAATGATCGTTTTTACCGTCGGCATTGGGCGTAAACACATTAGGAGGCAGAAACTCATAGTCTACCATCTGATCCCGAACTACCAGTTCCACCTTTACAGAATCGTACCGATTGGGATTGCAGGAGTTATCTTCGGTAATGAAGTCCACAATAAACGTTTTCTCGGGTAGACCTTCCATGAGTTCACAGGTTGGTATCCATTCGAACGGGCCACTCACCGTACCCGTACCCGACTGATCACTCCATTGCATGCCCGCTCCGCCCAAGGCAAAGCCCCTTCCCTGCCCCCGCAGTACCAAGGGATCTCGTTCTGGATCCTGAGCATTGACCTGAAAACGAATGGGTTGACCAGCGATTCCCTGTAGGGTTACAGTAGCCGTATTGCCGGGTAAGGTTGTTGCCACCGACGGGGGCTGACTAGGCCTTCCCGTGGTCGTTAACTCAACACTGACGGAATCCGTCAGGTTACGACCACAGCGAAGATCGATGACGTAGAAATCAACGATGTACGGTTCCCGTCGTACGGCCGCACAGGGTAAGGTCCAACTAAAGGGTGAACGAGCTTTCCCCAGTCCTTGGGAGGGTGTAAAGTTCATCCCTACACTAGCCAAAGAAAAACCACGACCCCGGGCCTCTAGCCGAATACTGTCCGGGTCCAGATCCAAACCGTCGATATTAAAATCAAGTTTCGTTCCTACCATCACCGTAGCCCGATTATTGGCTAGGGTCGTCGATACCTGTGGTTTCTGATTGGCTCTTGGCCGAACGAATACGCTGATCGTTAACGTATCGTGTTGCGGAAGGGGGCAGCTCTCATCACTGGCGATCACTTGAAAACGTAAGGGACGGCTATCAGCACTCTCGGCACATTCTCCCAGGCAGATTTGAGCCCGAGCCGTATCACTGCCCGTCGTCAGTGTCACTTGGGTGGGCGTAATGGTATACTGTAGCGGGTTCGGATGTAAGGCTTGTACCTTTAAATTCAAGCGGGAATTGGGGTCTTTGTCCGTAAAGAACAGGTCGATACACCGCTGCTCGCCCACCGTCATTTCCATAGTTTGGCCGGGTTTGTAAAATTCTTTTTTTCCCTGCTCACGAGCCATTACCACAGGAGGAGCACTCATGGGGCAGTCAATCACTTTCAATTGGAAATCCCGGCGAACCAGCCCAATGCGTTTCCCCGCCCGAAACTCCTCCACCATCACCGAAAACACGTGCAGTCCCAGTTGCGTAGCCGTTACTGACAGCTGCCCCGTACGCGGGTTGATAGTCAGCGGTGGATTCCCAATGATTGCCGTCGTCGCCGAAAATCCAGCCCCCCATGTGATGGCGGGGTACGACGAACTCGGCTGAGCCAATGGTCTAGGATTGACGGTGTTACTATACCCATTCAGTGGCGTAACGAGGGAATAACGCAGACTGTCTCCATCGGGATCAATGGCACTGAAATCGAAGGTAAAGGGACGATTCAGACAGATAAAATCCCCTTTTACGGTCGTAAATTGGGGAGAAGAGTTGACGTAGGGTCGACTATTCTGGTACAGCGGTGGCATTTCGAGGTAAAATACGGTAGCCGCATCCTGAGGTCGTACGATGTTGGTAATAATGTTGTTCCGACAGCAGCGTTCCCAGACGATGTAATAGCCCTGCGGATCATCAAATTCCTGTTGTCGGAAAATGACGTCGGAGCTGTAGCGAATGAGTCGCGTACGCAGCGACGCTCCCGCCGACGTACAGAGCGGATTGCTGTAGGGAATCAGAGCACTGGCTACCCGGGGCATTTCCAGATCACCCATTCGGGCATTATCGCGTTTGCGGAAAACCGAAATCACTACGGTTAAATCATTGGCTCCGGGTTGGCCGTTAATGTCATCGAAGTACAAATTTAGCGAGATGCGGTGTGTAGCTCCGTTGATACTGCTTCTCAGTGATTCAAATTGCAATTCCCCTCCCACAATGTGCGTAGCTCGGGCCAGCAGTACACTCCATACCAATAAAAAAGTCAGGTAAATTTTTTTCATAGTACAATAGGATCAATTACGGAATTTACGGTTTAGGGCTGAATCAGCAAAGAATCCGACGATGCGGGGACTGAAATAGCGTAGAGGCTCCGGAAAATGTCTAATTTTGTGGGATCAATGAGAAAGAAACAACAAAAAGCCCCGGTGATTCTGGAAAATCTCCGGGTTGAAGATTTTGCCGCCGAAGGAAAATGCCTGGCCCGTAACGATGGGCAGGTGATTTTCATTGAGGGAGAGGTAGCCCCCGGTGATCTGGTCGATGTTCGCATATATAAAACCAAGTCCAGCTTTCGGGAAGGCCGGGCTATTGCGGTACGAGAGTATTCTAACCTCCGCCAAACGCCCCGTTGTCAGCATTTTGGAACCTGTGGTGGCTGCAAATGGCAGCATGTACAGTACGAAACCCAACTGGATTTTAAGACCCGTCAGGTACGCGATTCGTTGGAACGACTGGCGAAAATTCCGCATCCGGGCATCCGGCCTATTATTGGTTCAGCCCACGAATATGGCTATCGGAATAAATTAGAATTCACTTTTTCGACCAACCGCTGGTATACAGATGCCGAGATTGCCTCGGGTGAGACGCTGGAGCGACGGGCGGCGGGTTTCCACATCCCTAAACGTTTCGATCGGATTCTGGATATTATGCAGTGTCATTTGCAGCCAGAACCCTCCAATGCGATTCGTCTGGCCATCAAGCATTACGCGGAAGAACGCGACTGGGCTTTCTATGACCTCATTAAGCACGAAGGATTCGTGCGTAACGTAGTCATCCGAACGGCCAGTACGGGACAGGTGATGGTGATTGTACAGTTTGGTCAACCCGACTGGGAAAAGATTGACGAACTGATGCGTTTTCTTCAGGAGCAGTTCCCAACGATCTCGTCCTTACACGTGGTCGTCAACCAAAAGGTCAATGATACCTTTCAGGATCAGGACATCATTCACATCGCCGGTACGCCGTACATTGAAGAATCCATGGAAGGGCTGATCTTCCGCGTTGGCCCCAAGTCTTTTTATCAGACGAATTCAGAACAGGCGTATGTCCTTTACAAAATAGCCCGCGATTTTGCTCAATTGAAAGGCGACGAGCTGGTTTACGATCTATACACAGGCACCGGAACAATTGCCAACTTTGTGGCTCACCAAGCCCGCAAAGTAGTAGGCATTGAGTACGTACCTTCGGCGGTTGAAGACGCCAAAATTAATTCCGAGATCAACGGTGTAGCGAACACTTCGTTCTACGCCGGAGACATGAAGAAGCTACTAAAACCTGATTTCTTCGCTGAACACGGCAAACCCGACGTGATCATCACCGATCCCCCACGAGCGGGCATGGATGCGGATGTAGTAGAAGCCATTCTGGAAGCCGCTCCCCAACGCATTGTTTACGTGAGCTGCAATCCGGCTACGCAAGCCCGCGATGTAGCAATGATGGCCGAGCAGTACGAAGTGAAAGCCGTACAACCGGTAGATATGTTCCCGCATACGCACCACGTAGAGAACGTCATGTGGCTGGAAAAGAAAAGTGTATAAATGAAGAAGGGCCTAATAGTTAGGCCCTTCTTCATTTATACAGATACCTGATCGTTTGATCTGTTTCAGCCCTACCGCTTCGGGCTTGAGACGTTTATGTAGGATTAATTTAATAAATTAGCCCGATCATCCGTCAGTCCTTAAATAAGCACCGTAACGTGCGGTACTCATGAAACGTATTTTACGTATCCTTACCCAATTGAATCTGAATACCATTCGATTCAATTTCAAGTATTTGCCCTTTAGTCAAGCCATTCGTTTTCCGGTTTTCGTTGCCAAGCAAGTGTATCTGAGTAATCTCCAGGGTGAGATAAAAATTGAAGGACATGTATGGCCTGGAAAGATAAAAATTGGCTACGGTGAAATTGGAATATTTGATAAGCAAAAATCCCGCTCTATTTGGCAAGTTGCCGGTAAAGTAGTCTTCAAAGGAGCCTGTAATCTTGGACACGGATCTAAAATTTCCGTAGGTGATTACGGCGAAGTTATTTTTGGAGAAAATTTTTCAATCACGGCCGAAAGTTCTCTGATCTGTTACAAAAAAATTACGTTTGGATCCGCTTGTGTACTTTCATGGGATATACTTCTCATGGATACCGACCTTCATTCCATTTATAATGCTCAGGGTGAACTTATCAATGCTCCCAAAGAAATTAGTGTAGGTGATCACGTCTGGATTGGCTGTCGGTGTACCATTTTAAAAGGAGCCCGGATTGGTTCTAATAGCATCGTCGCCGCGGGGACAACCATTAACAAAACGCTTCTCAACGAAAACGTCATTTTAGGTGGAAGCCCTGTTCGGGTGTTAAAAGAAGAGGTCTCCTGGCAGGTATAAATGGTCATACATTCACTTTTCCGTATTTGCGGGAAGCAATCTGTACTATTTCCCGAATGTCATGGTCTTTGATAAAGAACCATTGCAATACCATGTACATAACCACACTCCCACTGACTGTAACGACTAATACAGTTAGGGTATCTTCTGTGTACAGGTAGGTCAGATTACGGATGCCAAAAAAGAGAAATCCAACGAGGACGTTTTGTAACAGGAGTTTCCAGGGAAACGTTAGTTTAATTAATCGCTGGGAAAAAATAAACAACAGTAGCGTGACGATACTTTCGGTCAGCACCGTACTGATGGCACTGCCGATGTGATGGTAAATGGGAATCAGGATTAAATTGAAAACTACGCAGACCGCTACACCCGCCAGCGAAGCAAACATGATGTATTTCTCTTTATTAAGCGGAATTAGAATTTGGTAGTAGATCTGAGCCAGGCTAATAATAATCACAACACTCGCCAGAATTTTCAGTGATAAAGCGGCTTCGGCAAATTCTTTCCCCGAAATCAACATGACCAATTCTTTCGATAAACAAATGATTCCTAGGGCCAGCGGAACACTGATTAAGAGCGAAAAACGGAGGGCTTTATTCAATAAAAGGGTTGCTTCATCCCGTTTGTTTTCGTTCAGTAAATTGGATAACCGAGGTAATAACACGCCCACTAAAGAGCCAATGATTATTAAAAATAACTTACTGATTTTCAGTGAAGCTGCGTAAAAAGCAACCTGCATACGCGTCGAAAAGAATCCTAATAAAACGGTATCCATCAACACGTACAGACTGGTAATAATCGTAATGGAGAGGAGAACCAGTAATTGCTTGATATGCGGAACCAGCAATAGATTTTTCCATCTAAAGTTTACGTATCTTCTTGCGAAGTACATATTGATGATTGCTGTAACTACCAGACTGAATAAATTAATTCCGTAGTAGATGGACTTGTCATCCGGACTTTTAACAAACAGGAATAATAAGGCAATACAGAAAACCCGTATGGCTAGTGATCGAAAAACGATCAGTTTAAAATTCTCATTACCAGTAAATAGCCATTCGATGGTAAATACGTTACTGATCACAAAGCCAATTCCGATTTTACAGAGTGTTAAGTCCGTGTGGAGCTTGGCGACGTTGATGGCCAGCAGCCAGTAAAGCAGAGCCATCATCATCGAAATCAAGAAATGGATTGTTAATAGCTCCGAAAAGAGCTTGCTCATTTTTTCCTTGTCCTGCCTTACTTTAGCAATTTCGCGTACGCCGTAAATAGGAATGCCCAGAGCACTGAATAGCATAAAGTACTGCGTAAGATTCTCAACAAAACTTACCGATCCCATCCCTTCCGGAAGCAACACGCGGGAAGCGTACGGAAAGGTGATCAGCGGCAATAGTAACTGGCTTGCTGAGAGCAAGAAATTATAAATAAAATTCTTTCCAATTGTACGATCCATAGGCTGGGTTAGCGAATATCGAGCTGCATAAGCGAATCCTAGCACTAAAAGTACTGAAAAGTTTACAGGAATTTTTCAAAATCCCTAACCCATTTTGCTGGATTTTTCTCAAGCGTACGTAAGTATTAGTTACTAATCGTTTGCATTGGTCATAAAAAAGGCCAGTGAGTGCAATAGACAATCACTGGCCTTTAGCTGTAATAAGCTGATAGTTAGAAGGGTACGTCGCCCATATTAGTACTGAAACTACCAAATTCGCCCGGTGGAGGGCTTTGCGTCTGCTGATTGACCTTGCTACCAAACGTCTTTGCCGGAGCTTGACTCTCAAAGGATCCAATCGAGTCACTAGTTTCTACAGTATTGAAACGCGGAGCCTCGATCATTGAGAAATCGCCCCCGCCCAGATCCGCAAACTTGGTAAACTTATTAATGAATCGGAGTTGTACCGTTTCCGTCGAACCCGAACGGTTTTTACCAATGATTACTTCCCCTACGCCAGTAGTTGCCTGACCGTTCTCATCCTGCGTGATCCCGTAGTATTCGGGTCGGTAGAGGAACATAACCATATCGGCATCCTGCTCGATGGAGCCCGATTCCCGTAAATCCGAAAGCTGGGGCTTCTTTTCTCCACCCCGCGTTTCTACGGCCCGGCTCAACTGCGACAGGGCGATCACGGGTACGTTCAATTCCTTGGCCAAGTTTTTCAGAGCCCGCGAAATCGAGGCAATTTCCTGTTCACGGTTTCCGCCACCTTTGCTACTATCGCCCTGCATCAATTGAAGGTAATCGATGACGACTAGCTGAATGTCGTGTTGTTGTTTCAGACGGCGGCACTTGGCTCGCAATTCCAAAATGGAGAGAGCGGGCGTATCGTCAATAAAAATCGGAGCCGAGTTCAGTTTACCAATTCGGGCGTGCAACTGAGCCCACTCGTGATTAGCCAGACTTCCTTTCTTGATTTTTTCGCTTTCGATCTCCGCCTCCGCTGAGATCAAACGATTCACCAGCTGCACGGAAGACATCTCCAGCGAGAAAATAGCCACGGCCTGATTCCAGTCGACCGCAGCATTCCGGCAAGCGGACAGAATAAAGGCCGTTTTCCCCATGGCCGGACGAGCCGCGATAATAATTAATTCGGATTTCTGCCAACCGCCCGTTACGCGGTCCAGAGCCGTAAAGCCGGACGCTACGCCCGTTAAACCATCCTGCAGGTGTTTCTTGGCTTCGAGTTCTTCCAGAGCCTGTTTGACAACCGCATTCATGTCCGAGAAATTTTTCCGAATGTTCGATTCAGAAATACGGAACAAGTCTTGTTCGGCTTTATCAAGCAGATTGAATACGTCGGTGGTATCCTCGTAAGCCAGCTTGAGTACTTCATTGGACGAAGTAATCAAATCCCGCTTAATGGAATTCTCGGCAATTTTTCGAGCGTACGCTTCCACGTTCGCTGCCGAGCTGATCCGGCTGGTAAGCTCGGCCAGGTAGGCCGATCCCCCCGAAAATTCGAGCGTACCGTCATTCCGCAAGCGTTGCGTTACCGTTAACAAGTCAACGGGTTCGGAATTATTAAAGAGCGTGAGTACCGCCGAAAAAATCTTTTGGTGGGCTTCGCGATAAAAACTTTCCGGCTTCAGGATGTCCACGACGTTGGTCAGAGCATCCCGTTCCAGCATAACCGCTCCCAACACGGCTTCCTCCAAATCAACGGATTGCGGGGGTATCTTTCCTAAGCCCGTATCCAGCCAGCGATTACCGTTGGCAAGTCCTCCTACTGAAGTCGTTGGTTTTCTTGCAGTTATGTTTTTTCGTTTATCGTCCATACTTACAATGTTACGCAAAAAGAGGGTCTAATTTGCAGGATGGTCCTGCATTTTTTTATGCGAAATCGATAACTTCCTGATACTGAAAATTGAACGAAAGAGCGGCTTTACTGGTTTTAAAAAAATAACAAATAAGCCTGCAAATCGTTAGAAAAAAAGATTACTTTGGGCAAAGAAACGATTCACAAAACCTCTTCATAGTTTGATCGAAAAAACCATCACACTCGACGAAGTTTCCTTAGTTGATTTTTTAGGCGTCGAGAATACGAATATCCGGGAGCTCTCAGCAGCTTTCCCGATGAGTAAAATTATTTCGCGGGGTAACGAAATTACCATTCGCGGTACTTCGTCAGAAATCAATCGCATCACCGAAATTCTGGAGTCACTCCAGCAGCATTATTTACGTTACGGGAAGATTACCTCCGACAACGTAAAATCTTACCTCAATCAGACCGAGGACGAGCCAGTAACCACCGCTGCTCCAACGGACGATGACGTGTTTCTCTACGGAAACAAAGGCGTCGTTATTCGTATGAAAACGGCCAACCAGTTGGCGATGGTCGAAGCAGCTGCTAAACACGACATTGTGTTTGCGGTAGGTCCGGCGGGTACGGGTAAAACGTATACGGCCGTCGCTATTGCTGTAAAAGCTCTCAAGAACAAGGAAGTACGTAAAATCATTATCACTCGCCCGGCCGTAGAAGCCGGTGAAAATCTAGGCTTTCTACCGGGAGACTTGAAAGAGAAAATTGATCCGTACCTGCGACCGATCTACGATGCTCTGGATGATATGATTCCGGCTGAAAAGCTGAAACTGTACATTGAGAACCGGACCATCGAAATTGCTCCGCTGGCCTACATGCGGGGTCGTACCCTTAACAACGCTTTTATTTTGTTGGATGAGGCTCAGAATACGACAACGATGCAGTTGAAGATGTTCCTGACGCGGATGGGTCCTACGTCGAAGACCATTATTACGGGTGACCGGACCCAGGTGGATCTCCCGACTAAAATGAAATCAGGACTTAGTGAAGCCCTGGGCATTTTGGATGGAGTACCTGGTATTGGTTTTATTCAACTCGATGGCCGGGACGTGGTTCGCCACAAGCTGGTTCGTCTGATTATTGAAGCCTACGAAAAGTCGGAAGCTACGCATGAGTCCAGAAAATAAACAATCTTATTATTTCTGTAAAAAGCCGCTCTTATGCGGCTTTTTGCTTTGCCTGCTCAGTATCTCCACTACCTGGGCCCAACGCGTACGGGACTGTGCGTTTTCCCCCGTTTACCAGCAACACGTACAAAAAATCAAGGGGGCGGCCGTACGGCGACAGGCTTTTGAGGATTCCATTCAGGCCTTTGTTGAGCAACGAAAAAACCGAGGTGGCCGTACGGCGGACCGGATCATCCGGATTCCGGTGGTCGTTCACATCATTCATAATACGGCGGATTCAAACCGAATCGGTGGAACGGGTAATGCCAATATTTCAGTAGCCCAGATTGAATCACAAATTCGGGTGCTTAATGAAGATTATCGTCGGCAGGAAGGTACGCGGGGCTATAATACCAATCCTGTGGGAGCGGATATGGAAATTGAGTTTTACCTGGCCAACCGCGATCCGAATGGGAATCCTACCAACGGAATCGTTCGTCGCTACCGAAATCAGGCCGTTTATAACATTCAGTCCGACCTTGAAACCGTTAGTGCCCTTAGCTACTGGCCTTCCAATCGCTATTTGAACATTTGGGTCTTGCCGGATATTCGTAACTATCTTGGTTACGGGCAGTTTCCAGCTTCTACAGCCGTGGAGGGACTAGATGCGTACTACGAAGATTTCCCGCAAACCGACGGCGTATTCATCGCTCACCAATATTTTGGGGATACGGGCAATCTGGCCGACGAAGCCTACAGTTATGGCCGTACGCTCACGCACGAAGTCGGTCACTGGCTGGGTTTAATTCATACCTGGGGCGATGAGTACTGCGGAACGGATTACTGTGATGATACGCCACCAACCGAGTCGGCGAACAACACGCGGTTTTGTAATGATCGGTATTCGACCTGCGTAAGCGGTCAGAGCACCCGCAACATGATCGAGAATTTTCTCGACTACTCGCCCGACGCCTGCATGAATACCTTTACACTGGATCAGAAAAATCGGGTACGGGCGGTACTGGAACTGAGTCCGCGTCGTCGGCAACTGGTAGCTACTACGAATTTGCTCGAAGAAACCGAAAAACTGGTGCTGAAGGTATACAATCACCCTATCCGAACCCAGACCATCACCTTTGAAGCGACCTTCAAGGGCATTCAACCCATTGAGTATTCGCTCTTGGATCTACAGGGCCATGTAGTATACTCGGCCCGTCAAAGCAGTCAGCCCAGCAGTATATTTTCGATTTCGGGGGTACATTTAGCCCCTGCCGTATATGTCCTGCGTTTTACCGCTGGAACTGAGACCCATAGTACGCGTCTTGTGGTGCAGTAACCGTTACCTCAAATACTCACCTTTCCTTTGTACCGCGTGGGTACGAATTCCATCTTTGGGCATACCTCTTTGTTGACCCATGTTCTGGAATTCGTACCCGCTTATTCGGTATACGCTGGCCTTTACGGCTGGAATCATTCTCTATACGCAGACTTCACTGCCCTTAATAGCTCTAGTCCTTACCGGCTTCGTCACCCTAACCCTTTACCTCTATTTCCATTTTTTGGGAAAACAGTTATCCTGGCTGAGTGGACCGGCTGGTGTGGTGACAGTCGGGATATTAGGCTGGCTCTTTACGGCACAGGCGGACGACAGTACGCGTCCTGACTATCTTGTTCATCTTCCAGGCCCCGTTGAAGGTTATCGGGCGGTACTGAGTTCGGCGGTAGAAACGAAAAGCAATACGTTTCGGGTCACGGCTCAGGTAGAACAAGTACGCATTCACTCCCGCTGGCTGCCCGCTCGTGGCAAAGTATTACTCTTTATAGACCGCAACGTTCCGCACAAACCGGCTTACGGCAATGAGCTTCTGGTACGGAAAGCCCCCAAACGCGTAGAGCCGCCGCACAATCCAAATGAATTTAACTACCAACAGTATTTGAAATACCAGGGTATCGACTACCAGCAGTACCTGCACGTCGGCGAGTTTGTACGATTGGACAAACGTCCACCTTCCCGGTTCGTACAACTGGCCCTTCAGGTTAATGAATCCGCGACGGCCCTACTAGCCCAACAGCTGACTTCCCGAAACGAACTGGCCGTTGCCTCGGCCATGCTTCTGGGCGTACGTGACGAACTCGACAGTAATTTACTGCGAGCGTATTCGGCTGCGGGGGCGGTGCATACGCTTTCCGTATCGGGTATGCATGTCGGCATTTTGTTTCTAGTGCTGAGCTGGTTCCTACAACCCTTACGCAAAGGTTCGTCGTACAAAAAGTGGGGCTTCGTTGGGATTGTTTTTACCTTTTTATGGGGATATGCCTTACTCACGGGAATGTCTGCTCCGGTACTCCGTTCGGCGATCATGCTCAGCGTATTTGTCATTGGAGATACCTTTCGGCTTTCGCGGAATTCATTTAATACGCTGACTTTCTCGGCTTTGGTGATTCTGGTGTTTAATCCCTACGCTTTATTTCAGATGGGCTTTCGTCTTATCTATCAGTAGCGGGGATTCTGTACCTGTATCCCAGGCTGCACTGGCTCTGGCAACCAGTCAATCCGCTCTGGGCCGAGCTCTGGAGTTTATCCTGCGGGGCGGTAACCGCCCAGGTGGTTACTTACCCACTGGCCGTGTATTACTTCCACCAATTTCCAACGTATTTTCTACTCGTCAATCCACTCGTTTTAGGGCTTTCGAGTTTAGGGTTGATTGTGGGAATGTTGTACCTGTTATTATCCTTCGTCCCCGTGTTAAACGATTTTCTGTTGTATTGCCTTAAACTTTCTTTTGGCTTACTAAATCAATTGGTATTTCGTACGGAAACCTGGCCCGGTGCCCGATGGAATCGTCTGATTGTTACGGATCTTCAATTGGTACTCCTCTACGGCATACTTACTCTGTTGCTTTTGCTTTTCGCAAACCGGAGGAAAATCTATTTGTGGCCCTGTATTGCCTTGGCGTTCGTCTTTGCGTCAACCAAACTGTACGCGTACCAGCAACAGCGGAAACAACACTGGCTAGTTGTACATCACTTGAAGAAACATACGGCCGTTAGCTTCATTCAGGGTCGTAGGCTACACTTGCTTGCTGATTCCCTGCTTTATACGGACCGCCGTATGCAGGAACTTCATTTGGAGCAATTCTGGACGGCTCAGGGTATTCACCAAACGCACCATACCCTTGTTCAAACCCTCACTCCTTTTGGGCAAGCCCTCTGCTGGCAGGGTAAACGCGTACTCTTGATTCGGCACCCCCTTCCCCGCCGTACAATTTTACATAGTCAACAGATAATTGACCTTTTACTGATCAGCAACAATGCTCTACGCTACCCGCCGGATTGGCTAAGTGAATTTCCTGTCCGGCAAATTGTGCTGGATGTTACCAACAGTCGAAGCGTAGCTGAACGCTGGCGAACGTTCTGTACTGATCGAAATATTACTTGTTACGACGTTCGTACCCGGGGAGCTTTCGTAGCCTCCTGGTAAAAAATAACCCAAGAATCTTATCGGGCTGGAGCAAGCTGAATTAATTTGCGGTACAAACCGAACGAAAGCAAATGAAAAAAATTGGTGTTATTCTGCACGGCAGCGGTGTTTTTGATGGTTCCGAAATTCACGAAGCGACGCTTTCTCTCCTAGCGATTCGGGAAGCCGGAGCGGTGTACGAGTGCTACGCCCCCGATGTCGATCAATACCACGTGATCAATCATACGACGGGAGAAGAAATGCCCGAAAAACGGAATGTGCTGGTGGAATCCGCTCGCATTGCCCGGGGTGAAATCAAAAATCTGATGGAACTGGACCTCGACGCAGTCGATGGTCTGCTAATTCCGGGAGGCTTTGGAGCGGCTAAAAATCTGTCAACCTGGGCCTTCGACGGTCCCGCCGGTAGTGTACTCCCCCAAATGAAAGAAGTTATTTTAGCGGCGGTTCGTAAACAGGTCCCCATTGCTTCACTCTGCGTGAGTCCAGTAGTAGTTGCAAAAGCCTTAGAAGGCAGCGAATACCACCCTCAGCTTACGCTCGGTACGAGCAAGCAGGCATCACCTTATGATATTGCGGGATTTTCGGCGGGAATCGAAAGCGTAGGAGCTGTAGCCCAATCGGCTAGTATTGAAGAAGTCTGGGTAGACTCTACCTTGAAAATTGTAACGGCTCCCTGTTACATGATGGAAACCGACATTTTAGGCATTCGAGCCAATACAAAGCAAGCCGTTGAGCGATTACTCGAGCTCATCGGATAGCCCCTACAATCAAAAGTAACAAAGGGTAGTTAGCCGTAGCTAACCACCCTTTGTATGATGCGTCTTCTAGAAAGGCAGATCGTCCGTATCGTTGTCGGCCGGAGGCAAGGTGGGCGAAGACGGCATGTGTGTTGGCTCACTTCCGCCGATAAAGGCGTTGGTATCGACCGCATCCACTCGCCAGGCCCGGGCTTCCGTGTACCAGCGACCGTTATATTCCCGCGATTCCAGGTTAAAGGAAACCTTGATTTTATCGCCAGGGGTGTATTGTTTAAATTCAGCTACTTTGTCTCCCCAGAGAGAAAAGTTTACTTTCTTCGGATACTGTTCATCCGTTTCGATTACAAAATCCTGTTTTACCCAGGAATTACCGCTCTTGCTGGTACCCGTCACTTCCGGCAGCACTTGTTGCAGCACACCTTCAATTTCTAATGCCATTTATTTTTTCGATAAGAGGATTTGATTATCAGCACGTAGGCACTAAACCTGCCCTATGCCGATGCAAAAATAACATTCCAGACTTGCTTTTGCTTTCAAAAAAATATACTTTTGCACCACATTCATCAAGGGGCGTTGTGGTGGAATTGGTAGACACGCTACTTTGAGGGGGTAGTGCCGGTTCCGGCATGGGAGTTCGAGTCTCCCCAACGTCACATATGTGTGGGATAATATCCCGAACAAACCCGATAAATCAGCTATAAAACGCTGGTTTGTCGGGTTTTCTGCGTTTAGGCCTCTACCTCAATTTCGATACATAACCGTTATTTTCTATGCAGCGACCGCACCAAATACCATCCTACAGTTTCTCGTCAAAAACTCATTTGACCGCACCTGACCGCACCTGATTTTCTCCCTTCCATTTTCAACGTTCCTACTGATGAATATTCAATTTAAGATTCGCACCGACAAGCCTGAAAACTCAGATGGCTTTCCCATTTACATGACCCTTTATTATATGCATCAGCGGTACCTGTACTCTACCCAGTGCCGGTCTAAGACTAGCGACTGGGATTCGGTCAAGGGATTGCCTAAGAAGAAACATCCCTTTCACGAGCAGATCAAGCAAAGGATTGACAACCTTCAAGATCGAACTAAACGTCTTTTTATGGTTCGTGCTCCTTTTGGTTTTCCGTCGAACGAACAGTTACGTAGCTATCTTGACGGAGTGGATGTGCATGGGATGGCTTTATTACTTTCCAAATTCGTTGAATATCCTGGGATGTTCTTCCAGGCAGCTGACTCACTCCGGGACTTCTTAACCCTTCACCTGATTGATGTCTTACAGTTCGATAGTCACAACTACCAGGCTTATGAGAAAACCATCCGTCTTCAATACGATATTACTATTGCTGAAGCTTTACTTTCCTATACGCTCCAATTACTGGAAGGAATTGAGACGTTCGTATCCACTCCTATTCCCTGTTTACATTCGGCTCCTCAATATGATTTTTTTGAGGAATACGATCGTTTTATGGCGGATGGTATTCTGATGGGAAAGAAAGACGGTACCATGCGGCCGTACAGGGCCTTGCTAAAACTCTTGAAAAAATTTGACGAAATAAAGCCTGGCACACTCATTATTAGCGAGTATACGGCAAGTGTACACCAGAGTTTCCTGCGTTATTTGATGAGCCTTCGGGATTATCACCCCAACTATATTTCAGGCATCTGCAAAAACCTGACTGCGTTCTTTAATTGGTGTATCAAGCAAGGATATCCTCTACACAAACAGCACGCCAAGATTTCTCAAAAATACATTGAACCTCCCCGGTGCGTACTAACGATGGAGGAAGTGACGCAGATCATGGGTGTAAACGTGTTTCGCTACAATGATTATGTAGCTGCATTAAATCCAGAAGATCGATTGGGTATTCCTATGTGGAAAACAGTTGAAAAGACACGGGATAGCTTTGTGTTTGCCTGTTTTACGGGTCTACGCTACTCTGATCTTTCCAGACTTTCCGAATCGCACATTGTAGATGGAAAAGACTATGATCTGATCATTCTCCACCCTACAAAGGCCGTAACTACCCGATCAGTTAAAATTAAGAAGGTAGTCATACCATTAACGGATATCCCCCAGTCCATTCGGAACAAATACAAGAATCGACACTCAACCATAGTTCCTGTGCCTGCTGCCAGCTATTACAATTCAAGCCTAAAGATTCTAGCGACGATTGCGGGCCTTAAAGGGAGTTTTGAAACGATCGAATACGAACGAAATACACCTAAGATTGTAAATGTGCCCAAGGTCGAAGCCATCACCTCACACGTGGCCCGGCATACCTTTGCCACCCTGCTTGCCGGATTAAACATCCCTCAAAAGTTTATCCAGGACACGCTAGGCCATTCTGATCAGCGACAAACAGCTATTTATACCCACTACGTGGAAAGCGAAGCTTCGAAGCAAATTGTTCAGGCTTTTAAGAAAATAGCTTCCAGGGACCTAAGTATGCTTCTTATTAATGAAGCCTTTAAAGATTAGTTCTTACTTAGAATATGATCGCTGGGAAATGTTACCTAGTAAAAATCAGTAAATTTTTAAATAAAATATTTCCTGTTAGTACTTAATAACATACTATGCTTGTCATTTACTTATGATACATACCTATTAATAGGTATAGTAACTAACATATACAATTTTGAATTTTACATTTTAAACTTATCAATTGTACATACTAAATCAGTAATAATAAATGAATAAGCTATATCCATTATTATTTGTGCTATTTTTAGCTATATACGGATGCTCTAAAAAAGGCACTCCAATTGATAAGACAGAACCTGGAACACTTAAGCCTATTGGAAAGACAGGTCTTGCTCCAGGTCAGATCATCTTACATTCTTCTACTTCATCTTTAGTAATGCTCAAAGGCGAAACTACCCGCCTGACTCTCAGACAGGAATCCTCTATACCCTCAGATACCATACCTAGAAACTTAACTTATTTTAGCTCTAATTCATCAATTGCTACATGGCAATCTGGAGATATAGTTGCTAAAGATACAGGCACTTGTATATTAACAGTGAGAAATATCAATAGTAACATTGTCTTAATTCAAGTTTCTGTTCAGTTGCCATCCAATACTATTTTATCGCTAAGTCAACCGATGTTCGCTGATTTTAAAAAAGATATACTTATTATAGACACTGACAAGTCAAAATCAGTCGATGTATCTTCATTAAACAGAATAGGTAAGCCTGTAAAAAGCGAAATAAAGTTGATCTTTTCTAACCAAAAAGGCGATTTTGAAACAGCCCCAGGGGGACGCACAAAAGATCTTCCAGAAGAAGGATTTTACAGAGTTAGAGCTAAAGTTAATGACAAGTACCTACAAGGCGAATCTGCAGCTATTATTATAAAGTCGTCCAACTCGCTCTTATTTAATGACACAACCCTTCAAGTCTTTAACATTTTTTTAACAAAATATCCTACATTCTTCACTAGAACTAATATCCAATCTCAAAGTATTCAAGGAAATGTATTTCTTGTAAAACCTACAAATAATAATGGTAAAATAGATTTACAGTACAGTACTTTGTTCTCTCAAGTGTTAAATATAGAAACAGAAAACAATCAGATTATTTCTTCTAACGGCAGTACACTAAGTTCTGTCAAAGAAGGCTTTGGCCGTTGGCGTCCAATTTATAAAAATTTCAAAGGGCCTTGGTACGCTAGTCAAGTTTTCGTTGATTTTTCTGGAATCTGGTATTGTGAAAGTGATAAAAAAGGAAATGAAATTAGTTTAAATATTCCATTTATTCCTGAAAAAGTATTTTATGATGGTTCTGCAGGAGGTCCTTTTGAAATTTTTAAATACTACAAAATAAATGATAGACAAGTAGCTTATGCTCAATTAAACCTCGGAAAAGCTCAAATTAAAAACAAATTTAGTCCATTTAATATTATAAACACTCAAGTAGAAATTGGCCCAGTTACGGATTGTTTGATTTGCACGAATACTCCAACAACGCCTCAAAGACAGGATTGGCCCTTTGGAGCCCTCAATTTACTAAATCAGAACAGATATGGAACTTTATTTTATTCAAGTAAAGATAAGTTTATTTTAAATGACAATGAAAACTCTAGGATAGAGTTCATTAGAAAGAATGCTCAATTCGAAGAGCAAGATAAACCTGAAAAGTTCACAATTGAAGGTGTCGAAGTTTATGGAACCAAAGGAATAAAAGGAATAAATTTAATTGGAGAATATAAAGCTGAAACAAAAAATCACCTTTCTTACCAAGGGGTTAAATACCCTAACCTACCCTTGATTTTAAATCCTGACAACTCAGGTACTTTTGTTGAAAATGAAGATTATGAAGTATTAATAGTATCTACAACTACGAATAAGACTCCCTTTACTTGGCGAATTCTAACGGACGATAATGGGAATCCCCTTATGGAAACCAGAGAAAGTAGTCGATTTAAAGGGAAATCTGGATTGATCTCAATAACAATTCATAAAAAGGATGTTTCAAAAGAAACAATCTTTTATGAAATTTATAAAGATAACCTAGAACGGTATGGCTCACAATCATTCATATGGCCAATTATCATAGATGAATCTAGAAATGAAATAATTATTGAAAGGTTTTCTGGCATACTCTCGTCCTATAACGAATATGATATTAGGGTAAAAAGATTAAAATAGCAGTCAGTATCTTTATTGATGCCTTTATTTTAAACATTAAACTTATAGAATAATCACTTGATAAAAGAAAAGGCTACTAGGTAATTTATTAAAGCCGTCAGCAAATATCTGACGGCTTTAATAAAAACAGCATAGCTAGTTTATGAGTGGGTGTGGTTTCCCCTTTACTAATCCTACTTTATACACTAAAGCTGATTTAGCAGTAATATCTTTACAATCTGATCGAGCTTATCCTTATTGACCTCTATAAACTTTTCAGATACTGCTTTCATTTTCGCCATCGCCTCAGGACTGGCATCGTCCATCTTGATACCTGGCGAATCAAAGTCCAGACGGATGTATCGCTCCTCGGAATCAAAAAACCAGTACAACAGATTGACAATGAAGTCCACGACCTGAAAGGAGCCAGACATCTGAATACCGATAATGCTCTCGACCATCATCAAAGCCATCTTACCGACCAAAGTACTTTTTTTGCCCTTCTCAGCTCCTGTTCCCCAGCTGATAACGTAGGGCAGCTCTTTACAGCCCTTATTGGCTTTGAAATACTCGGCGAGCGTCATCAGCGTTGGGTTCGCTGCGAACATGCCTCCATCAATAAGCGTATACTTGTTCCATGCTTTCGAAGTAATCTCGGCAGGTTCGAAGTACGTAGGAGCCGCCATACTGGCCAGCGTAGCGTCCGCCAGATCGAAATCAAAATCAGGATCCTGTAAGGTGGTACGCTTTCCTTCGTTGGGCGGGTGATAGAAGACCGCCTGCGGGTACTGAGCCCGGAGGTAGTTGCAGACCTGAATCTGCACGTGATCCTCAAGGCCCAGATACTGTTCATAGGGATTTCGTTTGGGGTACATGATTGATCGGGAAGTTAATACTGAGGGCTTTCATTAGATTGCAAAGTTCCGTTTTCACGATATTGTTTTGGGTGAGCTTGCCTCTATCTGGATAGAAATACTCCTCATCTTTGGTTTGCTGTTGCATGGATTTAGTTTTCATTACATAAACAACGCTATAGTATATACGTTTTTGGTTTCTGGCCTGTGATGAGTGTTTTGCTGAATATTTTTAATATTCCAAAAAGTTCATAACATGCAATCACTTACCTTGCATAGCCTAATTTAACCACACATGCTATGTCTGCGACTCCTCAAACCACACCTAATCATCTGGTTGAGTATTTAATAAAACTTAAAGGTGATACCAATTACTGTACAACTATCGAAACGTTTAACAGATTCTTAACTTCTGACGGATCTATCGTCATTGAAAATAATCTGATCAAATTCAAGGGTATTGAAATAAATTATACTTTAAAATCAGGCCCAATACCCAACAAGAGTAAGATATACTATCATTTAATCTTCAAATGTCCATATACAAGTGACATTGAAATATATCTCGATTTCTTAAAACATATAAAAACATTATTGGCTTTAATATCTGACTCTCACAATATTCTCACTTTATGGGATGATACAAGCTTTTATTATGCTCAAAAATCATACCCTCTTATACATGAGATAGAAAACTTAATGAGAAAACTATTTACAAAATTCATGGTCATAAATTTAGATACTGAATGGAGTAAAAGCAGAGTTCCGTCCGAAATAAAAGCAAAAAGTGAATATAAACAATCAGGCAATTCGGATGATTATTTATATCAAACAGATTTCATTCACTTAAAAACCTTTTTGAGCACTGAAATAACGACTCCCAAGAGTCAAGATCTATATAGTAAAATAAAAAAAGCAAATACACTTGATGAATTAAATCTAGAAGAACTTAAAAGCTTTATTCCTGTTTCAAACTGGGATAAATACTTTAAGAGTATCATTAGTTGCGATCTTGACTTTATAACTTCAAGATGGGATGAATTGTATCAATTAAGATGCAAAGTTGCTCACAATAATTTCCTAAACAAAGCCGAATATCAAACAATTATAAGATTATTTGAAGATTTGAAACCTAAAATATCACAAGCAATTGAATCTCTTGACTCAATTGAAGTAGATGAATCCGATGCTAAGGTCATTACTGAAAATATAGAATCGAGTATTGAGGAATCCAATACAATTCCATCCGGTTTTGTAAGTTTAAATGAAACTTTGGAAAATTTATATACAAATAAATATATTGATGTTTTTTTATTTACTAAAATAACTGAGGGATTGATTATTAATCCAGAGTCTATTGATACGATAGAAAACGACAGTATAAAGAGGGAAATGCTACAAAGAGCCATAACTAGTATTGATCTACGTATAGAAAGATATAGAGCTCAATTACATTTCCAAGAACTAAACAGGGATAATTTTATGGAAAAGATGACATCAAAAGCAAGAATTGAAGATTTGAACCAAACAAGAAAAAAACTTATAGAAGTTTTGAGCAGATTCAATAATGAAAATGAGGAAATTACTACAAATGTAGAAGATAAATAATTTTATTAATCACTAATCTTTATAAATTGGTCACAAACGCCTATAGCAAGGATCGATTGTAATGCAGGACGATGACTATATCCTTAACAAGCGAGTTTAGAGGAACTTTTTCGTTTGTGCTAAACACGCCGATATAGCACTTGCACTAGCAGCACCATTTGACGTCATGCCTGGTTTGTTTTACTACCATTTGTAGGACTAGTCTTTGAGAACGTTTCCCTAAATCTCAAAGTCTCATCATCTTCTCCCTCTTTATTGCCAAATAGCGTAAGCCACCGCGGCACATAAGAGGGTGAAGATGATATACCGCATTATTCTGTATCGGATTGAACAAGTTGAGGTCCCTCGCCTCCTTGCGAATGCAAAAGCATTCGTTGCTGCAGGTGCTTATGAAGGTCCGGGTTATTGGTATCATTAGCGTACCGCATCAAGTTTCTAAGCTCTGATGAAACGGCACTTTTTCCGGCCCCTTCCCGTGTTTGATACCAAGGATCAATCTGTTTTTGAAGTCCTTCCAGCGTGCTGATCAGTTCCAGATTTGCTTTAGCATCAAGAAAGTGATAGGTGTAGGCATCTTCATCATCATCACCGGACGTGAAACCTTGATAGCGACGGTGTCTTTAGGCATTTCACTTAAGCCTACCGTCAGGGTACTTTTAAACGAATCTTCGATTAAGACAAAGCTCATATGGGTAGTTGTAAAGGGTTAACGATAAGTGGGTAACCGGGCTCTAAGCGTGCGGATGTTTGATTTTAGAGATACAGGACAATCCAGCGGTCAGGCTTTACCTGGATTGATACGATGGCCTTGATAAACTCCCCTTCTTTCATTTCTACCCATAGCTCACTAATGGAAGGGACCCGCTTTTCTATTATCCGTATACCCATCGGTTTTCGGGAAACACGAATCTTACTGTACCGACATCCAAGGATTTTGATTAAGGCCTGCAAGTCGTTTACGAAAGCCTCTCCTTTGATTTTTGTTAGCAGCCGAAACATGCGTTCATTGCTGACCATGTTGAGCTTTTGGGCTTCTCTGATAAAGTCCCGATACCCAGCCATGATAGGGTCTTTGTAAGTCATGATCTTGGTTTTGATAGTGGTCGTCTTTCATTTGGATCAAATGCGAAGCATGGGAAGGCCTCCTCTCCTTTGACCCAGACACTACAGGTCCCGGCCTGCATTTCGTACACGACCAGTTCTTTGAGTCCATCAAGCCGCTGGAGCGTGAGTGTGTAGCAGGTGTAGCCTTCTACGGGCCGCTTCTGCTTGGTGCGAACAATGGCAGTAATGAGATACACAGTCCCCGGCCCCTTCTTTCCCTTGTTCACTAGATACCTGCCGGGCTCGGGGACTGGATGCCCTTCGCCGATGTAGTAATACAGCTTTTTGGCTTCCCGCATGACTAATACGCTTTACCGTGCTTTCTTTCCCGGGTAGCGTTGTAAGCCATCTTCATGCGGATGTGCCAGTCCAGGTGCATTCCCTTAGAGCTTGCGTAGCTGTAGCAGCAGGAAATCAGGCTCTGCAAACATTCCGAGATGTTATTTTTATTGTACTGCCACATGATGATGCTTATTGTGGACATGATAAACTCGGAGATGTTTTCGAATTCGGTCGGTGCATGAATGGCCGTAATGTCCTCCGATTCGATCTGGTGACCGACGAGCGTATCCATGCAGCGAATGACTACGTCGGCCAACTCATCCTCTACCGTGTCTTTGACGGCAATTTTGAAGAACATTGGATCAAAGTGTGCATTCAAATCATTCATGAGCATTCGTCGCTCCTCAGATGAATTGATCTTGGCCATGGTTTTCCCAACCCGATCGGCTTCCAGGGCTTCAAACAGCTCCCCGATAGCCAGGGCAATGCATTGCTTGAGCGGTGGGACTTCATCCCAGAAGCCATTGTTGCGATTGATTTGGTGGGCTTCTTTCGCGAGGCCAGTAAGTTCAGTAATCATTGTGTTAGGGGTGTTTGGTAATAATGATACGTTTGTAGAGAATGGCTACTTTGTTTTCAGGGTCTGTAGGATGCTCCGCATACTCACAGACAATCCAATAGGGTGGCGGATGAGGCCCATAACCTCTTGGGTAAGCGTTTACGTCCCTTTTCCAGCGTTTGCCGATGGTAGTACCGGTGGGAATGGAACAGGAGTATTCGGGCAGCCCATCAAATTCCCTTTGGGTGAGCCGGATAACGGGCCAATCTTTCGTATTCAGCATAATCGCTATTTGGTGTGGCTGTAAATAGTGAGTTTTAGAATAAGCTTTGCTGCGTGCCTGATGTCCGAACGATCTCCTTCTCTAGCCTGTCAATCAGGACTCTGAACACATCGATGCGATGCTGAGCGACGTCGAAGGATACCTTACCCTTGCTGATCCAGTCAGGATACACCCGTATTCTCGTATCCAGCTCCCTTTTTAGCTCTTTCAGGGATTCTTCGAGGGTTTTGTGTTGGGGAATGGTGCTGAGCTGTTTCATCCTTGCCTCCCTTCGCCAAAGCCTCCACCCAAACCTTTGGAAACACAGGAGGCACGCTGTTACCAATGTATTTTTTCTGATCAGTCTGGGAGCCAGCCAAGTAGTAGTTAGCCGGAAACCCTTGAATGAGTTTAAGTTCCTGCACCTTCAGCATACGCATTTTGATGTCTACGATGCCATACTCGGCCATGAAGGCTTTGATTTTTCGTACGGGTTCCGAATCGCTTTCGTAGACCAGAATGGCAGGCAAGGGTCCTTTCTCCACCGTCATCACATAGGCCCAGTGACTATCTGCTGTAATCGTTGGGGCTGGACTATCCAGGGGCGTACCTACGTTAGCGAAGTTGGTGCTCATCAGATAGTGATGATTACCTGTCAAAAGCGTGGGCCCCGCCTCATCCAGTGAAGTACCTGGATTCTTGTGCATGTTGGTAAGTAACCATTCGGGCGATACGATTGATGCGGGAGCCTTGTCCTGCCGGGCGATGATCGTGTGAGCGGGCTTTTCAATGCTGTGAGAGTGGCCGCCCCACTGCGGGTCTACGATGAAGGCCTGCACCAAAGCACTATGGGGATTGACGGTAATGCAAGGGGCCGGGTCCTCAACACTCGACGGCTTGGACTGACCGTACTGTTGATCGATGAATTCAGCCGTCACGACCCTGTGCTTGGGTACAGCAGATAAGAGCAGATGCCGGAGCGTTCATGGACTAATCCTGCTGACCTTGCGAGTACTGTAAGGCAATGAACTGCTCGGCTTGCACCACACCCATTTTATCCTTGGTTGTGATCGTAGGACAGGGTTGATTCAGAGCCGTTGATTGGCTATTGCTGTGGTAGCTCAACAGGTATTCCGACTGGACCAGTCCGACGCGGTCCGTGGTCGTCAGCGTGGAGCAGGGGCTATCCGAGCTAAACGTATTATCGCCCGTTCCGTGGTATTTCATGCAAAAGGGTTCCGGACTCACCAATGACTGATTATCGCCTGCCGTAATTACCCGCGAAGGGTTTTCAACCGGATACGATTTTGCGGATGCTTCACCGCCGTAGGACTGAACTACGAAGGGTTCTCAGCTGACCAGGGCAATGGTGTTTTCAGTCATCAGGGTTTGAGCGGGCTCATCCATGCTTTTCACCCGGTTCTCAGGCGACCCGCTGTTGTAAGTCATAGCAAAGGGCTCGGGCGTTACCATCGCGTGCCCGTCCTGGGTAGTAATCGTACGGGCCGGGCGGTCGCTGGGATAGGTGTTATGCCCTTTGGAGTTAGCTCCGAATACCTGCGTCATAAAGGGCAGGACTGAAACCAAAGCCTGATGATCGACGGTCGTAATGGAAGCTGCGGGCTGGTCAGCGGAGAAGGTCATTCCCGGTCCGGAGAAATATTTGGTCAAGAATTCCCGGCGGCCACCCCCTACGTGACGGATCAGGCCTTCGAAAATCCGCTCGTAGGTTTTATCCGACAGGGGTGGGTTTCGAAAGATCGTGCGTCCCTTGTCTTCGAGTTGCAGGCACTCCCGGATGGGCCGCCACTTTTCAAGCTGCTTGCCAAACATTCCTACTTTCGAGGGGTCTTTGGCATGCGTAGGCTCGGGCCAGGCAATGGGAAGATTGCCCTTGGCAAAGATGCCAAACAACCGCGTGCGGCTCGTGTTAGCCCCGTAATCTGCTACATTACACAGGCGGGCATCGTAGCGATATCCCATTGCTTCAATACTTTGATACCAGCGAACGTAATCCGATCCTTTCTTTCTCGACACCGGCTTGCCGTTTTCATCGAGCGGTCCCCAGCTCATGAACTCCCGAACGTTTTCGATGGTGAAGTAATCGGGCATTATCACGATCAGATACATCTCCATGAAGTCAGCCAGCATGCGGCTATCGGGATCTCGAGGTTTTCCGCCTTTGGCATTGCTGAAATTCGTGCATTCCAGCGAGGCTTGAAAAACGATTTTAGCGTTCGGATATAGCTTACGACCTTCTTTGATCACGGCCAGTACCCGCTCGGGCAGGGATGAATCCCGGATATCCTCAATGAAGTGGGTTGTTTCGGGATGGTTTCTGGCGTGGGATTCGATAGCCCCATTGTCGTGATTGATGCCTACGCCCACTACGGCTATCCGGTTTCCATTTTCATTCGTTGCGTTTTCGACGCCTTCGGTTACTCCACCCGCTCCGCAGAAGCCGTCGACGTAGTAGTACTCAACCTCTTCGGGTACGATGGGTGGTTTAGGTAATTTTCTATTGCTCATTGGTATTTACTTCCTCGTCTTTTACGGAAATCCACTCGGATTCCTGGATGGTATAATCGCACATTTCGCAGTCGTGCAGGTAGGTGGGAAAGGGGTAACTATCCCGGATAACCGCGTGCTGAACGTGTCCGCAGTCGGGGCAGCGGATGACATCTGTTACGTCCATGATGATTGAATTAGAAAGTACTTTTGTACGGATTTCCTATGCGAAAAGTCATTGTTCTAAGGGCCTAAAACCACCAACTTAGGGCTATCGAAAGAGGGGTTCTGATAGGTGGCAGTCCATTTAGGTGGTTTTCTTGGTTTGACATAAATCTCAGCTAGGGTCTAGCTGGGATTTATTATTTTGCAATTGAAGAGCCTGGCAGTAAGCTATGCTAATTTCTGGCAGGCGATGGCTTCTTCAACCATTTGTAGAACGACTCCTAAGGCGTATAGTGAGCCAGGTAAGTGATCGGGCTGCACTCCTGACCAATCCCCTAATTCCTCTTCACTGTAAGCTTTAATCTTTTCAAGCTTTACCAAAGTTGAATCAGTAGACTTAGAGCTATTTTCTTCAGGACTAAGTAGGGATTTGTCAGCCTCTAACTCCTTGACGTGCTTAATAAAATGCGGCCACAGGTAATTAAAGAACCCTCTCAGCATCGGCGTATGATCATCGCCTAGACTAAATGCTTCGCCATCTGGATAGACCTTTACAAAGTGCTCGCTTTCACGATACAACTGGTGGACTACCTGCTTTCCATCATAATTTCGGCAAGAGTCCTCTACTTCTTTGATAGCCAGCTTGCCGAGCTTGGCAGGTACTGTACCGTCTTTGACATGGCGTTTAATGTCCTTAATCACCCGCTGTTCAAACAAATCGCTTTGAAAGACCTTACGTTCAAAATTACCCATCAAATACGGGTCATTGGATTTGGTTAGAAAGCTTTTCCAGCTCTCACCCGGGTGACTCCACCCACTTCCCCAGCAGCCGTAGTTTGAATTAATGGTGAGTGTAAAACCGTTGCGGTGGTGATTGGCATCAGGCCATTCGTTGATAAAGAAATAAGCCCAATCCCCGTTGTGATGCAGATAAAAGCAGAGTGGGGTTTTGTTTTCAATACTCATACTTCCTGTAAGTTTTGGGGTTGCAAAAAATGGTTTTGAGAAAGCCAGAGCTCATCGAGTGGATGGAACTTGCCGTTTTCGGCGATGTCCTTCTCCCGGGCCAGCCGCTCGGATAGCTCACGCTGATCGGAATCCCGGGTGGCTTTACGGGTATCTTTAATCAGGTAGACGATGTAGCCGAAGCCGATCGAAATAGCGAGTACTGCATAAAAATTTTCCATTACTAGAATTTCAAAGGTTAGTTTTCATCACTCATGGTCACAGAAGGCCTCAAACTTGGGCTAGAAGCCTCGAACTCTATCCAGTTGAACATCTCCCCCAACCGATCAGCAAAACGCCCGCCATACGCCTTTTTCAAATCTTCCAGACTTCCGTTGGTGGTGGCATGGAATCGGAAGTACTGCCCGACGCACTTGCTGTAAATCTTTTCGAGTAGCCCCTGCATCACGTTCTGGCGATCGGAAAAGTGGTGGCCTTCGCCTTCCGTACCCAGATCATCAAAGCACCAACCAATGGCATCATGCCAGTACTGCGAGCGGTAGGCGTTGGGAGCAGGACGAGTAAATACGGTAATGCCTTCTTCTCCTCCACCCTTGCTACTTTTGAACCGCTCGACGACATCACGAACCGAAAAGACATTGAAGGGCTCTACGGCAAAGTTTCTGTCCCCCAATTGCAGGTTGCCAAGGATTTCCATAAGCCTGGTCTTTCCGCAGCCTACAGGCCCAGTGAGCAGCAGACCTTTGCTAAGCGAGAAGTTTAATCCTGCCGACCGGCCTAGTTCCTCAAAGCGGGGGTCTTTTGCCAAGTACAGACACAACAGCGGCAAGATTCCTCCGTAGACCTCAGCCGAAAAGGGCTTGTCCCAATGTTCAGCCACTGCTTTCAGCTTTCCTGCTTCGGTGATCAGTTTAAGGATCTGGCTTGAGCTTAGTTCGGGCTTTAAGCTTTTAGGCATCCGTACGGCATCCAGGTAAGCAGCATTGCGACGATGAATCTGCAGGCGTTCCCGTTTTCTCTCCCGTTCTTTCTGGACATCTTCCTGAGTAGGCTCCCGCTTAAGCTTTAATCGCTTTTTGAGATTTTGCATTTCGTACTCACTGAGCTCAGGCAGATAATCCTCATCCACAATCTCAAGGATCGAGCTGGATGTGGTCCCAGCTTCGGGGTATGGACTTTCCCTGCTCTGGCTTTGGCCGGGATGTACTGTCAACGGGGATGTAGGAGCCGGATTTGGGTTTTGATTTTCCATGGGTTTGCGGGTTATCTTTTGCTGGGTTAAAGCCGTTCAGGCGGGAGATCATTTTCATGAAATGTTCAGCTGCACTCTCGAAGCTATCCCACTGCACGTTGCGGGCACCGTTGTAGCGAATGAAGTGAGCGATGAGATCGCGGTAGTCCTCATCCGAGTCCCGTTTGATGGATTTGATTTTCAAACAGGCGTGCTCGCGGCACTTGGCATTTTCAAACAGCCATCCAGCGACTTCCAACGGAGAAGGGCCCACGGGGATGAGGTTTTTGATCTGCTCCCGATTGGCCTGAACAAAGTGCGGCGTTTCGCCTTTTTCAAAACATTCAGAATCGCCTTTTTTACCTTCTTCTTCTAAGTTTTCTTTTTTACTTTCTTCTTTACTTTCTACCTTATATAAAGCACTGAACCATAGTTCAGGGTTACCCTGAACTATGGTTCCATGTAATTCCGAACTGTGGTTCAGGGTAAGTTCGATTGACACTGAACTAGAGTTCATAGTAGAATCACTGTACCCTGAACTGTGGTTCAGCGTAGTTTTATCCGAACCTGAACTGTGGTTCAGGGTGAGTTCTAACGTATCATTGTATACGTCTGACACTGAACTACAGTTCAGTGTTCCTATTTTGATAATACGATTCTTGCCTCCACTTGTTACCAAGTAGCCAGCAGCTTCCAATTCTCGTATCATCAAAATCACATATCGTTCGCTAACTGAGAAATAAGCAGCAAAGTGTTTATTCTTTGCGGTACACTTACCATTGTCACGGCATAGCCCCATTACATGACCCAAAAAGAGCTTGTGAATTGGAAGAATGGGCAATGCCATAACTTCAGCAGGTACCCATATGCCGGTAGACTTACTCATAAGGCGGATTAAAACAATTCTGAAAGCGTAATGGATCGTTCTTTACGATAGATCGTAGCCTGATTCGTATCGTGCATTTTCATGAGCGTATACGCAGTGGACCGGGCCATGCTGAAACCAGTGGCTGCCTGGATAATACCCGCGACCATGACCATGTAGAGAAGATCATCCGACTCTATGTTCTGATCGCTCAGACATACAATCCGTTCCCGAGGCTTTACTCCTGCACGGATTAGATCAGACGACACCTTTTGCAGAGCAAGTTCTCTTAGCGAAGTATTTACGTCTGTCTCTAAATCGATACTCGCAAAAGGATTTGCTTTTAAGTCAGCCTCTCCATGGGTTTCTTCCTCCGCAACAGTCACCTGCGTTGTGCCTAACAATCCATCGATAATCACTTCGATGACCGCTGGCATGAGAAGCGACGTAGTCCAGCAATTGCCCAGTTGCCAGCCACTATCACCTTTACGAATGATCTTCTCTTTGACCAGAAAACTCCTATTCTGCAATTCCTTTAAAAGGCCGTCGGGCATACGAAACTGCTTGATGATGGCAAGCATTCCACCCTCTACCTTGGAGAAGTAATACTTGGATAGATTCTTATCCACCCAGCCTACAAACCCTTGTACATCCGGTTGATTGTTCATTGATTTATCAAATTAAGGTATAGTATTCCCTGCTCATCCGGACCGGCATAGCCAGCCGGAGAGTGTGCCATCCAACCCATTCCGTTTTCTAACGGATGAGCAGGGAATGAATGCGTTAGGCCGCTTTGGCTGGTTCGATGATTTCTAGTATTGGCGTTTTTTTGACTTCCAGAATCTCCCAGTCGGTAGACTTACCCCAGGCTGCAATTACGTCTGCCACCGCATCGAGTACGCTATTGGCCTGAACGAGTACCACCGTCTTGGTGAGCTTGATTTTCTTGCTCTTTTCGTTAAAGGTTTCAATCCCTACAATGGCCTTGTAAAAGGGCAGACTACTGTTTTTTTCATTGTAGATAATCTCTGACACCTTGTACTTGCGTACGGCATCCACGTTGACGCCGGATCCTGCGTACTGTACCGTGGTGGCCTCCGCGTCGGTAATGCTGACAGCCTCAGCTAAACGCTGATCTTTAAAGGTTTTCATCTTTCCCGAATGCGGGTCAACGTCAGTCCGGAAGGAGGTGGTTAAATATTTCATAGGTAGTTAAGTTTGGGATTCTAGCGACAAGGACAGGATTCGAACCTGCATTGGGTCACTTACGCTTTAGTGATTTCGAGGCTCTATCGTACACCTCTCAGTCTCTCGCTATCGCCGCCCATCCAACGATGATTAGATTGCGTCTACCCGTTCCGCCACCTTGTCCGTTTATTACTCTTCCAGTGTCATTCCCGGCCCGTTTGGCTGCTCCAGTAAAAGCAGCGTAGAAGGCAGGGAGTCTGCGAGTAGTTTATTCCTAGCCTGGAGCTTTTCGTTTTCCCGCCGCAGATCCTTGATCTCCTGCTCATAGGATTCGCAGCTACAAAATTTCAGGTTCAAAGCCAGTAGGATTCCGCTAACGATGATCCCTATAGGTAGCAGCCGTTTCACTGGCTTACCCAGCGGGCGGCTATCATTCCTACAATAAACACAGCCAGGCAAAACAGACTCCAGAAAACCGCCAGCAAACAATCCGGGGCGTTGAAGTAAAACGCGATCAGATACACCGTAAGGGCAAATCCGGCCAGCGTGCCGATAATAAACAGCGGAATAATACCGGATTCAAACTCCTCTTCAGTGGTCCGGATTCCTTTTAAAACCGCCCAGCTACACTTGCAGCGACAGGCTAAAGCTTTTACAAAAGGCAAAGAGGCGACATAGCTACGCATATCCCGCGTGGCAGAAAGAATGAGATGCATAGTGATAAGAATGAGGCGTTGATTAATAAAAACGGGCAATCAAAACACTATCGTAGGTAACCTGAACTTCGGTACGTTTGAGGCCTTCGACCACTTCATAAGTCGTTTTCGCCCGGTCGATTTCGCTGAGTCGCTGGATTTGCTCGCCAATAACTCGGAGTAGGAAATCAAAATCCTGTACTCCCCGTTTCCATTGCCAGTAAGCTTTATTCAAACTAATGAACAACGTTTTATAAGCGGGAATGAACTGAGCCCTGTACTTGTGGTAGTAGATGGCCTGGTACTTCATAGGTTTTATGGTGTGGTACACCGTTACGTTTAAGTGTGGATCGACGATGGTAATCAGGTACTGTTCCATAACGTTGCAATGATTTGGGTCCCTGTACTCGCCTTAGAGCAAAACCCCAAGGGAGTAGAAAAGCATACTTAAACGCTCGCTTACCGCCAAGTCAGCGAGTACAGGGCCCTTATGCGTGGAGAGCCTTACGGGACTTTGCTAACCAGAACTCTCGGTTGCGTTGTGCTTTGGCCTCAGGGGTATTGCGTTCAATCCATTTTTCAACTTCCGATAGCCGGGCTCCTTTGCTTTTCCCATTCAGAGCTATCGAAGGAAGGTACTTAGGATCCGTCACCGGTAGTTTCATGTACTTGCCCACCGTTTCGACACTTTTAATGTGGAGCCGATCGGCTATCTGAGCAATGGTCAGCACTTCTCCGTTGAGTTGATCTTTTAGGGTTTCAATTGATTTCTGGGCAGAGACTAACAGGGACAGTAGTTCCGTTCGCTGTTTTTTCGAGTAGACTGTCTACCTCTGCTGCTGTATAGATTTGAGCCATGATCTTATGCCAGGTACCGATTTAAGAATTTCGAATGCGAGTAACTTGATTGTCGGGCCAGGTGAGCAACAGTTCATATTCCGATTGTCCTACATTTTTACAATCAATCATTACTTTCACCGATGGGGCCCCTTCTCGGATAGGCTCAAACATTTGCACAAAACTTTCAACTGCAGCCTTCATCAGCCTACAGGTTGCTGACCTTTTGGCTTGTTCAATCTTCTTGTCGGTCATAGTGCCTAACATGGTTTGTTACTTAGGTTTCTAGGTTGCTTGACTTTCGTACGTAAAGGGCCTTAATTTTCAGGTGCATCTTTTGCAGCTCCTCAGTGCACCACGTAGCCACTTCTGTTAGGGTGGTCGACGGATTTACAATCCAGCTTTGAAGTGCTCTACGTCGATACTTTTTTTTCTTTTCCCCAAATTCCTGTTTCAGAAACCGATTCGTGAATTCTGACTTATCGTTAAAATTCAATTTCCGGTAATCCTCCACCCAGACCGGAAAAAGGCTCGTTTTCGCCGTTTGGTCGTAATTTGTTGGGATTTCCTTCATTTTGCATTTGTTTTACATCACATTGACATTACAAATATTTACATAATTTATGTATAATGAAATAATTTATGTAAATATTTTCACTTATCATGCTCTATAAAAATGCAAAATATTGAATCACAGCGCATTAAAGAACTAAGAGGGACTGAAACATTGAGAACTTTTGGCGAAAAGTTTGGTCTTTCACATTCTACAGTTGCTGCTATTGAGCAAGGGAAACAAAGTATATCGATACCAATGGCTAAGAAAATAGCTGATATTTATAATGTTTCATTAGACTGGCTGTACGGTCTGACCGACCAAAGGGAGATTAATTACATAAAAAATAACCAAGAATTCACAGGTACTGTTGCAGAAAGTAACCAAGAGCACAAAGGTGGGATGGGTGCTGATGGGTGGAGTCGCCTAATAGAAGAGAAAGACAAGCAGATCGAGCTACTGACTTCGTTTTTGAAAAACCGTGAACTAGACTTAGCGGATTGCAGAAATCAGGTATCCTACTTTAAGAATTTGTACGACCAGAGCTCTTCCTCGAAGTAACATTCCAAAATATTCGACGAGTGGTTTTGCTTCTATTTAATAACTCTTTACTATTGAACGTATATTCTTAATTTGCTTTTACAAGAGTAACCCGCAAATCTAAATTTATCCCAGTACTGTTAACCTTTTCATAGGTCTACAGATATACAATTAACCCAAGAACCTATTTCAAACACCTTTATTTGAACTCTATTATGTCCGCCAACCAAATTGATGCTCTTGAGCGATTGGCATGTCTCAAGGAGCAGGGTATTCTTATAGGATGGAAACATACTGATAAGAAAAATTTCTTCTCGACTTCTTTTACCACCCATCTACTATAGAAAAATTAGATAAACGGTTTTGTATTTATCTAGTAAGCTTCTAGTATTGAAAATTATCCATTTACTCAGAACTGTCTAAAAAACTTTACCTATACTCCTGTGTATTGCTTAATTTTCTTTGCATTAAAACTATTCTCAGGCTCAGCTTTTGAACTCTCACAAGAAATCAAGAGATCTGTTCTTTTTAAATTAGTAAACCTTATTGAAATAGAAACTAATGATTACTCCAATACCCACAGAGACACTGGAAAATTCTTAGTTTTTAGATACCACATTAGTCATAAATATATTAAGGATTCCAGTCACATATTTTCTCCTCAACGTCACCACACATGACAATGCCGAAACGTTCTCTCAAAAACCAAGAAATAGTTAGAATAGAGAGCTGGGGCTAAATCTCCGTTTATTTTGCTATTTATAAGAGAATACAAAACGTACTATGGGCTTTAGATACTTATAAAATAGGTTCAAAACATTCTTATACAGCATATGAAAGAGGCCTTTTATTTTGCTTTTCATCGAAGCTATAAAGAGTTTCGTCTATCTAATGGATTAAAATTGCAACGACTCATTTAAAGATGCACCTTGTTATAATTATATTTTTCTATTCACTTAAAATAAACACAAACCATGCAATCATTACAACCTGAAATAATTGGATTGATATCAGCTATAATTGGAGCCATTGGAGGTTTCATTGGAGGCATTCAATATCAAAAATCAAAAACAAATCAAAAAGACATTACATTGAATGCTGGAAATAATTCTAACCAGAACATTGCTGGTAGAGATATAAGAGGAAAATAAAATCATATGATAAGGGGAACCACTACTTTAAATGCTGGAAATAACAGCAAGCAGTATTATGCTATGAGAGACATTGTAAATAACAATGTTGAAATTCATTTTACAGCTTCTTTAAACCCAAACACTATTGGCAATTTATTAAACCAATATAAACATGAGTTACAGGATCCTAGCTTTAAAAGGCAAAATGATTTCATTAAGAGGCTACAAAGATTCCTTGTAAATATTTCTACAGCAAAAATCCAAACTCTAGAAGAAAAATTAGTAGAAGGTGGATTTGACGAGAACTTAGAGTATGCTCTCTTAACAAAAGAAGAATTTAGTAAATTTTTACTAGAATACAAATTCTCTCCTTCTATTCAAAATATTAATGCCATTTTTCTAGGGAAGATTTTTGACCAGTTTAATATGTTTATACTACCTGAAATAAGAAAAGGGACAGATCATATTGTTATTAATGAATTAATTAATTCAACAATAATTGCCCCAATTGAAAGCTTAATATTAGACAATGATTGCGATATCGATATATTGACACATCATATTAGAGGAATGATATTTTTTTTAACCGGCAAATGCCATATTAAATGGAACTAATATGCTTGTATATCATCCAAGTTTTGATATTTATCACACTGCCTATCGAATTTTAAAAATACTCTACGATAATAGAAACATCGAAATCGAAAAGGATAGAATGAGAATCATTGATTTCATTCTATTATTCCCTCAAGAGCTGAATAATTTCAGAGTCCCTCAAAATGCTAGCAAATTTAAAAATTTATATAAAATAACTACATACAATAAAATACCGGATAAGAATAGAGTTTTCCAGCAAACAAGAAGTTTTTATGAAATATCACTACAATGCTTGACCAGTAGGGACTTGTTGGATTTAGACCAATACAAACAAGGGATTTTGAAATTAAATTTAACATCAATTGATGATGGTTTAAAAACTGAACTTAGCCGTACTGACTTGATAGACCAAACTATCTTAAAAATAATTTATGATCATTTTATTAAATTACCTACAAAGGATTTAATTGAACGCACATCTTTAGTTGACAACAAATATGCAATCTATAAAAATCAATAAACTAGTTGTTTATAAAAAAAGTAGAATTGTTTATAGTCAAGATTATCATTCTGGGCTAAATATCATTAGAGGCAAAAATGGCTCTGGAAAATCCACTATCGCTAACTTCATGTATTATGCCTTAGGGGGAGATTTTATCAATTGGCTCCCTGAAGCTCAATCGTGCGACTATGTCATTATTGAAGTTAATATTAACGGGAAAATATTAACTTTAAAGAGATACATTGAAACAAACACCATGCAGCCGATGGATATATACTATGGTAAATACGAGAATGCAATATCTCAAAAACTAGACGGATGGAATAGATATAACTTTGGAAGAAAAGATGCTAAGGAAAGTTTTAGTCAAATAATTTTTAAATATTTAAATTTCACTGAAGTCTCAACCGAAAGTGGGGATTTTATCACTTTCAATCAAATATTAAGATTATTATATATTGATCAAATAACTCCTATTATTAACATAATCAAATCAGTAGATTTCGATAGCCCACTTATTAGGAGAACAATTGGATACTACCTTTACGGCTCACATGATGATTCTTTAGTAATTGACGAAAAGAATCTAAGGCTAAAAAAGAAAGAGATTAATGACTTAAAAAGTCAACAAAAAATTTTCGTAGATATTTATGATTCCAAACAACTAAATTCAACAGATATCGACAAAGAAATCAATAAACTTACAACACAATTAGAAAAATTAAATTCTTCAATAGAAAAATCACAAACATCTAGAAATACAGCATTTAGTGAAGCCAACAAAAAGTTCAATGATAAAAAAGATAAGTTGGTTACTCTCAAAAATGAATATATTCAAATTACCAAAGACATCAATACTTATAAGATTGAAATAAGTGACAGTATTGATTTTATTAACGAACTAAAGAGCCAATCTAAATCTTTAAATACATCAATTATAACTAGAAATATTTTAGGTTTAATGCCTGTTAGCTACTGCCCATCTTGTTTAGGTAAATTAAAAGAAAATACAGAACATAATACTTGCTCATTATGCGGCAATATACAAGAAGATGATGCCGTAAATAAAGCCACTAAGGTTAAGGAGGAAATTGATATTCAAATTAGCGAATCTGAGAGACTATTAAAACTGAGACAAGATCGCCTAATCAAGCTAATTGATTTAGAAAACAAAACCAAAACTAATCTTTATGAAACACAAAAAGACATAGACCTTTCTGTAAAAGCTTTTACCATTTCTTACGACTTGAAATTATCTGAGTTACTTACAACCAAAGGAGAAGTTAAAGTAAAACTTTCTCAACTATTTGAGAAGCGACAGAAAGCAATCAAGTTTGAATACATAAATGAGAAAATCAATACTTTAAATACAGATATTAGTTCTTTATTAAAAAGCATACAAAATAAAAGAATAAGTCAAAGCAATAATTCTATTAAAGTTGAAAACAAGATTCGAGATTATACTATAAAGATACTTAAAGAAGATTCTAAAGATGAAGTGTATGAATCATCATTCGTTGACCCAGAAAATGTCAATATAGATTTTGACAAAAATTCATTTTCTATAGATGGAAGAAGTAATTTTTCAGCAAGCTCAATGGTTGTTTTGAAAAATGCTATTAGATTTTCTATATTTTTTGCTTCACTAGAATTACCGTTCATGAGGTACCCTCGATTTATACTTTGTGATAACATTGAGGATAAAGGAATGGAACCCTCAAGAAGCCATAAATTTCAAAGGACAATTGAATCCATTGCTAAGAAATTCAATAAGGAAGATTACCAAATAATATTTACCACTTCGATGATGGATGAGTCTTTGGATATAGATAAATACACCGTTGGCCCCTCATATAACGGTAGCAATAAATCATTAGATATTCAACCTATTAATAAAAACACTGAACCATTATCTACGAATGATCAGCGTCCTAATCTAGATTCAGACAATGACATGGATGAACTATTTAGTGATTTACCATTCTGATCTATTTAAAATTAAATTCATTTTTATTATAGAATCATATCATATTCATTCAATCTTTAATTATCGCTCTGTGTACTTAATCAGGTAATTTTGAGGAATATTAAAACATTAATCCTTAATTATATAATTGTAAGTTTAATAAATTTTTGATCTATCTATTCAATAAATTAGTTCCCATATTTTATTGAAATTTACTTTTGCTTAGTTTTAATGGCTTATTCTTAATTCACTAATAGTAGATTAGCTCAACATGAGGTATAGTCATAGTTTTATTGTAATTCAAAGAGTGGCGGCTCTTTTGTTAGCTACTTGTTGCTGATCTCTTGCTGCTTGCATAATGTGCACATTAGCATAATGTATCTTTCATTTTGCTGAGTACGCTGTTCAAGGGTAAGCTCTGTATCTGGCATAGTGAGACCTCGAACCAGAAGAGACTCTATGTCTTTTTGCCAAGCATCGGCTAGTTGTAATTCTAATAATTGATTTAAGTGTTGAGTACAGCGGTCATTCATAGTGGACATAGTAAAGCGGTGGTAAAAAATTGATCAGCCTTCCTTAGTTAAGAGGAATCAAACATAGCCCATCTCTTAATGAATGTCAATACATTTGAATAATATTTTTACACTTTGTCTATGTTTTTGCTTTAAATATTTAAAGCATCAATCTACCTATGCATCATTTTTTATCCAAGATTAACCATTCCCAGTATCTTTTACTCGGTGTATTTCTCGTATTAACTGGCTGTAAAAAGCAAGAGGCTCAGCCTGAACTCCCTTTGAACGCGGCCTTGGGTTACCCTTCGCAGGCCTCGAAAGTGTATGATTACAAAATTGCCGAACGTTTTTTGGTTGAAAAACCTGAATACAGTCTGTGTTATTCAGGACCCGATGCTGCCGCACTCTGGGCTTCGTGGCATTTACAGAAAAGTGATTTAGGTAACGCCGTAAGACAAGATTATTTTAGAATGGACCCAGAGGCAACCTTTGCTATTGTAAAACCTAATGACTTCACAGGAACCGGATTTGACAGAGGTCACCTCTGCCCATCAGGCGATCGCACTTCCAGCCAGGCAGCTAATTCCGCTACATTCCTTATAAATAATATCATTGCACAGTCGCCCTCGCTAAACCGAGTCGTCTGAAATGATTTGGAAGAATACTGCCGCAAACGGGTAAAGGAAGGCAATGAAGCCTATATCTATGCTGGTGGAAACGGAAAAGGCGGCTGGGGCACAAACCCTACAACCATGTATACTGGGATTTCCTTAAGTTATTACGAGGGCAGATTTTCCATGACAGTATATGAAAGCTGCTGGAAGGTTGCCCTCATCCTACCTGAAGGAAGCGATGACCTCAATAGAATCTCAAAAGAAACAGTGGAGGTTATTGCCGTCAACATGCCTAATAGCATGGAAGTAGCCGGAACCACCTGGCAAAAATGGAAGCTTTCGGTTAAGGAGTTAGAAAGCTTAACCGGATTAGACTTTTTCTCAGCCTTGCCGCAGTCAGTTCAAGATAAATTAGAAAAGTAATCGATCAATTCTCCAAATAACTCCGTCTAACAATGAAACACTTGTTTACCTTTCATATCTTCACTATTTCAACGTAAGATACCTCTGCTTAGATAGGCATTAGCACCTATACGCCTCACCCAGCAGAGTTATTAAATGTTGCTTCAAGTGACAGGGGCATTATTATAACAAGGGTTACGGAAGATAACAGACATGGAAGTCCAAGAAAGCCCACTGTTATTGAAGACATACTAATTTATACTACAGATAGTGAAGCAGGTATCTACATGAATAATTTCAACTCTTGATATTAAAATGAATATAATAAATGGCATGATTTAAACAGAGCGCAGCACAATTCTTGAAATAAAACTTAGGTTTATAAAGCATTTAGTAACTTATATTAATTACCTAATAAAATAATAACAAACTAATAATAATTTTAAATCACATATAAAAAAGCAAACATAATTTATAAATAGGTATATTTATCTAACGATATCTCAATTTTATGTTATTACAAAAACAAATCTAAATATTCAATATAATGAATCCCAAAATTGTAATAAACAAAAACATCTCTTATAAAGATGTAGATTATTGCTACGAAGTACTTTACAATTGTATTGCAAAAAGTATAACTGTTGATTTTGAGTTGCCCTCAAAATTTGAAAGCAAAAATATAGGGATGGAAATTATAATTTTACAACTATCAATAACATGGTCAAGGTCATTCAAGGATGGTAATTTATTAATAAATCTATATAATAATATAACTAGTATAAATAACATTTACGATAACGAAATTCTTTTTCCAATAATCACATACGCATGGAACAGACATAATATATTAGATAATACTGGAAAATATGATCTTAAAGGATATTTAAGAGTACCTAATAAGGAAATACATGACAAAATGCTAAAAGCATTACCATTAAAAGGTCAGAAATTATTATTAACATCTTTTGATCATCTGCCTAAAAAAAGAGGCATACTACCTTGTTTTGAGCCAAATGGAGAGTACATTGAAAATGAACAATATCTCCTAGAAAATCTACATAAATCATTATACAACATTATTAACTTATCTACTATCACAAAACATAATTATAGTAAAGTCAGCATGCCTATAGTTAATATAATTTATGAGCTAATGAAAAATACATATGAGTGGGCGAAAACTGATGAAAATTCAATTCCCTTAGATCCTAATATTAGAGGACTATATATTCAATTTATTAGAAAAGATAGGCAACAATTGATTCAAACCTCAACAGAAAATCCGGGTTTAGTAAATTACTTCAATAGCTCAGCTTTAAAAGAAAATAGTATAGGAGAATTATATCTTGTTGAAATCACTGTTTTCGATAGCGGTCCTGGATTTATTAAAAAATTTGAATCAACAAATGATGTACCAAATATTAATAAATTGAATATATTAAAAAAATGTTTAACTAAGCATATGACCTCAGACCAAAGTATTTATAAAGATGTGAAAGGTCTAGGTTTAGACAGAATTTTAAGAACATTAAATAATAAAGGATTTTTGAGAATTAAAACTGATGAATTACACATTTATAGAGATCTAATAAATACCCCATATGTCAATACTTCAAATAGTGAGGATATAGATCTATTTGATTGGACTTCTAATGAAAAAAACGAAATTATTCAAAACTATTATTCTCACGGTTCCGTCCTTTCTATCATCTATCCTTTGTCATAACTCATTATGAATAATATATATATCTACGAATTTAAACATAAAGAAAAAGTATTAGAAGTTTTAAAGGAAATTTCAACTACTGTAATCTTTTGTTCAGGAAAAACTCTTAATCAATCAGAAATCGTAAAAGAAATCAAGGATTTCTACCAATCTAATTACCAAACTGACAAGATTGTAGTGATTGGCGGTCTTTACCTTAAAGACCAACTAATAGATATTTTTTCGACAAAAATTTTAGATACTTTTAAATATATACCTAAAAGAGAGGAGTCATATTTAAGAGATAATATAACGATATACACATTTGACAAAAATAGAAGCCTCACTGCAATCCAAGGTAAGGCATCTGACAAATTTAAATCGAAATATATTAACGAGGGTTTACAAAATATATTCCTTAAACGAGGTGGAATAGTTGAAAGTGCAGGATTACATCACTTTGTTTTTCCATCAGGGAAGCATTGCAATAAATTTTTAAGAACGGGGAATATACTACTAATTAGTTCAGAAATATATTTTATTGCATTCACCCTTTTAAACAGATTTAATGAAGAAATACATAGCAAAATATATTGCGATACCTCTTCAATTAATGTTATAGCTTTTACTCTAATTGAATTAAAACATAGATTAAAAAAATCTTTTAAAAATGATATATCAGTAGAAAGCTTTAGTTCCTATGATGGAATACAGAACAACTCTATTAGCTATCACAAAAACTCATTTTTTATAATTTCAGCATCAACTTCAGGAAATATTGTCGAAAAGCTTTTAAAAAATAATCCAATTATAGAAAATGATAATATTGTAATCCTATTTTATTTAGGGGAAAGTGGCAATATCAGAAATAACATAATTTGCGACTTAACTATTAGCAATAAAAATCAAAATGGTATTAAAGAATTTGAATCATATCAAAAGGATAATTGTGCATTATGCAAAACTGGTTCATATGCCTTAAGTGTATTTGGCGATGTCTTTTTATTAGATAGTCCTAAAATAAATAAACATATTATAACAGTTAATGATGCAAATCCAAATTTGTCAAAATTTGTCCAACAATTTAAGTCAGTGAACCGTATTAATACAATTTTAAAAGTCAATTATAAAGAAAATACTTCTACAGAAGCATATGAGATATTTATAGACTATTCTGAAATAATTAATGGTATTAGGGAGAATAAATATCCAGAATATAAACAAAAAATCAATCATTACATTGATCAATATGTACCAAGTAATGTTAGGTATATAGTTAATTTACGCGATCAGGCATCTAAGGATTTATCTATGTATATATATGATCAAATTAACGAAAATTACACTCATGAAAGAAAACCTCAATTAATTGATCAGAATAGTATAGATAGCATAAACAGTGAAAGTACAGGAGCAGTTATAGTTGTAGGTTCTTGCATATCTAATGGGAAAAATTTACTTTATTTAAGCAGAGCTCTTAGGAAACATGAAAATTTGCGAATTTTGTACTTTATAGGCTTAACCAGAATGCAGAATGAGGGTAGCTTAAACTTTTTAATTAGCAATTTATCACACGGCAACTATGGTAAAAATACCAATTCATTTCATAGCATTGAAACTATGCCATGCGATAATAGTTCTAAATTTAATTCTTGGCTTTCCGAAATTGAATTTTTAAAAGAGTTAACTTTATTCGTAGAGGATACCTATGGAAACAATGCTTTATTTAAGTCCTTTATCGAAGAAAGAAAACAGATAATATATAAAAGTTTAAGCAATACGCAACGAGGGTTATCTAATAATCTATTTTACCCTAGATATAAGTTTCAAACAAACGAAACTGAAGAACTTATACTAAGAAAGAATTTTGCATTTTTTAATTTTGACAATTACTACCAACATGTAAGTCAATCAGATGTATATTTTACTATTTCAAATATTATCAATCAGCTTAGAAGTTCTAATGGATCAAAACAATTAATACAATCTCCCTATATCAGAAATCTGCTTGATCCAGCAAATTTTGATCGCTTCAATGATGGCATAATACAAGCTTCTATCCTCCGTTGTGCAAGACCAGAAGAACTCAATTATTCATTAGATTTAGTGGCTTCACAAGCCATGTCAGCAACCTTAGAAACATTGATTCGATATAATACTCAAGAACAGGGTGAAGCCTTACTAGAATTTCTATATGCTATTGCTAATAAAAAAATGTCACTAATGAAAGAACATATTTTAAAAACCTTTTCATCAGAAAAAACAACTTCTTTACATCCCTTTTATAAAATGTTTACTGATTATATTTTAGCTAATATTATTTAGCTAATTCAAATAGTAGTTCAATATGATGTTTCATAGAGATCTTCTTAATACCTCCTAGACCAGGAAAATATTCTGATTTATGATTAGATCTGAACTCATTAGTTCCATCCGTATTATCTCCAAATCTTCGTCCAGAGTTCAAAAAATCAATTAAATGATTTAAAGCTTCCAAATATTTACCAGCTTGATTTGATGGTCCATCTTTTCTATCAGATAGAAAATGGAACATCTTATTTTCACCATTCTCTGTTACTGTATAATGTATAACAACTGCATGCGGGTTTCCAGAACGTCCGTTATTATATTTCTTACCTACTGATAAAAAATCACTACAACCATAATATCCTTGTTGTTTGTAAAGGAAAACATTCTGACAATAATAGTCTTCTTGTGGATAATCTTTATTAGTCTTATGCTTGACAAATCCATCCCTTAATATGATTTTCTTGTTAGCAGGAAATGATATTCTATAGTTAGGCATTGTTTCGTCTTCATCAAAAATATTATACTCTATAGATTCATCATTTTCAATAAATTCTATTAATTCATCCTGATCTTTATAGTTAGTATTGTGTATGATAACCTTTTTAAAGTTAGTATAGCCTGTTAAAATATTTATTATTTTTGAAATAGGTTCATCTTTATCTAATATGATACCAATATAAACGTTATTTAAATTTCCGCTTAGCAAGGGAAGAATCGTATTTTCTACTTCATTATCTTGAGTATGGTTACCAACCTTCGGATTAATTATCAATACAAACGGAAATCTACCTTCTCCTAGAAGTTTATACGTTTCTAAGTTCTCACCAGAAGTATTAACTGGTTCTATAATAGGTAAAAAGGATTCGCTTTGTACTAATCTTTCATTTGTTTCTAAAAGGGCGAGAAGCTCAAATTTTTTACCTCTGAGATAGGGCATGTACATAAGGCGGAAATGGTTTGGAGTTAAAAGTATTATGTAGTTGTGTACATTCAGCCCCTGTGAAGTGCTTTCCTAAACATAACATCTTTAGAGCTGCTCCTACACTTTTAACCAAGTCTAGCTGCTCATCTTTTAGTTTACGCTTACGCAATACCTTCACAAAGCTTTCGTGTGCTTCGATATTAGGTAATTGTTTAAATAAATTCAAGCAATAATCATATATTTTTGTATTGGGCATATTGGGAACCTTGTCAAACTTCTCTCTTATTAGTGAGCAATACTCTGCTTTCCTTAGTGATGAAAACATAGCTGCATGATTTAATTGGCCGACATTAGACCTGGCTTCTTTAAGTGTGAATAGTCTGTTATTTTGGTTTAACACCATAAGTCCAGCTGATTCAGGCAACAGTCTTTCAACCTTTACTGCGAACGCTTCATGGGTGACCACGAAAGTTTTATCAAACATTTCCGTGTAAGAGTTCAACTGAACGGGTAATCGGCTTAGTGAGTCTAGTTCCGTCTTAATTTCATAAGCAGTAGTAGTCCCGTTGACGATTAATAAGTCTAGTTGGGAAATACCAGCTCTAAATTCCGAGAAGAGAATGGCTTTCTTTAAAGAGTGCTTTTTAAGCAGTAACTGATTAGCTACCGTATTCTTGTAGACGTATTCGAAACGATAATTCTGAGAAAGGTATTTGTAGATGAGTTCCAACGTCTGCTCTACTGTTGCGTAAGTAGGTAAACGGTGAATTAGCCCTGTTTCATTCAATATTTCCTTTAACTTGTCCTGATAAGAATTCGTCAGATAGTCGTTAAGAAAGCTAGTAGTAAATACAGTAGCTAGCTTTTTATTGAAGGTCGGGTCAATCTTTGAACGCATGGATGTAAAGTGCTAGAAGTGGGTAACTTCTTCTATAAACTGCCGTAAAAGTAAGACCAGACCTGTTCAATCCGACTTTATTAGACATGTTTTATAAACGATTACCTCTAAATATTTATTGAGACGGCTAGTTTGTAGCTTGCCATATCCTTAGCAATATCGGTAGTTTGTCTAAGCAAGAGTTAACTTACCTTTAGAAGGAGGAGCTCCTTACATTAGCCTTTGCAAATCTTATAATCTTTAGGATGTCATGAACGCAATAAACTATACGCATCCTATATTTACACCAACATCCTACTGAATATCAGATCATTAATAATATTTTATTTAATAAAAAACAAATTTTATTTTTTCGACGTTTGTATCAACAAAGCTATAATTATCGTATTATTGCTTGTAACGTACCGTGAGGAGAGAGTCAGAGGGGCTGGAGGTACTTCACCTTTAATTAGTAAAGGGTATGAAAGCTCCACTTTCTAAAGAGATTGCCAAGGTCCTAAGGAATGATGCTTCAGCGAATAAATTGATCAGTACGATCATAAAAGCCAGAGAGTCGAATAAAGGGGTTGCTGTCACGGTAGATGGAAAGACCCAAGTGTATCGATCTTCTGGGAGTTATCATTCGTCAAGCGTTGGTAAGAAAAAATGATTTGTAACGCGTGAATTTTTTATTCGCCACTGTCCTGGTACTACTCATCGTGGCACCAGGACTTACTTTTTTTAGGGCTTATTATTCTGGATCGTTCTCACATCGCTATGGAAGGCTCACCATATCCGACCAAATCTTTAGGTCGATTGTTCCTGGGATCACTGCACAGGCCATTGCTATCCTTTTCGTTAACGAATGTCCACTCTTAGATTCAGTAGATCTGCGAATTCTTGGTATGCTGCTAATTGGGCCCAAGGATGATGCTACTGTTAAAGAAAGCTTTCAAGTAATCGAGGCGTCCTTGGGAAGAGTAATTACCTATCATTTATTGTTAATTCTACTGGGAGCTTTGTTAGGCTGGAGAGCCCGCAGCTTCATACGTCGGAAAAAATTCGATCGCAGGTTGAACTGGCTTCGCTATGATAACAAGTGGTTTTACTTATTAAAAGGTGAAGTGGTAGAATTCAAAGATGGGGAAGATATCTTTGGTTTTTCAGATGCAAGTCTCATCCGGTTTGTTATTGTAGATATACTAACGAAAGTAGAAGGAGGCAATGTTATCTACACTGGTGCACTCTATGACTTTGATTTGGAACAGGATGGCGGCTTGAAAACCTTGCACATAAGAGCCGCTCAGCGAAAATTTGTCAAAATTGCGGCATCCCTATCTAAGGACTCAGAAACTACCCCTGACACCTTACAAAATATGGAGGAACAGGAATCTGTAGACGTAGTTTCAGAATCGCTTCAGGCCGAAGAACTAGAATCGGAATATCAGGAAATTCCTGGAAAGCTCTTGACTATTCCCTATAGCCAAATCATTAATATGAATATTTCCTATTATGTAGTGGAAACAGAAGTAACTAACACTACTAACGGCGTTGAACCTTCTGACATCAGAGAGGTGTAGTTCTAAGCTTTTGTTCTTGACAACCTTGTTCTTAGAGTTTATGTTTGCATAAGCAAGGCAGCACCTACAACCGCACCTTACTTAGACCTCCATAGCTTACATTGCTGATTATCAATTTGTTTATAGCACATAACTGTGTCTCCCCAACGTCACAGTCAAAAACCCGTTCTGGAGCAATCTGAACGGGTTTTTTCTTGTCTTAATGGGTTGTGGTAAGTGCGGTCCTGTCGATAAGATCACCCCGGGATCTGATCCTTCTTACGTCTAGTTACAGGCAGTACGGCTCAAAACTATAGTAAAACGATGGCTTGTCGTTTACTACCGCTAGTCGCTGGCTCACGGCTACCTTCCCTCTAATCATCTTTTTCGGTTTCATTCAATGTACTACACTGAGAACCAGGCACTAATTTACCTTTTACATACCTCAGAAAGGTTACCGTCACCGATGAAATTCTACAATAGCTACTAAGCTTTCCTGTTCGGAAAATTCTAAGAACAAAAATGGAGTAGCGTACGCAGAGCTAAATGTTTCCTTCATTCTCAAAGAATTTTAGCCTTGGACTGATAATACGTTTACCATAAGAAAAGAAAACAGCATCCTAATTCCCCTTTGTGACAACAAGAATTGTTTTGAATAAAATCTTCGATGATTTATTCCATTATCTTATATCATCTATTAATACTCAATTAGTAACTTACCAGTCCTAATACAGGGGACATCTGAGAGTTTATTGATACTACTTCCAGTACCTAATTACGAGTTTTCCAATCCAAATTAAGATATAAAATAGCATGAGACGTCAGTTTTCACTTCCGTTAAGCAAAAGCCGTTTTCCCGACCTGAAGCGACTTTCTTTTGCCTTACAGGCAGCTCAAGTAGGAACCTGGGATTTGGATTTGGAACGAAGGCAAATCTGGTGGGATGAGCGATGCCGAGAACTGCACGGGTTTATTAAAGAAGTAGAAGTTCCCTATAAAACGTCATTAGAGTACATCCACCCCGACGATCAAAAACGGGTAGATCAGGCGGTTGCCTGGGCCCTAAATCCCAAATCTCTAGGTGACTACGAGATTGAATTCAGAACCATTGGTGGCGAAGATTATAAGCTACGTTGGGTACATAGCAAGGGACAGGCCTTTTTTGACGAAAACGGAAAGCCCTATCGCTTTTCAGGCATTATTCAGGACATCACCTCGCTGGTACAGGCCCGTCAGCAATTAGAGGCTAGCGAACGCCACTGGCGTAGCATGATTGAAAATTCTCCGGCCCCTACCGCCGTGCTCATCGGACGTGAAATGAACGTTCAGGCTTCTAATAAAGCAATGCTTGAAATCCTCGGTAGAGATGAAACTATTGTAGGCAAAAACCTTCTTGACGCTATTCCTGAATTTGAAAGTCAACCGATGGTCGGCCTGGCCCTAAAAGTTTATGAAACGGGTTACATTTATCATGATCCGGAAGGCGGAGTGGCTATTTTGAAAGACAGCTGTTTACAAGAATATTGGTTTAACTACACCTACACGCCATTAGTCAACGAGAAGAAAAAGACATACGGCGTAATGGTTACAGCGATTGATGTTACAGCCCTGGTACACGCTCGCCGTCTATTAGAAGATAAGTAGAATCACTTTAAGATCTAAACCTAATTACATGAGGCCTACAGATCAAAATTCTTACAACAGATTCTCTACAAAGTCAACGTCATAAAATGTGGCTTTCCTATATTTAAATCAATCTTTAAATCTTCATCAAGATTATATTAGTGACTAAAAGTTTTTAGCCTTTTTTCCTTGCTTATAAATCTCATTGGCTTGGATACTAAGATACTTGTAACTTATATAATCTTGCTGAAATTTTAAAGGTACCTAATCCGCAAGCTAAGCTACCCAACTCCATTTTTTCCCTAACACACTCTGAGTTAACCCAATAGGATTATTCGTAAATCGCTCCTAACGGGAACCAAGACACTTTGCTTGCCGTTTGTTAATCTTAATTCTTGTACAAATCTGTCATTACTTAGTAATATTTTGTACTTTTTTTAGGTAATGGTATAGCCTTTTAAGGTATACAGAAAAAATATAGCTCAATGTATAGGTTGATCTGAATATCTTTTCATCTGATTCTACTATAATGTTGATCAAATTTATCATTAGCTAATTCAGAATTAGCTCATTTTTGGTCCAGTGACGTTTTAGATTCAGGAAAATTCATACGATTGCTGGTAAAGAACGTGGTGATTTGATTGACATTTGGTAGTAAAATACTCTAGATTGTTAAAAATAAAGCGATTATAAACTATTGTTAACATTTATTGATCATATTTGACGTATAGTCTTAATTGATTTACTTGTAAACACTTGTATTACCCAAACCCCTTTTGGTTTCCGGAAGGGGTTTATTGCGGGGCTTTTCTTGCTTTTCCTTTCTCTATCACAGCTTTTTCTACTAGGATGTAGTCCGTACATCTACAGTTGCTTTATTTCCTATCCAATGATCAGAGGAATTTTCTCATAGAATTCTTAAATTTGCGAATTATTTGAAAAAGGATTAGTATAACCTCATTGGCCTTGCTGGTGAGGTTTATTGTAGTCGGCGAAAAGAATGCATTTTGGACCGAATTTAACTTGAAAAAAATCGTTAGTACTAGCTGAGTTATAGTCTGAATACGAACTCATTAGTGTTTATCGAAGCGATCATTCCCTTATTATCCCCCCTATGCTTGATTTCATTGCGATAGATTTTGAAAATGCTAATAATGCTAGATCCAGTGCCTGCTCTTTAGGCATTGCAGTGATAGAGAAAGGTGTTATTACCGATGTAAAGCATTGGTATATTAAGCCCTATCCCTTCGAAATGGGCTATTATCAGCAACGTGTCCATAAGATTACGCTTGAATCCCTTACCCTTGCTCCTGCTTTCGATGAGCTTTGGCCAGAAGTCCTTCCGTATTTAGAAGGCAAAACGGTACTTGCCCATAATGCGGCGTATGATTTAAACCTGTTACGGGGATTATTTGAGCACTATCACTTGTCTATTCAGGCCCTGCAATACGCTTGTACCGTAGACATGGCTCGTAGCACCTGGCCAAATGAACCGAAGCATTCGCTGGGTTACCTGGCTTATTATAACCAGCTCACATTCACGCACCACCGGGCCGATGATGATGCACGTGTCTGTGCCCAGCTGGCCCTACGGATGGCTGAGTTACACGAAGCAGCCGATCTTGACGACCTCATTTACCGTACCAAGGTCAGCAAGCGGAACTTCGACGGTACCTATGCTACCTTAAAGCCTCAGCCTCGTACGCGACGAAATACGCCTTTCATTCCGAACTTGCATACAGCAATAAACCATTCACACCCGTTTTACGGAAAATCAGTCGTATTTACGGGTGACCTTAGTGCGTTGGGACGTACGGAAGCTCAGCAGCTGGTCTGGCAGTGTGGTGGTATTGCGGCGAAAAATCTTTCTTACGCTACCCACTATATGGTCGTCGGTAAACAGAATGCTCAGTTAGTGGGGGAAGAACTGATATCTTCCAAAATGAAAAAAGCGGAAGAACTCCTCAGCCGTGGTTTTCCGCTGGTTATTCTGAATGAAGAAGAATTTCTGGCCATGTTGTAAGTGTTTTATTTGGCTTTAAATACCCATTTTTTTTCGGTAATGAGTGCCTGTTGCATGGCGTTAAACAATTCTTTATCGTCTTTAAAGATCATCTGATCTACCTCGTAGCTTTCTACTTCTACGGTGAATGCCTTTTGCATGAACGGCCAGGGCTCTACCCCAACCGTTCCACTACTCCGTTGAAAGATATAGTAACTGGTGCCATCGGGACCGGGACTGATTTCCAAGCGACGTTCACCCGCCGGAATCTGGTCCTGGCAAAGAATCAACGATAAAGCATCGCACCACTGGATAAAGCTGTACGCGTATTCAGCCTGCTCCTGGGTAATCTGATAATGAGCACACCAGTCTTTCTGATTTCGCTTCTGTTCGTCCAGGAAGTCATTCAATTCCTTACTGACTCCCCGTTTGGGTTCGTACAGGTATGAGGTATGCATGGATACCATCAGGGCGTTCCAGCGGCTTTTTTCCAGACCAATCTGAATGACGTTACGACACTGCTCGACGGAATACTCCATCATTTGAAAATTCAGCGGTGCTCCCGCTTCATTCAAGTGGTTTTTGCCTTCCCAGGGTTCCTGTCCATCATCATGTTCGGTAAGAGCCACAATGGTCTTGATCCAGTGCATGGGCCTCTTCTTAACGGGCCACTGTAGGGCTAACTGAAGAGCCAGCATACCGTGAGCCTGCTGATGAATAATCTCCCATCCCGAAGAAGTTGGTTTAACAATCATACCGTACGTTTTTATTTAGGTCAGTAAGATTACAAAAGCTATACCCAGGCAGAAGGACACGATCAAAAACGTGTCCTTCTGCCTGGCTTACGAAGAGGTGATTACTGGTTCTGCAAGTACTCCAAAGCAGCCTGTCCGACAAATTTTCTACCGGGATTATTTCCCTGCATCCACTCTTCTGGTGGAAATAACGAAAACAGCCCCATTTTCACCAAAGCGGGTATGGCAGCCCGAAATTCGGTCTCTACTTTTTCGCTTTTCGTAAGATTGTATAAGTCGATGTTGTGCAGCAGCGTCGCCAGGGTTCCGCTGGGTTTACTTTCTTTAGCTGGCGTTGCGGGTTGCCTCAGAATCTGCTCATTGATTCGGGACAGTTCGTCGATATTGGCAAGATTCTCGTCCATAGCTTTATAGGTTTAAGTGGAATACGCGGGAGTTTAATCGTGATGTACCTTTCCTCCTTAAAAAAGTAAGCCTGATCCGTATCGAATCAGGCTTACTGGTTAACCGTACAACAAAGCTCGGTCTACTTCTTTGATTATGAATTCAAAATCTTCCGGCCGATTGACGTAATCCAGGTGGTTCACGTCCAGAATGAGCAATTTCCCATCGGTATAGCTGGCAATAAATTCTTCGTAATGAGCATTCAGATCGGTCAGGTATTCCACACTCATATTCAATTCATACTCCCGTCCCCGTTTCTGAATCTGATGCAGCAGCTTGGGTAAATCCGCTTTCAGGTAGATCATTAAATCCGGCGGTTTCACCACATCCATCATCGTTTGAAAGAGCGAGAAGTACGTCTCGTAATCGACCGTACTCATGTAGCCGGACCGATACAGATTTTTGGCGAAAATGTGAGCGTCTTCATAAATCGTACGATCCTGAATGATGCGTTTGGTCGAATGCATGATCTGTCGGGCCTGATCAAATCGACTTCGCAGGAAGTAAATCTGTAAGTGGAAAGCCCAGCGTTCCATATCCTCGTAAAAGTCAGCGAGGTATGGATTATTTTCAACAGCTTCGTAGAAAACCTCCCAGCCAAAGTGCTCGGCCAGCATGCGAGCCAGGGTGGTTTTCCCGGCTCCAATGTTACCGGTAACGGCAATATGCATGAGGGAAAAAAGTTAAGAATACGGATCACTAAATTTTGGGGCAACAAAGATACAACGCAACGGTCTTGTGGCTAGGCAAGTTCGTCGTTCGGTTAGAAATTACCGATGAAAATGTCATTAACGCAGGTTCTTAAACTTTTCTAATCCCGTACCTACGCCCTTAAAACCTGCTTTTACAGCCAAAAAACCTTACCTTTGCACCCGAATGATCCACTTTACAGGTGGCTTCTACTTATTTTATGAAAGCATATCGCATTTTATTGTATTACCTCTATACGCCCATCGAAGATTGCCTGGCGTATCGGGAAGAACACCACCGTTTTTGTCTGGAGAACAATCTGCTGGGCCGGGTAATTGTGGCTCCCGAAGGATTAAACGGTACGGTATCCGGACTGGCCGAAGATTGCCAGCGGTACATGGACTGGCTGCACGCCGACCCGCGTTTTGCGGCGATCCAGTTCAAGATTGAAGAACACGAGCAGCACGCCTTCCACAAGCTGCACGTACGGGTGAAAGAAGAAATTGTCAATTCCGACTTACCCGTCGATCCCCTCAAAGAAACGGGCGTTCACCTGGAACCGAACGAGTTTCGTAGGCTCATGAACGATCCCGACGTAGTGCTAGTCGACATGCGTTCGAACTACGAACATAACGTAGGGAAATTCAAGGGAGCCATTACGTTTGATATGGAGAACCTCCGCGAATTACCCGATCACGTAGCTGAGATCGAACACCTGAAGGGCTCCGGCAAGAAAATCATTACCTATTGCACGGGTGGTATCAAATGCGAGAAAGCCTCGGCGTATCTGCTCCACCAGGGTTTTGAAAACGTGTACCAATTGCACGGCGGTATTATCCGGTACGGGCTGGAAGAAGGCGGCGAAAATTTCGACGGAGAATGCTACGTATTCGATGGCCGAGTAACAGCTCCGGTTAATCACGTCAACCCAGAGATCATTTCGACCTGCCATGTATGCGGTACGACGACAAGTCGAATGGTCAACTGTGCGAATCCTGAGTGTAACGAGCATTTGCCCATTTGTGAGCAATGCGGCTGGGACATGGACGGGGCCTGCTCAGACACCTGCCGTACGCACCCCCGCAAACGTCCGTACAACGGTCAGGGCTATTACCCGAAAAAATTCGAAGATTATACGCCAGTTATGGGCTTTAAGAGTGCCCAGGGAAGCTTTAAAGTTTGAGGTTTAGGGTTTTGCGTTTGAAGTTTTGAGTTGGTTACCTGCCTGAGTTGTTGTTTTTATGGAGGAATGCGTTGCTCGTTGGCAAAGCAAGCTTCTCTGTTGGGATTGACAGCATGAGGGCGTTACTGACTCAAAACCCTAAACTCCCAACTCCTTTCTCAACACATAATCATTCATCCAGTAGCCTCTGCCGATGTAGTTGTCTTCTTCACGCGAGAACTCGAAGCCTAGTCTTTCGTAAAACTGACGGGCTGAGTTACTCCGGTTGACGTTCAATTCCAGAAAATGCCCGCCGCGTTGCAGAGCTTGCCGGAACACCTCCTCCAAAAGCTGCCGTCCGTATCCCCGCCCCTGCTGATCCGGTAGAAAATAAATTTTGTGCAGCTTGACGAGTTGATTTTCTTTGAGTTCAAAGGCCGCGAAACCGACCGCCGTTTTCTGGTTATCATAAGCCAATAGAAAAACGATTTGGTCTGTAAAGCTCTTCGTCAGGGTTTCTGTACTGTACATCCAGTCCAGCATAAACTGCGACTGTTCCTCGGAAAGAATAGCTCCGTACGTAGGACGCCAGGCGGCATAGGCAATGGATTGAATGGTGGAAACATCGGACGGTTGAGCAGTACGAATGTGCAGCATAGCGAAATAAAGTTTAAGGCAATCCAGCCACTAAGTTAAAAATTGCAAAGGCAGCTTTGCGAGTTTACGAATAGATTATGTCCGAAAAGAAACCCATTATTCTCGTCACCAACGACGACGATATTACCGCCAAAGGCATTAGTGTACTGGCTCAGGCGATGCAGGAACTGGGAGAAGTGATCGTCATTGCCCCCGACCGCCCACAGTCCGGACAAGGCCATGCCATTACCATCAACAATCCCGTTCGTATCCGGAAAGCCCGTTTCTTTAAAGATGCCATCGTGGCTTACGAAACGACCGGTACCCCCGCTGACTGCGTGAAGATGGGTAAACACCTCATTCTGAAAGATCGGAAGCCCGATCTGGTTGTCAGTGGCATCAACCACGGGAGCAATACGGCCATCAGTATCCTGTATTCCGGTACGATGTCGGCCGCGATGGAGGCTGCTATCGAGGGCATCCCGGCCATTGGTTTTTCGTTAGCCGATTATCACCCCGAAGCCGATTTTTCGCACACGGTCGAATCTATTAAAGCCATTGCCCGTCAGGTACTGGAAAAGGGTTTACCTAAGCACGTAGCTCTGAATGTAAATTTCCCGGCGAAGTCGGAGGAACCTTTGAAAGGCATTCGGGTCTGCCGTCAGGCCGATGCCCGCTACCTAGAAAGTTTTCAGCAACGCGAAGATCCCTACGGACGTCCGTATTACTGGCTGGACGGTGATTTCGTAAATTTCGACGAAGGTACGGATACGGATGAATGGGCCTTATTGAATAATTACGTTTCTGTTGTACCTTGTAAGTGCGATCTAACTGCTTACTCGACGCTGGAAGACTTAAAAAGCTGGGAGTTTTAACGTCCGGTTTCGCTCCCTGAACAATTCTTTCCTTTTCCCCCATTGAACGTGTATTTTTGAATTATCCGTAGTGTTTGAAATATATCCATGTAAGTTATGGCCGTACTCGGAAGTCTATTGAAAAGAGGTATTGGGTTGACAGGTACTGTCATACGCCGACGCCGAGTCAATGGATCGAAATCACAGCGTAAAGCCTTTATCAAGTTACTTAACAAAGCCCGCTATACCGCTTTCGGGGAGAAGTATTACTTCGAAGACATTCTTTCTTCGGCTCTTTTCCGCAAAGACAATCAGTTTTACGAACAGTACCGGCAGCACGTGCCCATTCACGACTACAACAAAATGTACGAGGAATGGTGGCACCGCACCAAGGAAGGCGAAAAGAACGTCTCTTGGCCGGGTCGTGTGAAGTTTTTTGCTCTTAGCTCCGGTACTTCTGAAGCCGCCTCCAAGTATATTCCCGTGACGAAAGACATGGTGAAAGCCATGCAACGTACCAGTATCCGGCAAATCATCGCTCTTTCCGAGTTCAAGGACCTTTCCAACGAGCTGTTTGAAAAAGGATACCTGATGCTGGGTGGCAGTACCGATCTAAAATTCAGCGGCCGTTACTTCGAAGGTGATCTGAGTGGAATTAACGCCTCCCAGATTCCCTTCTGGTTTGAACGTTTCTACAAACCGGGAAAGGAAATCGCCCGGATTCGCGACTGGGAACAGAAGCTTGACGAAATCACCAAGCAGGCGAAAGACTGGGATATTGGTTACGTCGTGGGCGTGCCCGCCTGGATTCAGTTGTTGCTCGAACGCATCATCAAGCACTATAAGCTTAAGCACATCCACGAAATCTGGCCCAATCTCGAAGTGTTCGGCTGGGGTGGCGTTTCCTTCGAGCCGTACCGGGTGGGCTTTGAGAAGCTGCTGGGAAAACCTATTACCTACATCGAGACCTATCTGGCCTCGGAAGGTTTTATGGCCTATCAGTCCAGACCTAATGCCAAGGGGATGCAACTGGCCTTGAATCAGGGGATTTTCTTTGAATTCATTCCGTTTACGGATGAAAATTTCAACGGTGAAGGCGAAGTAAAGCCCAATGCCAAAACCCTGATGATTGATGACGTGGAGGAAGGCGTAGAGTATGCCCTACTCATTTCGACCTGCTCAGGAGCCTGGCGTTACCTGATTGGGGATACCGTTCGTTTCACGGATAAAAAACGCTACGAAATCACCATCACGGGTCGTACCAAGCATTACCTGAGCCTTTGCGGGGAGCACCTTTCGGTAGATAACATGAACCGGGCTCTGGAACTGGCCTGCCAGGAATTACGCATTTCGGTACCCGAATTTACCGTAGCGGGCGTTCCGCACGATTCGCTGTTTGCTCACCACTGGTATGTGGGCACCGATGATCCAGTGGAGGCCCAGCAATTACGTAACCTCATCGATCAGAAACTGAAAGATCTCAACGACGATTATGCCGTGGAGCGTACGCACGCCCTGAAGGACGTCATGGTTACGGTCTTGCCCGTTCAGGCGTTTTACGACTGGATGGCATCGAAGGGGAAAATGGGCGGTCAGCACAAATTCCCCCGCGTCTTACGCAAAATGATGATTCAGGAATGGGAAGAATTTCTGGTGAAACGGGGATACGACGCTCCCGTAGAAGCCAACAAATGATCCGCTTTTTCCGGGAGAAAATGAGTATCGCAGAACCAGTTAAGATGCATTAATTCCCGCTGACATAATTCACTCAGGTACTGAGGAGCCAGTCCGTCTTTCACGAGGCGGACTGTTTTTTTTAAGTCCAGAAAACGCATTTCATCCGTCTGCGACTGTTTAGCACCCCAGTTGTATACGGGCAGCACCTGTACCTGCGTGAGCAGGGTTTTCTCCCGTCCGTTTTCCGTTCCTTTTTCAATGGTCAGTTTGAGCAAGGGTACCAGCCGGTCCCAGACAAAAATGTCGTAGGCTACGAAATCTGCCAGGGAGTAGATCGCAAATCCGGCTTTGGCTTCGCCCGTAAAGGGATCGTTGAAATCTACGCGTTCCATTGGTTGCGGATTGTGCGGGTGACTCCCCAGAATGATGTCTACGCCACACTCCCGGAAGACACGGTGGTAAATCTCGACCGTATGAGCCGAAGGATACGCCTGATACGCATTCCCCGTATGAAAGAGAAACACGACTACATCCGCTCCGTGCTCACGAGCGGCCTGTACCTGAGTTTTGATCCGGGAAACATCCGCTCCGGCCCGGTTGAGGCGCTCGTAATTAACCAGCCATTCCTTCCCCGCTTCGGTTTCGAATTTATTCAGATTCGATGTCCAGGATAAAAAGCCGATGCGGATGCCATTCCGTTCCAGGATTACGGGCTGATTGGCTTCTTCCGCCGAAGCTGCCGTTCCGGCATAAGCAACCCCTTTTTTGCGTAGAAATTTTATGGTTTCCTGTACGCCCGATTCGCCCTGATCCAAACTGTGATTGTTGGCCGTTGAGAGCAGGTCATAGCCCCTAAATGTTCCGTTCCCGGAAAAAATGCGAAACATTTCGTCAGAGCCGTTGAAATGCATATCGTTGAGCATGATCTCGGGTACGGCGGCGGCGGGTTTGTCCGCCACCATTGGCGTCTCCAGATTAGCCACTACCAGGTCGGCGTTAAAAAACCATTCGCCTACTTCATCCCACAAGTGTTGCGTAGCCTGCGGGTTGATTCGCTCGTACGGCATCAAATCGCCCCCCGCCGACAAGGTCAGTTTCGACTGGCTTTGAAAGGCTGGAGAAGGCGTAAAATCCAGCCGCTGGGAGCGGAAATGGGCTTGTAGCTTATCCTGCGCCTGTACCGGTGGAGCGATGTAGTATTTGTAGCCCAAATACGCCGCCCCCACGTAGGGAGACAGCTTAGGGTTTTCTTCGAAGTTGTTGAGAGGCACTTGCCACGTTCCTTTCCGCAACCAGTGCAAAGGACGGTACACCCGGGTGAGCGTGCGTAATAAACGTTCGCCCTTGGCCGTATAAGGCATGACAGGAAATACCGTCGCCTCCGAATATCTTTTTTTCATATTGATTCAAAACCGCTTCAGCCCTACGCCAAGGGATCTAGTGACCCATGATCCAAATTTCGAGTTGCCGGTACAACAGATACACGCCCGTACCGACAAATACGCATCCGCTTACCCGGTTGATCCACATGATGACGTTCTCGTTGAGAAAGCGTTTGATGCGTTGGGCAAAAAAGGCAATGGAAACCTGCGTCAGGAAAATCGCTAGCAAGCAGGCCGCAAAATAAGCAATCCGTAAGTCCAGGGCGTATTTTAGTACACCTTTGACGTAGGCTGATACGGATACCCAGATAATGAAATTCGCGGGATTGGTGGCGTTGAGAGTAAAGCCGATACTGAAGTACTTGAGAAAGCGGAAAAACTTACGTTTGGGTTGGGAAGTGGTCTCCTGCACACGGGCTTTACGAATCGTATTAATCCCCATGATCGTCAGGAAAACAGCTCCTCCCAGCCGTAAAATTGTATCAAAGTACGGGAAGTTGGGAATAAAGGAGGTACCCGTGAGAGCTACGAAAATGAAGATCGAATCACAGATGATTACGCCGAGGGAAATGCGTAAGCCGCTCGTCCAACCGTAATCAAGGCTATTGCGAATGAGGGCAAAAAATACGGCTCCTAACGTAATACACATCACAAAGCCCGACGAAAAACCGAGGAAAATTGCTTCCCAGAACTGCCAATTCATTTAGTAAAATTATTGCAATGATGTAGTGTGGTTGGGTGATAGCGTTTGAAAGGGTTTAAGGTTTGATGTTCGAAAAGTTTGAGGTTGAAGCGGAGAAGGGAGACGTTCTTTAGCAGTCACCACAATCTACCTGCCACTTACTCAAACCTTTCAAACCTTACACTAAATTAAATTCCTTTCAGCCGGGCGACTTTCAACAAACCGTATACACTCAGAGAGTCGGTGATGCGGTTATCCATTACCATTTCAATGGCTTCGCTGAGGGGTAGTCGCCAGATTTGCAGTACTTCCGTGTCATCAAATTCCGTTTCTCCCTGCTCCAGGTCCTGGGCTACAAAAATAAAGCCTTCTTCGTCGGTAACCGAATTAGAGGTATGAATACGGCCAATCATCTGCCAGTCCAGAGCGATAAGACCGGTTTCTTCCTTCAGCTCACGCTGGGCCGAGATCAGCGGATCCACGTCGATACTGCCGCCGCCCATGGGGATTTCCCAGGAATATTCTTCCAGTGGATACCGATACTGGCCCACCAGCCAGGTATAGCCTTCCTTATCAATGGGAATGATACCGATGGCCTTATTTTTGAAATGTGCGACCCCGTAAATGCCGGACGTACCAGCGGGGGTGATGACTTCTTCGTGACGAAGACGAATCCACGGATTGTCGTAAACGACCGTCGATGAAACCGTTTTCCAGGGAGATTGATCCGTTTGCATGGTGCAAAAATATACGATGACGGTAGAAAGGGCATTTAATTCCGTAATTTTGCAACTATTTCGCCCCCTGGCGACTTATAGTTTTTTCCCTAAGTCATGTCCATTAGTCGTAAACAGCAACTCATCTGGCTCTCCTTTGGCGTTAGTGTCATTTTGATGCTGCTCAAATTTGTCGCTTGGTGGCTAACGGGTTCCAGTGCCATTTTATCCGATGCTTTGGAATCGATTGTTAACGTACTGGCGAGTGGGTTTGCGACGTATAGCGTATACCTGGCCTCCCAACCCAGTGATTTAAACCACCCCTACGGTCACGGGAAAATTGAATTTTTCTCCGCGGGTCTTGAAGGCGTACTCATCCTGCTAGCCGGTATTTTCATCATCGTACAGGCCATTCGGCAATGGATTTACCCCGAACCGATTCAGAAACTGGATACGGGGATGATCCTCGTCGGTATTACGATGGTCGTCAATTACGTGGTGGGCTATTACGTTCAGAAAGAAGGCGAAAAGCAGGGTTCTCCTTCGCTCATCGCGGACGGAAAACATCTGCAATTGGACGCCTTATCCACCCTGATTTTACTTTTTGGTATTGGACTGGTATTACTTTCCGGCTTCGTATGGCTGGATCGTCTGATTTCGGTAGTCTTCGGGGTGATTCTGATTTTTAATGGCTTTCAGATTGCCCGTAAATCCGCGGGTGGTTTGATGGACGAAGCGGATGACTCTACGGTCAAACGCGTTGTGGACATTCTTAGGGATCATCGGAAAGACTACTGGATTGATATTCACAACCTGCGGATCCAGCATTACGGTGCCGATCTGCACATCGACTGCCACCTGACGCTCCCCTATTATTGGGATCTGGAGAAGGTGCATACGGCGGTACACGAGGTTGAGGCCATTTTGGAAGTGGAATTCAATTCCCGCGTGGAGATTTTCGTGCACGTCGATCCCTGCCTGCCCGCCTGCTGCCATCACTGTCAGTTAAAAGATTGCCCGGTCCGGCAGTTTCCCCGCAAAAAGGAAATCAACTGGACCCGGCAGAATCTGGTACTTAATCAGAAGCACTTTCTCGAAGCTCTCAAGGAGTAATTACTCCGTCAGCTCATCGTTTGCATTTTTCTGGATCAACCCTTGTAACTGCTTGAGCGTGGTTTGTAAGCCATCGTTTGAACCGTCCAGAAAGATGACGTTTCCTTTTCCGTGTTCGGCAAAGTGGCGAATGGCTTCTGTCCACATCGAGAACAGTACCAGCGAGGGGTCCATGTTGCGATCTTTCAGTTCCTGCACGGCCTGAGCCATCCCCTTGGAAACTTCTTCCCGGAATAAAGCAATCCCCTGCCCGCGTAACTGGGCGGCAACCCGTTCGGCTTCCGCGGCGATTTTAATGGCATTTCCTTCCGCCTCAGCTGATTTGGTTTTAGTAATCAAGAGAGCCTGTCCTTCGTTTTCGGCGGCGGCTCTCAGGTTGTTGGACGCCACGACCTGAGCCATAGACCGCATAATGGCCTCGTCAAAAGCAATGTCGTTCAGTTGCAGATCAATGAGGTGATAACCCCAGGTAACGAGCATTTCGTCAATCTCCGTTTTCACGTGAGCGACAATTTCCGAACGCAATGCCAGAATTTCGGCCTGTTTCTTGGTGGCGACATAACTCCGGATGGAACCTTCGATGGTTCGAATCAAGGCCTGCATCAGACTCCGCTGATCGACGAACTTAAAGGCTACGTTCTGGATGGCTTCTTCCGACTGATTGAGTACCGAATACACCAGCATCGCTTTAAATCGCACATTCGCCTGATCGTTAGTAATGGCCTGAAACTCCAGTTCTACCGATTGATTCTGGATGGAAATACGACGGTAAACGTACTCAATAAAAGGAATTTTGAAGTTTAAACCAGGCGTCATGACCCGCTGATATTTTCCGAAAATAGTAATGACAGCAACGGTTCCCTGCTGTACAATCACGACGGACAAAAACACAACCAGAGCGATCAGCCCAAAAAATACAAAAGCACCAGGTACAAAGGTCATAGTAGTAGTGGTTAAAATAGAATAACCCAAAGGTCCGTATCCAGACCACATGTACCATACCCAATTTAAGGCAGTCGAGATTTTTTCGGGGTAAATGGTCAAAAATCAGTACAAAAAAAACGTCTGCTGGTCAGCAGACGTCTCAATAAGTCTTTATCGGGTTATTCTTACAATTGCAGGTACTTTAAAAACTCCTGCTTTTTGGCTTCTTCTTCAAATTTACCCCCGTAAAAGGACGTCACCGTCGAGGAGGTCGGATCTTCAATTCCCCGCATGGACACGCACAGGTGACGGGCATCCATGAGTACCGCTACATCGGGCGTTTCGAGTACGCGTTGCAGTTCACGGGCAATCTGCACCGTCATCCGTTCCTGTACCTGCGGACGCTTGGCAAAGTGTTGAACCAGGCGGTTCAGTTTCGACAGGCCAATCACTTTACCGTTGGAAATATAGGCAACGTGAGCTTTACCAATGATGGGAACAAAGTGGTGTTCGCAATTAGAATAGAACTGAATATCCCGCTCCACGAGCATTTCCTGGTAGCGGTATTTATTGTCGAACAGCGTGGCTGCCGGCATATTTTTGGGATTGAGGCCGCTAAAAATTTCCTGTACGTACATTTTAGCTACCCGGCGGGGTGTACCTTTCAAGCTGTCGTCGTTCAGGTCGAGGCCCAGCGTGAGCATGATTTCCCGAAAATGTTCCTGAATTTTGTCGATTTTCTGCTCGTCGGTCAGGTCAAAGGCATCGGCCCGTAAGGGCGTCTGGACCGAAGTGGCAATGTGGTCTTCTCCGATTTCTTCGTCAGAAAATACGATTGAATTATCCGACAACAGGGTATTCAACGAAATTTCGTTCGGTTTCATACAAGCGAATTTTTAGGTCAAGCTGCGGGGCAAGTTTCGCCTTGAGCTTTTCGTAAATGACAATGGCAATGTGTTCTGCCGTAGGATTAAGCTGAGCGAATTCTTCGGTATCCAGATTGAGATTTTTATGGTCGAAGCGGTCGGTTACGTGCGTTTTGATCAGATCAGACAGATACTTAAGATCCACCACGTAACCCGTTTCCGGATCGATGGGTCCAGTTACCTGCACAATCAGCTCGTAATTATGACCGTGATAGTTGGGGTTGTTACACAATCCAAAGACGGCCTTATTTTGTTCATCCGACCAATTGGGATTGTGCAATCGGTGAGCAGCGTTGAAATGCTCCTTGCGGAACACCGCAACTCTCTTTTCTTGCATAAGCTATGGGTTTCAATCTACAGGTACTGGTTACGATCGGTGATGGAAAAGTCGTCTGAAAGTTTGTCAGCAACACTTCTGCCCATCAGGAAAGCGTGGTTTGTGAGTTCCAAATTAACGGAAGTCGGCAAACAAATGTTCCAGGACTTCTCTAAAAACTTTGATTTAGCTGATTTTCAGTGCTACAATAACCGATTGGCAAAACCCTGATTTAACCAAGGAATATTCGTTTTCAAACTTAAAATAAATGGCATGAGGTTTATTTTTGAATGGGTTTCCAAACGTTATTTGGAAGTCTTTATCCATAGAAAGCTCTATTTATTAAAATTATTTATAAATTCACGAACTTTTACAAACGCTATCACACACTCCATCATTCCCTTTCTATACCTAACTTTCTATGGCTCAACCAGGCAAACCGCAGTCGTATTTAGTCCCACTGCTTATTATTGGAGTCCTATTCTTCATTTTTGGTTTCGTAACCTGGGTCAACAGTGTGTTGATCGTATTTTTCAAAGAAGCCTTCCAGCTCAGTACCTTTTCCTCGAACCTGGTTGCCTTTGCTTTCTTTATTTCCTACGCTCTGATGGCGATCCCGTCCTCCTGGGTTTTGAAAAAAACGGGTTTTAAAAACGGGATGTCTTTCGGACTGATTACGATGGCCGTCGGTACGCTGATTTTCGTTCCTGCCGCCAAATCCGTATCGTACCCTTTGTTTCTAGTGGGTTTGTTCCTGATTGGTATTGGCCTTACGGTACTACAAACGGCCTCGAACCCTTACGTGACGATTCTAGGTCCCCGCGAAAGTGCCGCTCAGCGGATCAGTTTCATGGGAGTCGCTAACAAACTGGCGGGTATTTCCAGTCAGCTGATTTTTGGTAGCATTCTGCTTTCCAGTGCCGGAACCGTTTCAGCGGCGGCTTCGCTCGAAAAAGTGGTGACACCCTACATGATTCTGACGGCCGTATTGATTGTACTGGCCATCTGGATTCGGTTTTCGAATCTGCCTGAGGTTTCTGAAGAAGATGATGAAGTCGATACTACTCAGGCCGTAACGACTACGCGTACGAGCGTATGGCAGTTCCCCAACTTGGTGTTGGGTGTACTGGCCCTGTTCTGCTACGTAGGTGCTGAAGTTATTTCCGGGGATACCATCATTAACTACGGTAAGTCCATTGGTTTCAGTAATGACGAGGCTAAGTATTTCACGGCTTATACCCTGTACGGTATGTTGGCTGGCTACATTCTGGGTATTATTCTCATCCCTAAATTTCTTTCCCAGCAACTGGCCATGCGTATCGGAGCCATTCTGGGTCTGGTACTTTCGGTGGGAGCTATCTTCACAACGGGTTTCACTTCCGTACTTTGCATCGCTTTGATTGGCTTTGCCAATGCTCCAATCTGGCCGGCAGTTTGGCCGCTGGCTTTGAATAAACTGGGTAAGTTTACCAAGTTCGCTTCGGCATTACTTATCATGGGTATTACAGGCGGTGCCATTCTGCCTCTGCTGCATGGCTACTTAACGGATACAGTTAGTCCTCAACTTGCGTATGGTATGCTTATTCCCCTGTATGCTTATATTCTTTACTACGCCTTGATCGGTCATAAAAGACAGTCTTGGTAAGAGTAGCAAGATAAGATCAGCAAAAGAGGCCGTTTCCTAAAAGGAGCGGCCTCTTTTGCTGATATACAGCTTCTTACAATACCTGACTGAATATACATTCATATATTTGGCATATATTCAGCGTAGAAATGGGGCTAAAATAAGCGTAACATTCCAAGAACAATTCACCCGAATGAAGCGTTAAGAATTCGGCGAGAATTTCTAAAATTCCGTGGCTATACGCCTCCCCCCTGCTACCTTTGTCTTACGAGCGTTTTATTTTTTACATGGAAGTCACTTCGGAACTACAAATGCCTGATTTAATGGCAGCTGGATCAGAATATTGTCAATCATTAACGGCTTACTCCCGCCGACCAACCACGCAGGTTCGGGTCGGTGATTTGTGGATGGGATCGGATTACCCTATTCGGGTGCAGTCCATGACCACCATTGATACCATGGATACGCTGGGTTCTGTCGAGCAGTCCATCCGAATGATTGAAGCGGGATGTGAACTGGTTCGGATTACGGCTCCAAGTGTGAAGGAAGCTCAAAATCTGGACAATATCCGGAAGGAACTGAACCGACGCGGCTACCGGACGCCCATTTGTGCCGACATTCACTTTACGCCCAACGCGGCTGAACTGGCGGCTCGTCTGGTTGAAAAAGTCCGGATTAACCCCGGCAACTACGCCGATAAGAAACGTTTTGAGATTGTAGACTATACTGAAGCCGCGTACCAGGCCGAAATCGAGCGAATTCGTGAAAAGTTTGTTCCGCTGGTACGCATCTGCAAAGAATACGGAACCGCCATGCGGATTGGTACCAACCACGGTTCGCTCTCCGACCGCATCATGAGCCGCTACGGCGATACGCCCATTGGCATGGTGGAATCGGCACTAGAGTTTTTACGCATTTGCGAGGACGAACACTTCACGAACATTGTGATTTCGATGAAGTCGTCCAATCCTCAAGTCATGGTTGAGGCGTATCGCCTGCTGGTAAAGAAATTAAAGGATGAAAACCTGCAACCTTACCCCTTGCACCTGGGTGTAACGGAAGCGGGCGAAGGCGAAGACGGTCGTGTCAAGTCAGCCATGGGTATCGGTACGCTGCTAGAAGACGGCCTGGGCGACACGGTACGCGTGAGTTTGACGGAAGATCCCGAATTTGAAATTCCCGTCGCTCGTACACTGGTAGATCGCTATACCGAACGGGCAGCGACGGCACAGCCGATTGAAGCCGTTACGACGTCGCCCATCAATCCGTTTGCGTACACCCGCCGAATCACGGCGGAAGTCGAGAATTTCGGCGGCAAGAATGTACCCCGGGTAATTGCTGATTTTTCAACGCAACAAATTACTAGTCCGGCGGATTTACAGCCGATTGGACATTTCTATTTGCCCGCTACGGACAAATGGGCCATGAACGATCTGGGAGCGGATTACCTCTATACGGGTTCCCGCCCGGTACCTTTTATGCTGCCTAACGGCTTGAAGGAGCTGATCGATTATTCGGCCTGGCGTACCCTTGACAAGCAGGCTCATACGTTTCCGGTCTTTACTACGACCGAATATCTGACCAGTATTCAGGAGCAACAGGCTTTTCCCTTTCTGCACGTAGTTCGGCTAAGTCTGGCTGATTGCCAGGGGGATTTACTGGGTTATTTACAGGAAGATCCGTATGCTGTCCTGCTGGTTGAAACGACCAACAGCCACGCCATGCCGGAGCTTCGTCGGCTATTCTTCAAACTGATTCAGCAACGCATTAACCTGCCCGTGGTCATTCAGTGGTCGCAGGATCAGACTACGGCGGACGCCACCACGCTCTACGCGGCTACCGATTGCGGCGGACTTCTCGTGGATGGTCTGGGTGATGGTCTAATGCTCAAACCTTCGGTCGAGAATCCCGGTCAGCAGAGCAAATTTCTGAATTCACTGGCGTTTGGCATTTTGCAGGCGGCCCGTACCCGGATGAGCAAGACGGAATACATTTCCTGCCCTTCCTGCGGACGTACGCTGTTTGATTTACAAGATACCACTGCCCAAATTCGTCAGCGTACGGATCACCTCAAAGGCATTAAAATCGGCATCATGGGCTGTATTGTCAATGGTCCGGGCGAGATGGCCGACGCCGATTATGGCTACGTGGGCATGGGCGTCAATAAGATTGCTTTGTACCGGGGTCAGCAGGTAGTGAAACGCTCCGTACCCGCCGATCGGGCTCTGGATGAATTGATTGAATTAATGCGGGAAGATGGCGTCTGGCGGGAACCCGAAGCAGCATTATTGGTTTAACAGATAAGAAATAGACCCCAGAGAATCTTTTCCCAGGGTAACTATTTTACCTGAACAAGCATACCATGGAAAGCAATCGCATCAAAAATCAATTTAAACTCGGAGAAGCCTTTCGATACTTTTTTCGGGTTTTTGGAAAGAAAGATCCTTCTCGACCGGATAGTTTCAATCTCCGCATGATGCACGGCATCAACCGGATTAGTATTATCATGTTCCTTTTTTGTCTGGTGGTGATGCTTGTGCGTGCTCTCACCCGTTAAGACCATTTATCCGTTTAAGCGTGTGGATTTAGAACAGTTTCGCGAGTATTGTCTTCGTAAAGCCGGAGTGTCGGAAGAAACGCCCTTTGGCCCCGACACACTGGTGTATAAAGTCATGGGAAAAGTATTCGCTCTGACTTCGCTGGATGCCGAAGAGTTTGCGTGTAATTTAAAATGTGATCCGGAGCGGGCGTTGGAGTTACGCGAGCAATACGACTGGATTGTGCCGGGTTATCACATGAATAAAAAACATTGGAATACGGTAAAAGCCAATCGAAATCAGACCCTTTTCCGTGAATTGATTGACCACTCGTACGCGTTAGTTGTGGCGAGTTTACCCAAGAAAGTACAGGCTGAGCTGGCTCAGTCGCTCAACGGTTAGTTCAGTATATGGAAACCATTGCTCTCATACTATTACTGATTCCCTATGTAATCATCCGGTATTTTACGGAAGATCATGACACACCCGCCGATAAAGACCGCAAACGCTTTGCTGAGGGTATTGAATTGGTGCAGAATAAGCAATATGAGGAAGCTCACGCGTACTTTACCTTGTTAGTCAATCGGTATCCGAAATCGGCCGTTGCTTATCTATATCGGGGTATTTGTAACTATTACCTGAGCAACTATTACTCGGCTTTATACGATTTTACGCACTCTTCGGCGTACGATAATACCTTGTGGGAATGTTTTCTCTACAAAGGACTTTCTCATTTGGAACTGGAAGAAACGGATCAGGCCTTTCTGGAACTGGACAAAGCCGTGTGGCATTCCCGCTCGGAGAATGCCAATGTCCTCCGTTTTCGGGGGGAAGCCCGGTACCGTCTCAAACAATTCGATTCCGCTCGTATGGATTGGGAACAGGCTGCTCAGCTGGGTGACGAAAATGCGGCTTACTATCTTCAAACGCACTTTGGCAAACCCATTCAGCTGCGGAAATAAGGGCTTTTGCTTAAATTGATTTTAATTTTCATTCTTTTTTCAGGGATAGGGTTCAAATGTCAGGTCTTGACAGAAAGAACGCTATTCGTATGAACGCCACCTTATTGTCAGTCAAGCCGTTCCTGAGCGAAGATTTCCTCCTTCAAACTGAAACCGCTCGTACCTTATATCATGATTTTGCCCGGGCCATGCCCATCATTGATTACCATTGCCATCTTCCACCCGACCAGATTGCAGCCGATAAAAATTTTTCTAATCTGACGCAAATCTGGTTGTATGGCGATCATTACAAGTGGCGAGCGATGCGTACCAATGGCGTAGCGGAACAATACTGTACGGGTGATGCTTCGGATTTCGAGAAATTCCAGAAATGGGCCGAGACGGTTCCGTATACCATGCGGAATCCACTGTACCACTGGACTCACCTGGAGCTGCAACGGTATTTTGGCATTGACCGGGTACTGAATGCGGCCTCAGCGAAAGACATTTACGACGAAGCCACCGCCCTGCTCAATACACCGGACTATTCCGTACGGAACCTACTTCGCCGTATGAATGTAGAAGTGGTTTGTACAACGGACGATCCTTCCGATGACCTGAAATACCACCAGCAAATTGCCGCCGAAGGTCTTGACTTGAAAGTACTCCCGACATTCCGTCCGGACAAGGCCATGCTTTCCATTGATAATCCGGCGGAGTTTAACGCCTACGTTGATAAAATTGAGGCCGTTTCGAACCTGTCGGTTAGTACTTACGATGAATACGTAGCGGCTCTGCGGCAGCGTCATAACTTCTTCGCTTCCTTAGGCGGGCGTTTATCTGATCACGGCCTGGAGCAGGTTTATGCCGCTGAATACACTGAATCTGAGATTCGTACCATTTTCGCCAAAGCTCGTAGCGGCCAGTTGCCTACGTTTGAAGAACGGCAGAAATTCAAATCGGCCATGCTGATTGAGTTTGCCATCATGGACTGGGAAAAAGGCTGGACGCAACAGTATCACCTGGGAGCTTTACGGAATAACAACACGCGTCTGTTACGTGAACTCGGCCCCGATACGGGCTGGGACTCCATTGGCGATTTCCCACAGGCACGTTCGTTGAGCACGTTTATGGGTATGCTCGATAATGAGAACAAACTAGCAAAGACGATTCTGTACAACCTGAATCCGGCCGACAATGAGGTGTTTGCTACGATGATCGGAAACTTCAATGATGGTACCACACCGGGTAAAGTCCAGTGGGGCTCGGGCTGGTGGTTCCTGGATCAGAAAGATGGCATGGAAAAGCAAATCAATGCCCTCTCTAATATGGGCTTGTTAAGTCGCTTTCTAGGTATGCTTACGGATTCCCGCAGCTTCCTTTCCTATCCCCGTCACGAGTATTTCCGCCGTATTCTGTGTAACATGATTGGTAACGATGTGGAAAATGGCGAGTTACCGGCGGATATCGAATGGCTGGGTCAACTGGTGCAGAACATTTGCTACCGCAACGCGAAAGAATATTTCCAGTTTTAATAGGGTTTTGAAGCCTATAGTTAAAAAGGCCTGCGATATGCAGGCCTTTTTCTGTTATCGGTTTCCCCGGCTAGCTAATGCAGCCGCTTTTTGAAGAATTTGCGGGTTATTCGATTTACTTCGCAGATACGAAGCCAGGTACGAGCATTCAGCTGGGCCAGGTCCGCCCACTTTCTCGTACCGATTGATTCGATCGAGCAATTGTCCCCACCGCTGAGCCCGAACCAGGGCATTCAGGTCTGGTATCAGAGTTCGGTTTTCTACTGATTTTGCATCCAGTCCCAGGGTAGTCAGATACGAACCAATTTTCTGGATTCGTTCCGGAGCCATAAACGCCGCCCGACCTGCGTACAAGGTATTCATCACAATAGATTCCCCAGCTTTCGTCACTTCCTGCGGAGGATATTTCCCTTTGTACACCGCTAAATGCGAAATGAAGTACGTGAAAAGTGGATTCTCCGCATCCATTACTACGTTTTGCAACGCCGTGAACGCAGGTTTGCTGGTGTACGCACTGCTGGGTAAGGCTTTAGCATACGCCTGCATGACCTGTACATTCGCTACCGTGTCCCGGACGATTCGCGTAAATGAGCCATACTCTAGCAAAAAGGCAGTGCTACGTTCTCCCTTTTTAAAACGATTAGCATACGCACTGCCCCGCTTCGTAGCATCCAGAGCCGTATTGGCTACGCCAATCACCTCTTTAGCTGAATTACTCACGTTCTGAGCATGTAGTAATTTCACGTCCGCATCAAAAAATAGGAACAGCGGCAAAGAAGGCACTACCAGGTGTTGCTTAGCCAGAAAAGCCTGAGCCTCGGGTGAATTAATATCGAGCTTGTAGCTTACGAAACGGGCATTGTAAGCGGCCCCTACTGAGGCTTGCTGAAACGTGGGTTTAAAGCTTTCGCAAACGTGGCAGGTAGGGGAATACACTTCCACGAAAACTGCCTTTTTTTGAGCTTTCGCCTGCGTGAAAGGCGTACGGAGATTACCCAGAACAAAGGATACACCCTGAGCCCACACTGACCCCATCAACAGACTGAACCAGCCAATAAGCAGGGCCTTTTTCAGGTTTCCCATGCTCGTTTATTTACTGTTACGCTGCAATTCTTCCAGTTCAGCCTTTAGGTTACGACTTAGAATTTTGCAAACGTCGTGAATCTGTTCAGCCATTTTTTTGTCACCCGTGGCAGAAATTACAGAATCAGCCACACCCGACATAATTTCGATATAGAATTGCTTCATATCTCCTACTTCCATGTCTTTGGTCCACAAATCCAGTTTCATCGTTGCCCGGTGATAGCGATCCCAGGTAGCAATCGAAATGGCTTGTGTATCATTGAGGCCCTCGTTCGGGTTATCCGAAGCGTCCCAGTAGATCTTATTGGGAACGTTATTCTCGTCAAGCTCAATGTCGAAATGGATTTCTGCTTTTTTCATACAATATGGCACAAGGCCCGTTACAAAGAATTAAATCAGGTAAGTAAAGGGTGAAAAATCCTGATAAGTTCCGGAGATGTTTTCCGTTTCTAATTTTCCGTTTCCAATCCCATTTCTTATCGTGAGAATACGGGTTCTTTCGCTACCCCCCTACTGCTGCCCAAACACCTTCTTCAGCAAGTCCGTAACGCGGGCGGCGGGGTTCTCCCGAATTTTTGCTTCTTCCTGTTCGACTAGCAGAAACAATCCGTCAATGGCTTTACGCGTGGCGTAATCATCCAAGTCAGGATTGAGTTTTTGCGGTACCAGAGGAATTTTATTATAGGTCGTTACAATCGTTCCGTAATACCGGGTAGCCTGCGTCTTATCAATAGATGTTTGAATAATCGGATTGAATTCCTTGTAGAGGGCATCAAACGATGTACGCTTCAGGTACTCAGTGGCGGCGTTTTTCTCTCCCTTCAGAATCGAAATAGCATCCGTAATCGTCATTTTAGTAATCGCATCCACGAAGATAGGAAATGCTTTCTTGGATGCGTCCTCGGCTCCCCGGTTTAGCGTCAGAACAAACTGATCGACCTGTTTGCCTAAGCCTATTTTCCGTAAGGTTCCTTCTACTTTTTGTACTTCGGGAGGGAGCAAAATTTTGATGAGGGCATTTTTATAAAACCCATCCGTTTTTGAAGCTTGTTCTGAGCCCTTTTTAATACCCAAGGTCAAAGCCTCTTTCAACCCATTCGCAATCTCGTCCGAACTGGATGTCCCCTGAGAACCTTGTTTTAGTATACTGCCTGCTTTTTCTAAAATCCCACCCCAACCACTTTTACGCTGCGTATTTTGTGTACTATCGCTTTGAGCCTGAGCTAACTGTATGGATAAGCATACAACAAGTAAACTTCCTATAACCTTTTTCATTGGGTTTCTGTTCTAGTAGGTGGTTGTAGATTTAAACGGTTAAACCTCGTTTTTTATGTAGTTTTAAGCCGCAAAAATAGATCAAAATCGAAAACATCACATCAGACTTTCGATAGTCCAGCTGCGTAAGGGTACTCAAGAATCTATGCCAGTCCCCTACTTTCTTGATTATTGACATTCAAGTTTACTCTCATGAGACCCGTTACGGCAGAAATTATAACGATTGGCGATGAAATCCTTTTTGGACAAATCACCGATACAAATACGCAATGGATTGGGGCTGAATTGTCAGCTATCGGCGTACGTACCGTTCGCAAAAGCTCTGTCGGTGACCAGCGAGCCGCTATTTTGAGTATTTTGAGCGAAGCCGAACAACGAGCTGACATTGTCATATTAACGGGCGGCTTAGGTCCTACCAAAGATGACATCACCAAAACTACCCTTTGCGAATACTTTAATACTGGTCAGGCCATCCACCCGGAAGCGTTAGTATTCGTAACCGAATTTTTCCAGAAAAGGGGGCGGGAACTTACCGAAATTAATAAGTTACAGGCGTCTCTCCCCCTGAATGCCACCTACCTTCCCAATACGCGGGGTACGGCTCCAGGCATGTGGTTCTATGAACGCGGTACGGTATTTGTTTCATTACCCGGCGTTCCGCACGAAATGAAGGGTCTGATGACGGATGAGGTGCTACCCCGCATTAAGTCGACGTTTCCCCTGCCAGTTATTCACCATAAAATGCTGCGTACCATTGGTATTGGTGAATCCTTTCTGGCCGAACGTATCGAAGCTTGGGAAGATGCATTGCCCTCACACATCAAACTGGCGTACTTACCTTCGATGGGTATGGTGAAACTTCGGCTGACGGCCACCGGCGAATCGCTGGAGGTCCTGCAAGCAGAAGTGAACGCCGAGATCGCTAAAGTTTTACCGCTGATTTCTACCTATGTGTATGGATACGACGGCGATGAGATTGAAGACGTAGTAGCCCGGTTACTACGTGAATCCGGCCATAGCTTGTCCATTGCCGAAAGCTGCACCGGCGGGTACCTCTCTCACCTGATTACAAAAATTCCGGGAAGCTCAGCATATTTTCAGGCAGGCGTGGTGAGTTATTCCAATGCGGCCAAGATGAATACGCTCGACGTTCAGTCCGCTACGCTGGAGAACTACGGAGCTGTTTCAGAGCCAACGATCCGAGAAATGGCCGAAGGCGTACGCGAACGCTTCGGAACTACCTTCGGACTCGCTACCAGTGGCATTGCCGGTCCCGACGGCGGTACTACCGAAAAACCCGTAGGAACCATCTGGATTGCCCTGGCATCTCCCGAGCAAACCATTACGAAAAAACTGACTTTAGGGGGTGACCGTCTACAGAATATTCATCAAACGGCCCTTTCTCTCTTAAATTTGTTGCGGAAAGTGCTAGTTGGCCTTCCCTTGGATTAATACGTAAATCGAGCTAAATCACTAGTAATGTTGCTCGAAATGCTAAACAGAATCAATCTATGACTGAGATTCTTATGCCTGCCATGGGCGAAAGCATTCATGAAGCCACCGTACTTACCCTGCTCAAAAAGCCCGGTGATCGTGTGGAAATTGATGAACCTTTGCTGGAAGTGGCGACGGACAAAGTAGATACGGAAATTCCGGCAACCCAGGCGGGTATTTTAAAAGAATGGCTCGTGCAGGAAGGCGATGTGGCTACCATTGGCAAACCCATTTGTCGGGTCGAAACCGATGCCGCAGGCACAACATCTTCAGAATCTCCTACACCGAAAGCTCCTGAAGAAATAAACGATACGGAGGAAGCCGCCAGTTACCTCGAAAATCAGGTACAGACGGCCATCAGTGAACCCGTTCGGTCGGAAGGCACTCCTCAAGCGGGACGGTACTATTCGCCGCTTGTACTAACGATCAGTCAGACGGAGGGGATTTCCATGGATGAACTGAATACCGTTCCCGGTACGGGCGTGGATGGTCGGGTCACCAAAAACGATATGTTGGATTACGTCGCCCGACGGTCAACGCCGTCAGCCGCTCCTGAACCCAAACCAGCTCCAGTAACATCAGCTCCCGCCGTAAGCAAGCCAAGCTTTAGTACGGGTGACGTAGAGATTCAGGAAATGGATCGCATGCGGAAACTGATTGCGGAACGAATGGTGGATTCCAAACGCATTGCTCCGCACGTCAGCAGTTTCGTCGAAACGGATATGACGGCCATTGTTCGCTGGCGTGAACGCATGAAGGTTCAATTCCAGAAAGAATATGGAGAAAACCTTACCTACACCCCGCTACTGATCGAAGCCGTAGTGAAAGCCATTAAGGATTTTCCGATGATTAACAGTTCGGTAGACGGCGACCGTATTCTCATTAAAAAAGCTGTAAATGTAGGTATGGCCGTGGCTTTGCCCAGTGGTAATTTGATTGTACCGGTGATTCACAACGCCGATCAGTACAATTTGGTGGGATTAACCAAGAAGATCAACGACCTTACCAAAAGAGCCCGCGAGAACAAACTGAAAGCTGACGATCTGGCCGATGGTACGTATACCGTTTCGAACATTGGTACTTTCGGAAATCTCATGGGTACGCCCATTATCGTACAGCCGCAGGTAGCCATCATGGCATTCGGAGCGATTCAGAAGAAACCAGCTGTCATTGAAACGCCCGAAGGAGATCTGATTGGCATTCGTCACAAAATGTTCATTTCCCATTCGTACGACCACCGGATCGTCGATGGTTCACTGGGCGGGCAGTTCGTAAAACGCGTTTCGGATTATCTGGAAGCGTTTGATGCAGATCGTAAACTGATTTAGAAGCCACTAACGCTAGTAAAAGGGAAGAAGGAAGACTGAGTTAATAGTCTTCCTTCTTCCCTTTTTATACCTACTTTGATTTTGTATTACATTCCTCTGTTTCAGCTTTCATGATAGAGCACCGTATTACTACTGAATTGAAAGTAAAGGGTTTAAAATAAAAAGGGCGGCTTGATCAAGCCACCCTTTTTAAGTAATCGTATCGTATTCGCTTACGCTTCTACTTCCTCCTGAGCCCGAACTTTTACGGGTTTTAGACGGATGATCTTCATCCAGTGGAGCGTTTTGATGACCGGGTAGGTAGGATCAAATTCGTACCACTTTGAAGCAAAGTTTACCTGGTTAGGCAGTTTGTGGTGGTTGTTTTGGAACAACTCGCCCATCATCAGGAAATCCAGTACCAGGGAGTTTTTCGATTTATCGTTGTTGTCGTAGTTCTGATAGCCATACTTGTGACCGCTCCAGTTTACGATTGCTCCGTGTACGGGACCCATCAGGAAGTGAATCGGCAACAGGAAGAAAAACGCCCAGTGCATATCAAACCAGATGAATGCGGCAATGTACAGCAAAGAATAGGCCGTACCCCAGCCAATGCGTGAAATCCAGGAATCACCCATTTTTTCGATCGTGCTCCAGTACGGATAGTTTTTATCGAACTGAGGCTCAACTTTCGTACGACCAAACAAAATGGCGTTGTAAATGTCTTTTGTCTTCCACATCATCGTGAAGACGTTGGTAGAGTTGTGAGGTGAGTGCGGATCACGTGGTCCGTCGCTAAAAGCGTGGTGCATTCGGTGCAAAATCGCGTATCCCTTCGGGCTCAGATAGCTGGATCCCTGTGAGATGTAGGTGAGCAGGTAAAAGAACCGCTCCCAGAACTTATTCATCGTAAACATCTTGTGAGCAGAGTAACGATGTAAGAAAAAGGTCTGGCTAAAAAGCGACAGGTACCAATGAATGATGAACGCTGGAAGAATGAGTTGCATTTCGGCAGATTTAATGAAGTACCAAGTACAAAGTTAATAGTCTAACCTAAGCTTTGAATACTTAGTTGCAAAAGTTTATTTTTTTTTGAAAAAATGGATAAAAATCCTGTTCAAATCACAAATTTAATGCTAAAAAGTGGTCATGGCGTAATAAACCAAATTCGCCCCCATTTGTAGAGCTTTCTGCCGGACGGGTTCCGGATCGTTGTATACGCTCTGATCTTCCCAGCCATTTCCCAAATCACATTCGTAACTGAAGAAGCAAACCAGTCGCCCTTGCCAAATCAGACCGTAGCCTTGTGGAGCTTTGCCGTCGTGTTCGTGCACCTTAGGCAACCCGTTCGGGAAGACGTATTTGGCTTTGTACAAGGGATGATTAAAGGGTACTTCCACAAAATTCAGCTCAGGAAATACCTTCTTCATCTCGCGGCGAATGAATTTTTCCAAGCCGTAATTATCGTCGATGTGCAAAAATCCTCCGGCGACGAGATACTTACGAATATTTTGAGCTTCGGCGTCCGTGAAAACGACATTACCATGACCCGTCATGTGTACAAAGGGGTAATTAAAAAGCTCGGCACTCCCTGGCTCCACGATATCTTCTTCGGCCGCAATATTGGTTTTAAGGTTCTGATTGCAAAACTTGATCAGATTGGGCAAAGACGTTTTGTTCGCGTACCAGTCACCACCGCCCCCGTACTTTAGCTTGGCAATGCGGATCGTTTGGGCCATCGCTGGTAACGTGTTCAGACAAAGGCCTGCCAGCCAAAGGACCATGAGCATTCCGAGTCGTTTCATGCCTTATTGATTAAGTAAATCCAGCGTATGTACTGCAATGAGGCCAGCGGTTTCCGTACGGAGCCGGCTTTCCCCTAAACTAACGGCTAAAAATCCTTTTTCTTTTGCTTCCGCAATTTCCTGTGTGGTAAAATCTCCTTCCGGACCGATCAGAATCACGTAAGAGCCGCCCGGCGTAGCTCGATATTTGAGCAGCTGGCGATCTTCATTTTCCAAATGAGCAATCAATTTCTGGCGATCGGCGGGAAGATTTTCCAAGAATGCGTCCCAGGGAATAAGGCCTTCTACCCGCGGCATCGTCAGTTTCAGGGACTGTTTCAGAGCTGAAACTGCAATTTTTTCCAGTCGGTCCAGGTGAATGGATTTTCCTTTCCAGTACCGCTCATCGGTACGACGGGTACGGATAAAACTCACCTGGTCTACGCCTACTTCCACGCATTTTTCCAGCATCCATTCGATTCGATCCAGATCTTTGGTAGGAGCAATCGCCAGATGAATGGAGAACGACCGTACCGTAGCCTCCTGCTCCACCGAGCGGATCCGTACGGAGCAGCGTTTAGGATTGGGATCGACGATTTCGGCTTCGTAGCGGAAACCCTTTCCGTCCACAATTTTCAACGTATCTCCCGTTGATAAACGAAGCACTTTTACCGCGTGCCGTGACTCCTCTTCTGATAAAAATAGCCGTTGCTGAATATCCGGCTCATAAAATAAGTGCATAGGTACTATAAAGCCGCAGCGAGTTTTTGTACTCACTGCGGCATACGATTATTCTTCTTCGAGACTTTTAAAGGAATAAAGCGTTGTGTCGAGTTCTAACTGACCGGACGTGAAGTCTTTGATGAAGTTTTCGATGACTTCGTCATTAACGGCTTCTACGTTCAGGCAAATATCAAGCTCGACGCTACCTTCTTCGCTGTATTCCGTCTCCAGGTGCTCCGTTACCTTGATTTCTTCGTTTTCCTCAAGCTCTTCAATGATTTCTGTAATCAGCAGTTCTACTTCTTCATCCACTTCATCGTTGGCCTGATAGGTCTCATCTCGCTGATCCAGAGGTACGTACAGGGGATGTTCCTGCATAGCCTGACGCTCGGCTTCTTCGTACACCAAACTGCTGTGGTGTAAACGTAAGGTATACAAAACGGCGTCGTAAATTACTTCTTTTCCTTCGTGAACCCCCACAAACTGGAAATGAGCGAACTCATCGCCCGTGGGCTCGTCCATATCAGGGTCTTCCGTATAAATGAAAGAGTGGCCGCTCGAGCGGATTTCGTCTTTCAGTTGCTGAATGTCTGTAGAGGAATAGCCGGAGTTTTCTGCGGTCGGCATAAGGGTGTAAGCATTGGTTTGAAAGCCAAAGTACGAAAAAAAAGCCCGCAGTCAAGCGGGCTTTTCTCGATTTTTACGCAAGAATTTGTTCAAAAATGACTCCTGGAAATCCCTTAGTCCTCTCTGATTCCAAGTTTATCTAGCGAAGCATCAGTAACTCACGGTATTTCACCAGCGGCCATTCATCGTCGTCTACAATCAGTTCAAGCTTATCAACGTAGTAACGGATCTCGTCAAAATAACCCTTCACTTTCGTTCCGTACAGGCGAGCCTGCTCCGCACTATCCTGAATGGCATTAGCCTGTTTCCGGGCTTCGGTCATTTCATCAACCAGGATCTGAATTTTGGCCGTGTACTCGGCAATCCGTTTGATGGTTTCCACCGTCGGAGCGTAGTACTTCTCCTCGATCCCAATGTCTTTCTGGCCTTTGACGTTATCCACCAGTTGTGACTGGTACTTGAGAGCCGTAGAAAGAATATGGTTGATGGCGAGATCGCCAATCACCCGTGACTCAATCTGAATTTTCTTGATGTAATTTTCCAGTTCGATTTCGTAGCGAGCGTGTAGTTCTTTCTCCGTGAAAATATCATATTTCTCGAAGAGTTCTGCCACTTCCTTACGGGTATATACGCCCAGAGCTTCCGGGGCCGAACGAATGTTCGCCAGACCGCGACGTTCAGCTTCTTCCACCCACTCGTCAGAATAGCCGTTGCCTTCGAAAATGATTCGCTTCGAAGACTTGATGTACTTCTTAAGCACTTCGACAATGGCCAGCTCTTTCTTCAGATCCGTATCGATTAACGCATCTACGTCTTTGCGGAACTGAATCAGTTGATCGGCTACAATCGTATTCAGGATCGTCATGGCCGACGCAGAGTTCGCTGAAGAACCTACCGCCCGGAATTCGAATTTATTACCCGTAAAGGCAAAAGGCGAGGTACGGTTACGGTCGGTGTTGTCGAGCAACAGCGAAGGCACTTTGTTGATACCCAGTTTCAGGTATACGTTGTCGCCTTTTTCGAGTTTGAACTCCGTCATCGGCGGCATGTTTTCCAGCGTATCAATGACGCGGCTCATTTCTGAACCCAGGAATACCGACATGATGGCCGGAGGAGCTTCGTTCGCCCCCAAACGGTGTTCGTTACCCGCCGTAGCAATGGCAGCCCGCAGCAGATCTGCGTTATCGTGTACGGCTTTCACCACGCAGACCAGGAAGCTTACAAAACGCAGGCTTTCCTTGGGTTTCGTGCTGGGGCCGAGTACGTTGATGCCCGTGTCCGTTGCTAGTGACCAGTTGTTGTGTTTACCCGAACCGTTGATCCCCGCGAATGGTTTCTCGTGGAAGAGTACTTTAAACTTATGCCGAGCGGCCACTTTCTGCATCAAATCCATCAGCAGGGCGTTGTGATCGCAGGCCAGGTTTACTTCCTCAAACGTAGGAGCTACTTCAAACTGAGCGGGAGCTACCTCGTTGTGACGTGTACGCACGGGAATGCCCAGACGCTGAGCCTCTATTTCAAACTCTACCATAAAGGCATTTACCCGCGGAGGAATCGAGCCGAAATAGTGATCTTCCAGTTGCTGACCTTTGGCGGGAGCATGACCGAATACGGTACGACCCGACATTAATAAATCAGGACGAGCATTAAAGAGGGCTTCGTCAATCAAGAAATATTCCTGTTCGGCTCCGAGCGTAGGGATGGTCTTCTCCGTATTCCGGTCGAAGTACTCGCTCATCACCTTCGTGGCTGCTTTATCAATCAGCTCGATGGATTTCAACAGGGGCGTTTTGTAGTCCAGAGCCTCGCCCGTGTAGGCGACGAACACACTCGGAATACAAAGCGTAGAGGTACCTGCCGCATTTTCCATAATAAAGGCGGGCGACGAAGGATCCCAAGCCGTATAGCCACGAGCTTCGAAGGTACTTCGGATTCCACCGTTGGGGAATGAACTCGCGTCGGGCTCCTGCTGTACCAGAGCCGAACCTTTGAATTTCTCAATCGCCTTACCCGTTCCCGGTACAATATCAAAAAAGGCATCATGTTTCTCAGCCGTAGTACCCGTCAGGGGCTGGAACCAATGCGTATAGTGGGATGCTCCCTTCGAAACGGCCCATGACTTCATCGCAGCGGCTACTTCATCGGCCGTATCACGATCAATTTTATGTCCTTCTTTAATGGACTTCGTAATTCGCTGAAACGTGTCGGGGCTCAGCAGGGAACGCATCGCCTCTTCGTTGAAGATTAAACTACCAAAGTACTCGGTCACTTTTTCCGAGGGGACTTTGACAGGAGTTGACTGGCGGGACTGTGCCAGATCTAACGCTTTAAAACGTGCTAATGCCATAAAATGGAGATTAGTGTCGGGGTATTGAAAATAAAACGGGTTTAGTTCGGCCAGCGGCCAATGGGGTAATCAGTCGAAATGCAAAACTGCAAAAAATAACTCTTCCCTGGCCATCTTCTTGGTAAAATACAATTTTCAACTAACCTATATAGCCATATACTGATTTATCTACTAATGTAAATAATAGATTCTATTTTTTAAGTTCATCCCTTAAAATCGGCCTTAAATTGTTAAAATTCGTTCGATTTGATCACGATTACCGCTTAAAAATGAAAATTTAGTTAAAAATCAGATTTTTTCATTCTTCAACAAAAATATATAGTGATTATATAAAGATTTTGTTGCATATTTTATATAAATCGAAAGATTTTGGTATAAATATTAAGATTTAGCCAAATAATGATTTGGAAAATACGCATAAACCGGATTAGATTTGAACCATCAATTGAACGGATCGTTTCATTTTACATTTATAACAAAACCATGGCAAAAGCTAAATTGGAGTATATCTGGCTCGACGGTTACAAGCCCATGCAAAGCCTCCGCAGCAAAACGAAAATCGTTGACGACTTTTCGGGTAACTTGGAAGAACTCGACATGTGGTCTTTTGACGGTAGTTCTACCGAGCAAGCTCCAGGTCGCTCTTCTGATTGCTTATTGAAGCCGGTATTTGTTTGCAAAGACCCTGCTCGTTTGGGTGGCAATGGCTGGTTGGTGATGTGTGAAGTACTGAACGCAAACGGTACAGCTCACGAGTCAAACGGTCGTGCTACTATTGACGACGATGACAACGATTTCTGGTTCGGTTTTGAGCAGGAGTACTTCCTGTGGGATCCTGCTACCAACAAACCTCTGGGCTTCCCCGCGGGTGGTTACCCCGGTCCTCAGGGTCCTTACTATTGCAGCGTAGGTGCTGGTAAGGCTGTAGGTCGCGATATCGTAGAAGAACACCTCGAACTTTGCCTCCAAGCTGGTTTGAACGTAGAAGGTATCAACGCTGAAGTAGCGATGGGTCAGTGGGAATTCCAAGTATTCGCCAAAGGTGCCAAACAGGCTGGTGATGAAACCTGGATCGCTCGTTACCTGCTCGAACGCGTTGGCGAAAAATATAATGTAGCTATTAACTGGCACTGCAAACCCCTGGGAACGCTCGATTGGAACGGTTCAGGTATGCACGCCAACTTCTCGAACACGGTACTGCGTACGTCAGGTAGCAAAGAAGCTTACGAAACGATCCTCGAAGCCTTCCGCCCTGTTGTGAAAGAGCACGTTGCCGTATACGGTCCTGATAACCACCTCCGTTTGACGGGCAAGCACGAAACGGCTGCCATCAACAAATTCTCCTGGGGTATCTCCGATCGTGGTTCATCCATCCGTGTCCCCATCGCTACGGTAGAACGTGGCTGGAAAGGCTGGCTGGAAGATCGTCGTCCGAACTCGGCTGCCGATCCTTACAAAGTAGCTGCTCGTATCATCAAAACGGTGAAGAGTGCTGAAGTGGAATAACATTTCCCCCAAATAGATTTTGCCCCCGATCTGTATCGGGGGCTTTTTTTTTAGCTCTAACTGAACAAATTAGGTAATTTTGCAACTTATAGGAAAGTTACGTTTCCGTAGGGGGTTTTAGTTCAGGAATGTTTCGAACAAATGTGTGGTAAAAACACCGGTTCGTATCTCCTGTAGCTCCCCAGTTCATCCCTTTATTCTTCCGCGTAGGAAGAGGTCACCATGAAAAAAGTAGCATTTTATACCCTAGGCTGTAAGTTAAACTTTTCCGAAACGTCGACAATTGCCCGAAGTTTCGAAGAAAAGGGTTATCAACGCGTAGAGTTCAATCAGAATCCCGACATTTTCATTATCAATACCTGTTCCGTTACGGAAAACGCCGATAAGAAGTGCAAGAAGATTGTGCGGGAAGCCCAGCGGATCAATCCGGATGGATACGTGGCGATTCTGGGCTGTTACGCTCAGTTGAAACCCCAGGAAATTGCCACCATTCCCGGAGTGGATGCCGTATTAGGAGCGGCGGAAAAATTCCGATTGATGGAACTGATCGATGATTTTCGCAAGGAACCTACCGGAACGGCCCGAGTATATAATTCGAATATTGAAGAAGTACTGGATTACCACGCCAGCTATAGCCTCAACGACCGGACGCGTACCTTTTTGAAGGTACAGGACGGTTGTGATTACCCCTGCTCCTATTGTACCATTCCCCTGGCCCGTGGAGCAAGCCGCAGTGATACGATTGCAAATGTGGTGAAAGCCGCCCGCGAAATTGCTGAACGCGGCGTGAAGGAAATTGTACTGACGGGGGTGAACATCGGCGACTTCGGGATCCAAAACGGCATTCGTCACGAACGTTTTGCGGACCTGGTTAAAGCCCTGGACGCCGTAGAAGGTATTGAACGATTCCGTATTTCGTCCATCGAGCCGAATTTACTCACGGACGAGATTCTCGAATTCATTAGTACGTCCCAGCGTTTTGTACCGCATTTCCACGTACCCCTGCAATCAGGTAGTAATAAGGTATTGGGATTGATGAAACGCCGGTACAAACGCGAACTCTATGCCGACCGGGTTGCGAAAATCAAGGAACTCATGCCGCACGCCTGCATTGGCGTGGATGTGATCGTGGGGCACCCGGGAGAAACGCCGGAGCTTTTTCTGGAAACGTACCAGTTTTTGCAGGAATTACCCATCTCGTACCTGCACGTGTTTACGTATTCGGAGCGGGCCTCTACTCACGCTCTGGACATTAAGCCCATCGTTCCTTCACAACAACGGGCCGAACGGTCAAAAATGCTGCACATTCTATCCGAGAAAAAACGGCGGGCTTTTTACGAAAGCCAGTTGGGCCGCGTATCCGACGTTTTATTCGAGGAAGAAATCGAAAACGGACAAATGCAGGGCTGGACGGAAAACTACGTTCGCATCACGGCCCAGTATGATCCCTTGCTGATCAACGAAATCAAAACCGTACAACTGACCACCATCGCTGAAAACGGATTAGTACAAGTAAGCGAACCGGAGCTGATGACCGTACATAACTAGTAATCAATCGTTGGTACTGAAAATAATAAAAGGGAGTCCCGCAATGCAGGACTCCCTTCCTTATTCTATGCAACAAAACCACCGGCAAACCGGTGGATTTGTTGGGGTTGAGGCTTAGGCCTCCATTAAAAATTCATCGTGTTGACTTACGTCCAGACCTACTTTTTCGTCGTCATCATTCACACGCAGGGGCAGGATTTTGTCCGTCAGCCACAGTAATGCATAGGAAAGCGTGAAGGCGAAGATCGATACCAATACCAGGGCAATCATGTGGGCTTTGAAGGTGTCAAATGCTCCATAAGCCAGACCATCTACAGCAACCGCAGAGTTTACTTTGCTGCTAGCGAAGATACCCGTCATGATCAAACCAACCATACCACCGATACCGTGGCAAGGGAATACGTCGAGCGTATCATCCAGAGAACCTTTAGCTTTCAGATGAGCGAAGTAGTTGGAAGTAATACCCGCTACCGTACCAATGAACAGAGCAACGGGAATCGTTACGAAACCAGCGGCGGGCGTAATAGCGACCAGACCTACCACGGCACCGATACAGAAGCCGAGTGAAGACACTTTTTTACCTTTTGCTGCATCAAACAGTACCCAGGCCAGACCAGCCGTAGCGGCTGCAAAGTTAGTCGTAGCGAAAGCAGATACGGCCAAAGGCGTAGCTCCTACCGCTGAACCCGCGTTGAAGCCAAACCAGCCAAACCACAGCAGAGCCGTACCTAACAGTACGAAAGGAATGTTCGCGGGAGGCAGGAAGTTCGCTTCCATGTGTGACTTCCGGCGTTTCAGGTACATAGCACCAGCCAAAGCAGCCCAACCAGCCGACATGTGTACGACGGTACCACCAGCGAAATCCAGTACGCCGAGTTTAAAGAGGAAACCTTCGGGATGCCAAGTCATGTGAGCCAGTGGGCTGTATACGAAAATGCTGAACAAAATCATAAACAGTACGTAGCTACGGAAGTTGATCCGCTCGGCCATAGAACCCGTTACAAGAGCGGGCGTAATCACGGCAAACTTCAGTTGGAAAAGAGCGAAGAGAGCCAGTGGGATGGTCGGAGCCAGTGACCAGGGCTTACTTTCGAGTACACCATTCCACATGAAGTAGGTCATGGGGTTACCGACAAAACCGTAATCACCAATTTTAATTGAATCACCGAAGGCCAGACTAAAGCCAATCACAACCCACAGTACGGAAATCACACCCATACCAATGAAACTCTGGAACATGGTGGAAATCACGTTTTTCGCGTTCACCATTCCGCCGTAGAAGTACGCCAGACCAGGAGTCATGAGCAGTACAAAAGCTGAAGCGACAATCATCCAGGCCATATCACCCGAATTAAGCCCTTCCGTGTTAATTTGAGCTGGGAGACTGGGCATGAAAACCCCCAACAAACTGACCGCAGTCAGGATAAGCAATGGAACGTACGATGGTTTTTGCATAGAAGATTAGGATTTACTGATACGAAATGAGGAATTGTGTATGAAAAGGATCAAATGGTTAGAATTTAACAATGGCGTGTAAACCAAAGGTAGACTGGCTGTTTTTGGTATAATTTCCGTCGCTATCCTCGAACTTCTGTACCGATCCAGCTAGCTTAGGATAGGCATCGAGGCGGAACTCAGGTTTAATGATCAAGTGACCATCGGCCAGGGTAAAGTTTCCGGTTACCGTAAAGGAATTTACCGAAGTACCATTACCTGCAGCATCCCTCACGGCCCGGTCGCCTTCCTTGTTATCAAAGTATTCGTAGCGAACACCTAGGCCAAAGACTTCAGAAAAGGCGTAATTACTGTAGATAGCAGCACCACCCCACTTATTGGTCTGCGAACGGGTCGTATTGTTATCGGTAATTTCTACTTTGTTCGTACCGTAAGCCGCATTCAGACCCAGGTAAAATTTGTCGCTAATCTGGTAGGTAGAAGTTAAATCAAATAAAGAATAGTAATAACCTTTGGGTGTTTTTCCAGTTGCCGTTTGCTCATTGCTACCCATCCAGTTTACGTAAACGTTCCAGTTCGTTGCCGGAGAGAAGAAGAATTGAGAAATGATTCCCTTCGCTTTATTATTATCGTTGAGGTTATCAATGTTATTTACTACCCCCGCCATCAAGTACGCCCGATCGCTAAAGGAATACTGAGCTTTGGCTCCAATGTGGTAGAAAGGACCATTATTGAAGAGATTCGAAAGCGAGTAGTTAAAGTTGACCGGAGCATCGATGACTTCGTACCCAATGTGCGTACCAAACTGACCAGCCGTCACCGAAAATTTACTGGAGAATTTATAGGTTAAATAAGCTTGTTTGATCGCTAATGATGTAGAAGTAACACTATTACCCAATGGACCAAGCACATTACCATAGTTACCAAGATCGGCATTGGGTCCAAACGTCAGATCGGCTACGGCATCAATCTTATCATTCGTGTAGGCGACTTTGGTTTGAATCAAACCCAACGAAAACTGTCCCGATTTCTGATCGAAAGCCCGGGCATTACCCGGCGTCATTACCGACGGCACATCAGAGCTAGGGCCGGATGTACCTAAGTTACTACGGGAGGCGGGGTTATTAAAGTTGAACATGTAATAAGTGTCCAGATAGCCCGAAAACGTAATTTTTCCTTCTTCTTTCTTCTCTTTTTTCTCCTGCTCTTCGGTGGGTTTCTTTTCGTCAGTGGGTTGCGTTGAGCTAGGTTGGGTTTTGGCTTTCGGCTTATCCGTGTAATCCGGATAAACTTCAGCAAATACAGGATTTAAGCAAAACAAAGAAAAAACTGAAATTACGGCCTTTTTCATTATATAATTCTGTTTACATGTTAGGTAAAGAATGGTTTTAAAACGATTCAAATATTCATTCAAAATCCATAACACGCAAGTTTTAGGTTCAAATATAAAGCATTTACAGAATAAAATTTGAATATTCTTTAATTTTTAATATTAAAAATTATTAGCTTACTATATATAAATCAAATAGTATGTAAACATATTATTTTGATTGCAAGTCAATTTGCAAAATATTTTAAAAATTGACCTATGTTAGAATCTCCCCGGATAGTGCAAAAAAAAGAACGACCAGATAGTCGTTCTTTTTTCAATATTCTGGACCTATACAGCGAAGGGCTGTAATAAGCCAAGGCTTAGGCCCATTAAAAAAACCGTCTCCTGAGAAGACGGTTTTTTACTACTACTTGTATGCTTGTCTATTCGTTATGCAGCCATGATTTTTTGGCCATAAGCGTATCTTCATCCTCTTCATTATCGGGATCAGGCACGCAACAATCTACCGGGCATACCGCTGCACACTGGGGCTCTTCGTGGAAGCCGATGCACTCTGTACACTTATCCGTAACGATATAGTAAAATTCTTCAGAAAAGGGAGTCTGAGTTTCTTTCGCACTCATCACGGTCCCGTCGCCTAATTCGACGTCCACCAAAGCAGTACCTCCCGCAAACGTCCACGAAACCCCACCTTCGTAAATAGCGGTATTGGGGCATTCGGGTTCGCAGGCACCACAATTGATGCACTCGTCGGTAATCATGATGGCCATGTCAGTCGCGTTTAGTAATTTCGTAGCCTATTAATCCAATCGGGTTACAAATGTAACTAAATAAAGTTCGGGTCTCAAAAAAAACTCGACAAACCGACTCGGTTATCACTTATTGAAGATAAAATATGCAATTATCGGATCGAATACAGGCGTTTGTCCAACTGGGAAATTGGCTTAGCAGCGAGAGTGGCAAACAGGAACAGCAGGAATGGGCCGAAATCGCGTATCGTAAAAATGGCTGGTTTATTCCGGAACTGGTTGTGAAGAGTTTACAGGAATTAGCTCAGCACTTTCTCACGCTCGATCATCTGACTGCCTGGGCGGATCGTTACCCTGCCTTAGCCCAGGAGCGTACCCCTCGTAAAATTGGATTGATTCTGGCGGGGAATATTCCCGCCGTTGGTTTTCATGATATTCTCTGTGTACTCATTGCCGGACATCATGCGTACGTGAAGCCCAGTTCACAGGATGAAATTCTGATCCGGGCCTTACTGAAAAAACTGGTAGAATTTGAACCACGGTTGGCCAATTACCTGACGTATACAGAATTGATGAAAGAAATCGACGCCATTATCGCGACGGGTTCTGACAATTCCGCCCGGCACTTCCATTACTACTTTGCCCATAAACCGCACCTGATTCGGAAAAACCGTACGTCCGTAGCGGTGCTTTCGGGTAACGAAACGTCCGAAGAACTACTGGGTTTGGGCCGTGACATTCTGACGTATTACGGACTCGGCTGCCGGAATGTTTCGAAAGTATACGTGCCGAACGAATACGATTTCACCCCCTTCTTTGAGGCAATTGCCTCCCTGGAAACCGTCAGCAACAACCATAAGTACGTTCATAATTACGACTACAATCGTTCTATTTACCTGGTGAACCGTGTGCCCTTCCTCGATAATGGCTTTTTGTCCGTTACCGCAAGTGATACATTGGTCTCTCCTATTTCGGTATTGTTTTACGAACGCTATGGTACCGTTGCCGAGGTCGAGGCCAAACTTGCGGAGCAATCGGAGAAGATTCAGTGCGTGGTCGGTACTACGATTCCAGCTAGTATTCCCTTCGGTCAAACCCAATCGCCCGCACTTTGGGATTACGCCGACGGCGTGGATACGCTTCAGTTTTTGATTGAGCTGTCCTAGCCTACTCAATCATTACTTCCATCCAGTTCGACGCTTCCGAAAACGTTCTGTTTTCGGAAGCGTTTTTTTATAAGTTGGTTCGCACTCGGAACGCCAGTCCTTTATACTGCCCATTTTGAAATGTGCCCAGCACTTCCGCTCCGAATACCTTCAGAATGCCCCCAAACCCGTAACCAATTTCTACATGATTGACCTCTTTGGTATGGAGGAAATGGACCTGTAGGCTTTCCTTGATTCCGTATAATCGCAAAGGCGTAATTTGCGTGAGTAGAAACTTCCGGAACTCGTATAGCCCATGAGCCTCCAGGTAGCGGTGGGCCGTACTGAATCGGTAAAAGGGCAGGTTACGGAAGTTGTTGAGGCCCGGATTCTGGAAGATGATCTCATTTCCGTTGAAATGGCGATAATCGGTAAAGTACAGCGGTTTCTCCAGAAACGTACCCGCCTGGACGGCGTATGAGAATGAATTTCGCAGAATGCTAAGCTCATCCCGTATTCCCAGTTCGATCTGATTAAACGATTGGCCGCCCGTCCAACCGTGTCGGTACGCTCCGGTAAGCTCGGGCGAGCGGTTGGAAAGTGTATACCGTCGTCCATTCATAATGGCTGCTTTGGCCAGAGGTCGGTACGAAAAGTCCATCGTTAGTACAGTGGCCTGATGACGAGGAAAAGCCGTTTGGTTAGCCAACGCTCTATTTTCGGGATCGTTGGAAGTAAAGGCAACATCCGGCCGGTCTACCCAGCCTCGGGTAACGTTATTCGTCAGGGCATTTCGCTCCTGCCAACTCAGCCCCGCCGATACGGAGAGCCGGTTCCCCAATTTCTGCGTTCCGGCTAGCGTTAGGTACGACTTTTCGTAAAGCTTCATGTAATTACGTTCCTGAAAAAGCGTATAAAAGGTATTCAGGGATTCTGGGATGGGGTCCGCCGGATTGAACTGAAACACATTGCGGCCTCCACTGAGTCGTACCGATGTATTTTCAACGGTGTACCCTAGGGAAAGTCCCCCGTTGAGTCGATGCCGGGCAAACGAATACCGTCCCGCCAGCGAGGCATTCCAGCTTTTAACTTTCGAGAGCCGTTCCACGTAACTGAGTCTGGTTTTCAGTACGTATCCTTCCACGGCATTGAAAAATTCACTTTTGGTCAGATCAAACACGGGCGATTCAAAGGTTAGTACTCGTGGATACCATTCCAGCTCCTTTCGTTGCCCATACCGATACGTATGGCCGGTCAGTAACTGCATGAATTTAAACTTGGGCAGATTTCGAATGGAATCTTTCCGAATTTTTACTTCGTTAGCTTTGTACAGGCTATCCGCTCGCTGGTAGCCCTGCGTTTCCAGGTTCGTCAACGGCACTTGCCGCTCCCCTTCCCAGAAGGTCGAGGGTCGTTTGCGGGCCAGGGTATCAATTTCGAACGACCAGTTTCGCGTGACGGTGACGTCTTCTCCGGACTTTTTCCGCTCCTTCCGGTCTTCTTTTTCCAGTTGATTCACCATTTTTCGCAACTGCTTACGAGTCGCCTGCGTGGGTGCAGGTGTGTTGGCTTTACGCAGGGTTGCCGCTATTTCCTTATCGATTTTCTCATCGACTACTTCCGGAATCTGGTGATACTTGGGATTTAGCTTGACCTGATAATTTCGAACAGACGTAATATAGCGGGTTTCGCCTTTTGCTCCCAGAATATTGATTTTGGCGGTCGTCTCCAGTTGTACGGGCATCCAGACGCCTTCGAAAGGTGAGAATAATTGCCGGATGCCGTACTGCGTTCCGGTTTCGTCCTGAAAGCTAAAGTCCAGACTATGAATACTCCAGCTACCTTCAATGAGATTCAGCGTACCATCTAATACGTTGAGGCCTTTGCTGCGGGGTGTTACTTTGATTTTGTTGACGATCAATCCCCGATCATTGAAGAAGCCCAAATATTCGAAGCGGTACAGTCCAAACGATTTCGGCGACAAAGGAGAGACGATTTCACCCAGCATCGGATTATAAAAACTCAGGCGGGCAAAATTGATGGCGGGATTGCTACCCGGTGGTAGATTCGAGCGGATGGATACTACTTTTTCGGTCACCTGATTGGGCTGGCGAAAGTTCAGGTCGTTTATTGATTCCAGAATATACGTGGTCCCTACCTGCAAGTTGGCTTTCTTGAGGGCATCCTCAAATAGAAAAGGAACTTTCTCAATACGGAAATTTCCTTTCACGTACGTCCGGGCCGACCAGGTATCCACTTCCAACTGATGAAAACGGGCCGTAGCAATGGCCTTCCGCATGATCGTATAAGCCGGATCTTCCTTGCTCTTCCCGATTCGTACTTCGGCTAGCTTTATTGCGATTTCCTGCAAGGACACATTCAGCGTCTGCCAGTCGGCGGAGACTTCTACGTTTCGGGTTTCGGTCTGGTGATTGAGGTATTGAAACTGTAGTTCGTAGGAACCCGGTTTAAGGGCAATTTCGTACTTACCTTCTCCATTCGACATGGTTCCCGTCGAAGTACCTTTTACCTGAATGGAAGCATAGGGAAGTATTTCGCCACTTTTACTGGTAATCGTTCCCCGGATACCCTGAGTCCAGGCATGATTGAAAAAAAAGCAGGTAAGAATAAGCAGGAGAAGTTTTTTCACCGGAAAACGGTTTAATGGTCTTTCTTCATTATGCAAAAAACAACGAAAGGGTTGCATGGACTCGCATTCAGGCAGGTACAAAATCCTGAGAGAGATGAAAATGCATTTCCTTACTATCCGCTCCTAACGTCAGCCCTCGCTTCTTACGTTTGACAATCAAAAGTTACTGATTTTCAATAGATTTCAAAACTATGTAATCATCAATTACTGCAATCCTAATAAAAATAAACGTTACTAAAACGTTATTAAAACTAAATTTACTAGATAAATGCAATTGCTATTCCTCAGAATTGATCGTTGAAAGCCCATTGTAAAAAGGCTGGCATTATGGCTCCCCACGTTTCCGGATTATGCTGTCCGCCCTCTACTTGCAGATAAGTAAAATCCGTTTCCCGTATATATCCCTTCCTTTCCAGTTCATACATCAGATCATACGTATCGTCAATGGCGTCGATGATACCATTGTTATTTCGATCGTCCTTTTCATCATCGGTACCCGCTTCAAACCAGAATTTCAGAGCGGGTTTACCAATTGTGTTTCGGATCTGAACGTGCATGATGCGGTCATTGGCATCATCATAGCCTTCGTCATACGCCCGACTTCGCCACCAGAGTGCTCCCGAGAAAACGCCCACCTTTGAGAATACGTCCGCATGATTCCAGCACACATCCAGAGCTGAAAGTCCACCCAGTGAGAAGCCCGCATACACCCGGCTTTGTAGCTCTTTATTTACGCGAAAGTGCTTTTCAACATACGGCACCAGTTCATGGAGTACAAATTGGGTATGAGCCTCTGCCCGATCACCCCTCCCCTTGTAGTCGGGCTGGTGAGCGGTTCCGTATTCCGAGAGCCGTCGTTCATTCGCGTGAATCCCTACGACCAGCAGACCGGGCACTTGATTTTTCTGGTATAACTTTTCTAGGGTTTCCTGAAGCCGCAACCGTTCAAAATCCTGCCCGTCATTGAGGTACAGAGTGGCGTACAACTGGGTAGACGATTCATAACCCGGGGGGAGCAAAAACGTCAGGGAAACCAATCGCTCCAGCGAATGAGAATTGAGCGTTACTGAATGACTTGTAATCGTAAATGGATCCAAAGGCATAGGATTAAATTCGGCCAACCTGCTTTTCCGCTGGAAATCGGTGTGCGGCAGGTAAAAATGGGTAAGTTACGCCTAATTTTAAAACTGAACAAGCACAGTAAACCAAATTAAATTTTACACAAACTTAATTTACCTAATTATAGAAGCAAAACAAGCTTAAAAAACCATTAATTATTTGGATTCTTTAAAAATCGAAATAATCTTGTAGGCTCTAACTTCATCAACTAGTGAACGAACAGTACATTAAGTATTACTCGCATTCTCTACACCGGGATATTGAGTTATTGGTGTTTGGACATTGGGGCTATCCGGTTTTAGTTTTTCCAACCAGCCAGCACCGTTACTATGAAGCGAAGGATGTACAATTGGTAGAGTCCGCCCGCTCGCTCATTGAAGCCGGTAAAATCAAGTTATACTGCGTCGATACCATTGATTCGGACTCCTGGTACGCCCGGCATTTACATCCATCAGCCCGGATCTATCAGGCTAGTTTGTACGACCGTTTTCTGAACGAAGAACTGATTCCCTGGATGCAACACGAAAACCATACGCCTACCGTCGCCGTGAGTGGATCCAGTTTCGGTGGTTTTCATGCGGCCAACGTGGCGTTTCGCCATCCCGAGAAAGTGTCGCATCTATTTACGATGGGAGCCGCTTTTGACATTCGAAATTTCATGGACGGCTATTACGATGACAACGTATATTTCAATAATCCACCCGATTATCTGCCTCATTCCCATGACGCAAACCTGTGGCGGATGCAGATTATTTTGGGTACCTGTATCTCCGATTTTTGCCGGCCTTCTACCGAGCATCTTTCGCAAATTCTGAGTACCAAACAAATTCCACACTGGCTCGACGTGCGTTGGCATGGTACCCACGACTGGCCCATCTGGCGGGAAATGTTTCCCGAATACCTCGCAAAAATTTAAACCCTTTAGCATCCGTACTAACGGACCCCAACCACTCCCTTTTCTTATGAAAAAAATCGGTATTCTCCACGGTATGGAAAACACCTTCCCGGCGGCTTTTGTGGAACGAGTTAATCTGATCGCCCCCGAAGGAATTAGGGCTGAGCCCGTCAGCGTTGGGAAAGTAGTACAGGGTGAAGCCAGTGAGTATGCCGTGATCATTGATCGGATTTCACAGGATGTCCCATTTTATCGTTCGTATCTAAAAAATGTGGCTCTCACGGGTACTATTGTTATCAATAACCCTTTCTGGTGGAGTGCGGACGAGAAGTTCTTCAATAATGCTCTAGCTACCAAAATTGGCGTTCCGGTGCCGAATACGGTATTGCTGCCCTCGAAAGCACGGCCCGATGATACGCAGGAAACCTCATTTCGAAATCTGGCCATGATGCCCTGGGAGGAGATTTACCAGTACATCGGATTTCCGGCCTTTATGAAACCTCACGCGGGCGGTGGCTGGAAAAATGTCTATAAAGTAGATAATCCGGACCAACTCTTCCAGGCCTATGATGAAACGGGTCAGTTGGTCATGCTTCTGCAGGAAGCCATTGATTTCGAATCGTACTATCGTTGCTACTGCATTGGCGGCAAGCACGTCCGGATTATGCCCTACGAGCCCCGTAACCCCCATCACCTCCGCTACGCCGCGGATTTTCCGGAAAACCCGGCGTTGATGAAAACGATGGAAGACTACGTCCTACGTCTCAACCGGGCATTGGGTTACGACTTCAATACGGTCGAATTTGCCGTGCGGAATGGTGTACCTATTGCCATCGACTTCTGCAATCCAGCTCCCGATGCCGATGTATATTCGGTAGGAGAAACCAACTTTGAGTGGGTGGTCGAAACGGCCGCAGCCTATGCCATCGAACGGGCACTCACTTATGAAGAAGGCAAACTCAATTTAACCTGGGGCGATTTCACCAAAGCCGGCGTAACGAATCAACCGCTGACGAGTTTTTAAGCCGAGTTTGTGGAGTTTGATCGAGTTTAAAGTTCAAGTTAGATTTAAAGTTTGAGGCACGTTTGATTGTTTGAAACTGCCTGTGTATGAATCTTTTCAAACCTTAAATGTTCATCAAACTATTTCAAACTTTAACTCCTCAATCCCACTCAAACTTATCCCAGTCCACCTCTGTATCATTCCAATTCCTCAGCCCTTATGCCCGTATTTACCCTTGGCATTGAAGAAGAGTTTCAAACCATAGATCCCGAAACCCGCGAACTTCGCTCCCACATGAGCAAGATCGTGGATGGTGGAAAAATTATCCTGCAGGAACGGGTTAAGGCAGAAATGCACCAGGCCGTTGTGGAAGTAGGTACCAACATCTGTACCAACATCCAGGAAGCCCGCGAGGAAGTCACGTACTTACGCCGGGAAATCATGGAGCTAGCTGACAAGCAGAATCTGCGGATTGCGGCGGCGGGTACGCACCCCTTTTCTGATTGGGTAGATCAGCTCATTACGCCCAACCCCCGGTACGACCAGCTTATCAGCGAAATGCGGGATGTCGCCCGTTCCAACCTCATTTTTGGCCTGCACGTGCACGTCGGCATACCGAGCCGCAACGAAGGACTGGAAATCATGAATGCCGTCCGGTATTTTCTTCCGCACGTCTATGCCTTAAGTACCAACTCGCCCTTCTGGTGTGGACGTGACACGGGCTTCAAAAGCTACCGTTCCAAGGTATTTGACAAGTTCCCGCGTACGGGTATTCCCGAGTTTTTCAATACCGCCAACGAATACGACGAGTACATCAACTTACTGGTCAAAACCAATTGCATCGACGACGGTAAGAAAATCTGGTGGGACATTCGCCTGCATCCGCATTTCGATACGGTTGAGTTTCGCATCTGTGACATTCCCATGCGGGTGGATGAAACCATTTGTTTAGCGGCACTCATGCAGGCTCTGGTGGTGAAAATTTACAAATTGATGCGGCAGAATCTGAACTTCCGGCTTTACCGCAAGGCTCTTATTAGTGAAAACAAATGGCGGGCTGCCCGGTACGGAATTTCGGGAAAACTGATTGATTTCGGCCGTCAGGAAGAGGTACCTTACGAAACGCTCGCTCAGGAATTAATGGAGTTTGTAGACGACGTACTCGATGAACTCGGCAGTCGCAAAGAGGTGGAATATATCAATACGATTTTGAAGATGGGTACGGGAGCCGACCGACAGTTGGCCGTCTGGGAACGGACGCAAGACCTCAAAAGTGTAGTGGATTACATCGTCGAAGAAACCCGCCACGGGATTCGATAAAAGGCTGTGTTTTTGCAAACGTATACCGATCTTTGCCTTTTATTTTTCAGCTTTTTGAGCCACAAAAAGCAATAAGTCATTAACTACGAGTAGATTAACTTGGTTTTATGAAGCAGATACGGTTGGCCATTCTGGATTTATATAATGGTGTTCCCAACGAAGGAATGCGATGTATTCAGCAATTAGTACAGGAATTTTCGGAGGAAATTGGCGGCTGCGTCGTGCAAATTTTTGACGTTCGGCAGCAAGGTGAGTTACCCGCTTTGAACGATTTTGACATTTTTATCTCGACGGGCGGGCCTGGAAATCCACTCGAAACGGGTGATTGGGGTACGGCTTATTTCGATCTGATTGATCAGGTTTTCGAACACAACAAAACGCAGACTGCCAAGAAATTTTTACTGCTTATCTGTCACTCGTTCCAGATGGTGAGTCATCACCTGGGCATTGGTACAGTAACGCGTCGTAAATCGACCAGCTTCGGTACGTTTCCGATTCATAAAACGGCCAATGGCTACGACGAGCCGTACCTGGAATTACTCCCTGATCCCTTCTGGGCCGTGGATTCGCGGGATTACCAAATCATTAATGCCAACTTTTCGCGGATTGATGCCATTGGAGCGAAAGTACTTTGCCGGGAGAAAATCCGTCCCCACGTACCGCTGGAACGGGCCATTATGGCGGTCCGGTTTTCACGCGAAGTATTCGGTACGCAGTTTCACCCCGAAGCCGATGCCGTGGGGATGTTACGCTACTTCCAGCAGCCCGAGAAACAGAAACAGGTCATTGATGAGCACGGCTATGAGAAGTACCAGAACATGGTCGATCACCTCAACGATCCGGATAAAATTCTGCTGACGGAATCGGTTATTATTCCGACGTTTTTGCGGGATGCCTACCATAAACTGGCTGCTAACTAACCCCTACCGCACTCTTCACCCATTCGATATGATTTCAACGATTCGTCGGACCTACAATGCCGCTTTTTCGGAAGAAAAGTACCAGGAGTTTCTGGATTCGATTCACCAGGACTGGCCTAACCAACTGGAATTCCGTCTGGCCGAAACGCCCGTATTTGTTCCGGCTTCCTTACGCGAAAAGCTCGTTACGGCCTGCGAATCGTTTATTGATACCATCACCGCTCCGGATTTCAAAGCAAAGACCGAGGCATCTATTCCATCGGATCAGCGGGTTCCCAATGAAAATGAACATACGCATTTTCTGGCGATTGACTTTGCCGTATGCCGGGACCAAAACGGCGAATTAGCACCCCAACTGATTGAATTGCAGGGCTTCCCTTCGCTGTTTGCGTTTCAGGGCTATTTACCGGAGAAGTTTAAAGAGCACTTTTCGATCCCGGACTCGCTGATCTGGAATTTCGGCGGGTACGATTTCGAGGCTTATATAACGAAGCTTAAAGATCTTATTCTGGACGGCGAAGATCCCGCTCACTGCGTTCTGCTGGAAATCTTTCCGGAAAAACAGAAAACCCGCGTGGATTTTGCCGTTACGGAAAAGTTGCTGGGAATCCGGTCGGTTTGCTTTACCAAGATTCAAAAAGAAGGTCGAACGCTTTATTACGACCGGGATGGGGTCAAAACACCGATTCGCCGGATGTACAACCGACTGATTTTTGATGATCTGTTGCACTACCCCGACATGCCGGTATCGTATCAACTGACGGACGACGTAGATGTAACCTGGGTGGGGCATCCCAACTGGTTTTTCCGAATTTCGAAATACATTCTTCCCCTGCTGAATTCGCCGTACGTACCTCAGGCACGATACGTGAGCGATTTTCAGGGTCAGTTTCCCGAAAATCTGGACGATTACGTACTCAAACCCCTGTTCAGTTTCGCGGGGATGGGCGTCAATCTGCACCCAACGGCAGAATTACTAACCGCTCTTCATGATCCGGAACATTACATTCTCCAGAAAAAAGTGAAGTACGAGCCCGTCATTGAGGCTCCCGACGGTGGGGTGAAGTGTGAAATCCGGATGTTGTATGTTTGGCCCGATCAGGCGAAACGACCCGAGTTACTCACGAGTTTAAGCCGCCTGAGTCGCGGCGAAATGATTGGCGTTCGCTTCAACCAGAATTTTACCTGGGTGGGCGGAACGGCTTGCTTTTTTGAACCCTAACGCGGGTTTTGTGATTACCTTTTTATGCATCAACGACAGCTTTTCCTAAATCACCTTGCCCAAACGTCGGATTTTCCGCTGGCTTTGGAAATCGAAAAAGCCGAAGGAATCTGGTTATACAGTCCCGACGGAAAGGCGTATATGGATTTGATTTCCGGCATCGGTGTTTCCAACGTCGGTCATCGGCATCCGAAAGTGGTTCAGGCCATCAAACATCAGGTGGATCATTACCTGCACACGCTGGTCTACGGCGAATATGTACAGGCTCCGCAAGTCTTACTGGCTCAGGCTCTGGTCGAAACGCTAGCTGCTTACCATACGCCTTCGGGCTATGCGATTGACAATGTGTACCTGACTAACTCGGGTACGGAAGCCGTAGAAGGAGCCATGAAACTGGCGAAGCGGTTCACCGGTCGTACCGAAATCATTTCCTGTTTTAATGCCTATCACGGTTCTACGCAGGGAGCCCTGAGTCTGGCGGGAGCCGACTTTTTCAAACGTCAGTTCCGCCCCTTACTCCCCGATATCCGTCATATTCACCACGGTGTACTGGCTGATCTATCGAACATTACTAGGCGAACCGCAGCCGTTGTCATTGAAGTCATTTCTGCCGAGTCGGGCATTCGCGTTCCTTCACAGGAATACCTGCAAGCCTTACGCGATCGCTGTACCGAAACGGGTACGCTCCTAATTTTCGACGAGATACAAACGGGTTTCGGTCGTACAGGTTCCTTCTGGGCGTTCGAGCAATTTGGTGTTGTACCCGACGTTCTGCTGTCGGCCAAAGGAATGGGCGGCGGTATGCCCATTGGAGCATTCATGGCTCCGCAACCGCTCATGGCCGTCTTCAAGAACAATCCTATTCTGGGGCACATCACCACGTTTGGTGGGCATCCCGTCAGTGCAGCGGCTTCACTGGCTACACTTCGGACCATTCAAGAAGAAAACCTGTGTGCATCCGTAGCGGCTAAAGCCGAACTCTTCAAAAAGTATCTGGTACATCCCCGAATCAAGGAAATCCGGAATCAGGGTTTGATGATGGCCGTAGAGTTTGCGGATTTCGGCGAATTGAAAGCCATTATCGATCACGGCATTGAAAACGGGGTAGTTACCGACTGGTTTTTGTTCTGCGACAACTCCATGCGAATCGCTCCTCCCTTGACGATTACGGAAGACGAAATTCGTCAGGCCTGTGATGTGATTCTGCGGGCAATAGAAGCCGTATAAGCCGATAGACAGGTAGATAAGCGAATGACCCGAAAGCTTGTAAACTTTCGGGTCATTCGCTTATCTACCAACAAAAAAGGTTTGAGCGATTAATTCTCAAACCTTTTTCAAACGAACTCAAACTTTATATTATAATTGAGCAGCCAGTTTCTGAGCCAGTACGGGTTTGGGTACTGCTCCAACTACTTTATCAACGAGTTCTCCGTTTTTGAAAATCATCAGCGTAGGGATGCTACGGATTCCGAATTTAGAGGGCGTCGTGCTGTTAGCATCTACGTCCATTTTCGCTACTACGGCTTTGCCTTCGTACTCGCCAGCTAATTCTTCTACTACGGGTCCGATCATTTTGCAAGGTCCGCACCATTCAGCCCAGAAATCTACTAAAACGGGTTTATCAGAGTTGATAAGTTGCTCAAAATTAGAGTCGGTCGCCTCAATTGTCTTGTGTGCCATTTCCTTAATATATTAAAAATGCTTAGATGATTCGAAGGTTAAAACGGATTCGCTTCGTGAAAGTTCAACCAATGCCTAGAAACTTGCTCCGCTTGTCGCTTTCGTACAGAGATAGAACAAGGGCATTTAAAAATTAATTCACTAGAAGAGAAGATATTCCTCCGGTTTGCTTCCACTCAAAAATCTTTTTTTCGCATTACTTTTCAAACCTTATTCGTCGGTGCTTTCTTCAAAAATAAGGTTGAGAAAGTCCAGATACGGCTTTAAGATCAAACAACTTTCTTCCACCTTCTGGGTAAAATTAGGAGATAGCACTTCCTGATCGGTAAAGGAATGCGAAAAAAATAACTGCGTCCGACGAAGTAGCTCAATTTCAGGGTGATCTTTTGGATAGCCTTTCGGAGCGGTTTTCAGAGAGGTTCCTTCAGGTTCGCCAAAATGAGTTTTAAAAGCGGGAGCTTCAATAATGCCTTTGATTTCCTGGGGATTGTAATCAATTTCCTGACGGAATTTGGCTAACTGCGAAGGCGTTGATTCCCACATGCCTCCACCCAAAAACGATTTGCCGGGGGCTATATGCAGGTAATAATCCATCTTGGACGATTTACGTCCACCTTCACCAAAGCTGGCCGCCAGCCAGGTTTTATAGGGTGATTTGTCGGGTGAAAAGCGGACATCCCGAGCAATGCGATAATTACAGTCCTGGACGCGGATGCCCGCCAGATTTTCGAACTGTCCAATGCGATAAATCAGATCCTGAACCGTTTCTTCAAAATTTGATTTAACTCCCTCCCACTCTTTTTTGTGGATTTGGAACCACTCACGCGTATTGTTTTGAGCTAACTCTTTTAAAAATTTCAGGGTCGAAGCCGGAATTTGGGGCATAATGACTGGATATTTTGAATGGCTTGGTTTGCTTAAAGTTTGATAACGTTTGAAAAGGGTTGGAGGTTCGTGGGGAGAGAAAGGTAAAAAAGGTATTTCAATAGCGATTTTCTCAGAATAAGTATTTGCCAGCTTCGTCCCGCAGACACCACTGATCGCTAGCCTTTGCACATCTCAGTGACTAGTTACTGCGAAAGTTTTGCTCCTTTAGGACTTTGTTGTTCACCTACACTGGGCTTGGTGCTTCAGATAAGGCTATCGGGTAGCCCGTAAGCCTTCCGGGCGGGACCTCTCCACGCCTAACCATTCCATGGGGGCCATCCTATGGTGGCTCCCTCGGTAATGCGGTTACTTTGAGCCAGAGGAAGTGAGTAGTGTTCGCGATAGAGACTAAAAGACCAGCCTTCTCAGCAGCACGACAACCACACCTGCTATCTCCCTAGCATAGTTCCTACCTAACATAAGCTTATCTAAATCCTCAAAAAACAAATCCAATTGACTAGCCCTCTACCCCTGGTCTTTCGAAAAAGAACAAACATCCCGGTACTTATTTTTGATTGCGGATCGTAGATTGCAGTTTTGCAGTAAAATTAGAAAGCTCTTTTTACGGGCAAACGTCACAATCAATCCTTTCATTTCTGATGGCTCGCATCCTTACGGGTATCCAAAGTTCCGGACTTCCTCACCTGGGAAATATTCTGGGTGCTATTCTCCCTTCGATTGAACTCTCGCAGGAACCGGCCAATGAATCTTTCTTTTTCATTGCCGATTTACACTCGCTGACTTCACTAAAAGACGGTGAAGCCCGTCGCCAATATACGTACGCCATCGCTGCCGCCTGGCTGGCCTGTGGCTTTGATACAGAAAAAAATGTCTTTTTCCGGCAATCACGAATCCCGGAACATACGGAACTAGCCTGGTATCTGGAGTGCTTCACGCCCTACCCGATGCTGGCCAATGCCCACTCATTTAAAGACAAATCGGAAAATCTCTCCGACGTAAACTCTGGGCTGTTCGTTTATCCGGTCTTGCAGGCCGCCGACATCGTCCTGTACGATGCCGAGCTGGTACCCGTGGGTAAAGACCAGCGACAACACCTGGAAATGTCGCGGGATATTGCCTCTTCGTTTAACCATCGCTACGGGGATATTCTAGTTTTACCCGAAGCCCGGATCAGCGAAAAAGTCATGACGATTCCGGGTACGGACGGTCGGAAGATGTCGAAGTCGTACAACAACTACATCAATATTTTCCTGCCCGAAAAAGAGCTTCGCAAGTCCGTCATGAGTATCGTAACAGATTCGACGCCGCTGGAAGAACCCAAGAAAACGGAAGGCGATACAACATTCACGTTGTATTCACTCTTGGCGACGCCCGAAGAAACCGAACAGATGCGGCAAAACTACGCCGGCGGCAATTACGGCTACGGTCACGCCAAACAGGCCTTGTACGAACTGATTCTGAAACGCTTTGCTACCGAGCGGGAGCGTTTCTCCTATTACATGCAAAATCCCGAAGAGCTGGAAAAAGCTCTAAGCATGGGAGAAGAAAAAGCCAAGGTTATTGCCCAGCAAACCATCAAGCGGGTTCGGGAAGTACTGGGTTTTTAAACCTTAGTACTTCTAGGCATCCCTTCTTCGTTCACTTCCCGAAGGCAACGCCGCTTTCGGGAAGTTTGTTTATCCGTTTGATCAACGCCCCTTATGCTTAACCAACTCGATACGGAATTATTTCTGGCCCTTAACGGAGCCCATGCCACCTGGCTCGATCACGCCATGTACTGGATTTCCGATCAGGAGTTCTGGTACCCCTTCTACGGGTTGATTTTAGCCTGGCTTTTCTGGCGTTTCAAAAAGAAAGCCATCGGCGTAGTACTCGCCTGCGTAGCGACCATTGCCTTAGGGGATCAGTTTACCAGCAGCGTACTCAAGCCCTGGGTGGCCCGGCTGCGGCCCTGTCACGAACCCTCCATCGAGCGAATGGTTCACGTCGTGTGGGAATGCGGTGGCCAGTACGGCTTTGCCTCCAGTCACGCCGCCAATACGTTTGGTTTTGTAATGGTCCTGACTATCCTGTTTGGCAAAGAACATCCCTGGATTAAATGGCTGTTTGTTTGGGCAGCTCTCGTCTCGTACAGCCGCATTTATGTGGGGGCCCACTACCCGCTCGACGTACTGACCGGAGCCGCCGTAGGCATACTTTTTGCTTTTCTGGTTACGTTGATTTACAAAAAACTCTCCGTTCAACGATGAAAATGCTACTAACAGGCCTTTTGTACTTTTCCGTTTTGCTCTCGGCATGGGCCGCCGATATTGAAGGGGTCTGGTTCAATGAAGAAAAAACCTCAAAAATTCAGATTTACAAGCAGGGTGACCAGTACTTTGGAAAGATCATCTGGATTAAGGAAGTACAGGCTAATCAACCCAAAAAGGATGTCAATAATCCCGACGAGAAACTACGAAATCGAACATTGATGGGCCTGGTTATTCTCTCTAATTTCAAATCTGATGGCGAAAAAGTCTGGTCGGGTGGAAAAATTTATGATCCCCGAAACGGAAAGACCTATTCCTGCAGAATCACTAAAGTTTCGGATCGCGAATTAGCCGTTCGCGGTTACATTGGTACACCCATGTTAGGCCGTACCACAACCTTCACAAAAGCCGAATAATTGGCTTTTCAGCTCCCCGACCGGTTGACTAAAAACAAGCTTTTTTTAAGTCAACCGGTTTTTTCGTTCGTTTTTTTTCTACCTTTGCGGCTCAATTTCCAAGGAGACCGATGGCTTCCAATCCGGTAAAAATTTTCTCAGGCAGTTCCAGTCAATATCTAGCCCAAAAAATTGCCCGTTTCTACGGCAAAGATTTGGGAACCGTCACCGTGCAACGTTTTGCCGACGGTGAAATGTCCCCGAGTTTCGACGAATCCATTCGGGGTTGCGATGTATTTCTCATCCAGAGCACGTTCACACCAGCCGAAAACCTGATGGAACTGTTGCTGATGATCGACGCGGCCCGCCGGGCTTCCGCTCACTACGTAACCGTAGTGATTCCGTACTTCGGCTATTCTCGCCAGGACCGGAAAGACAAGCCACGGGTTTCTATCGGTTCCAAGCTGGTGGCGAACCTGCTGACAGCGGCCGGAGCTGATCGTCTGATTACGATGGATTTACACGCGGGGCAAATTCAGGGATTCTTCGATTTTCCGGTGGATCATCTGGAAGGGGCGTCCATTTTCGTTCCGTACATCCGCTCGAAAAACCTGGATAATCTGGTGTTTGCTTCTCCTGACGTGGGAGGCGTAGCCCGGACCCGGAAGTTCGCCAGTTTCTTCCCCGGCTCGAACCTGGTAATCGTGGATAAGTTCCGGAAGAAAGCCAACGAAATTGCTTCCATGCAATTAATTGGCGACGTGACGGACGCCAACGTTATTTTAGTCGATGATTTAATTGATACGGGAGGTACTATTTGCAAGGCAGCTCAGCTGTTACTCGACAAAGGAGCCAAATCCGTACGGGCCATCTGTTCTCACCCGGTGATGAGCGGAAAAGCTCACGATAATATTTACAACTCCGTACTCGAAGAGCTGATCGTTTCGGATACCATTCCTCAGAAACAGGACAACCCCAAAGTAACGGTATTGTCAGTGGCCGAGCTATTTGCCAAAGCCATTGGACGCATTCGTGATCACGAATCAATTAGTTCCCTTTTTATTCATTACTAACGTAGTTTCGGGTTCGCCCGGAGCTTTTTATTACCAAACACAATGAAAAAACTCGAGATTGTAGGGTTTAAAAGAGCGAATCTCGGCAAGAAAGAATCGAAAGATCTTCGGGCCGAAGGACTTATTCCATCGGTATTGTACGGAGGTGGCGAGCAAATTCACTTCTCTGCTCCTACCATTCTGTTCCGTGATCTTTTGTACACTCCCGATGCGTACGAAGTAACGTTGAACATCGAAGGTGAAATTCGCAAAGCCATTCTTCAGGACACGCAATTCCACCCCGTTAACGATTCACTGCTGCACGCTGACTTCTTGGAAATCACGGACAAGCCTATCAAGGTAAACGTTCCCGTGAAATTCGTAGGTAACTCTCCCGGGGTTATCAAAGGGGGTAAACTGGTTCAGAAACTCCGTAAAATTACGCTGCGTGGTCAGGCAGAAAACATTCCTGATTTCGTAGAAGTAAGCATCGAAGGACTTGACTTGGGTAAATCCGTACGGGTTGCCGAAGTAAACGTTGAAAACGTTGAAATCCTGAACGCGAGAAGTCTTCCTATCGCTACGATCGACATCCCTCGTTCACTGCGTGGAAAATAGTCTTTTCAGACTTTCTGCTGAAAAAGCCCGGCTTCGGTCGGGCTTTTTTTATGGCTAAAATTTCAAAATCGGCATTCGCTCTAATCGTGCCAAATCCGTGTAACTTCACGTTTTCGTTTCTTCTCTTACAAACCTACCTTTTATGAAACACCTTCGTACCTTACTGGTATGGCTGTTACCTCTGTTGGCTCAGGCTCAGAACGCCGATTCTACCTGGTACCGCAACAACTACACCAAACTGGAGCAGTACATTCCAATGCGAGACGGGACTCGCCTCTTCACTTCTATTTACCTGCCGAAAGATCAGTCCGAGAAACATCCCATCCTCATGACCCGGACGCCCTACTCCTGTGCCCCCTACGGTGCGGATGTGTATCGGCCTTTTTACATCAACCACTACAAAGAGTACCTGAAAGAAGGATACATCATGGTCATTCAGGACGTACGGGGTCGCTGGATGAGCGAGGGCGTCTTTGAGGATGTCCGGCCTTTTAATCCCAGCAAAAAAGCTAAAACCGACGTCGACGAAGCCAGTGATACCTACGACACCATCGATTGGCTCGTCAAAAACTTACCCAACAACAACCAGAAAGTAGGCGTATTTGGTATTTCGTATCCCGGCTTTTACTCCACAATGGCCGCCCTCAGCAATCATCCGGCCCTCAAGGCAGCCAGCCCGCAGGCTCCGGTAACGGATTGGTTCTTAGGTGACGATTTTCACCACAACGGAGCCTTTATGCTCATGGATGCCTTCAACTTTTACGTCGCCCGGGGCTTCGGTTATCCGCACCCTAAACCCACTAGCGTCGGACCGAAAGGCATGACCCTACCTACGGCCGATAGCTACGACTTTTTCCTGCGAACGGGAGCCTTGCCGAATTTCACAAAGATGGCTGGCGACAGCGTACGCTTCTGGAATGAAATGATGCAACATCCCAATATGGATGGCTGGTGGAAAGCCCGGAACGTTCGCAATTTCGCGGACAAAGTCCCCGCGGGCATTGCGACACTGGTCGTCGGAGGCTTGTTCGACGCCGAAGATTGCTTTGGTGCCTGGACCACCTATCAGGCCATCGAGAAGAAAGCCAAAAATGATAATAAAATCATCATGGGTCCTTGGTTCCACGGTCAGTGGGCAGGTCGCGGCAGCGATGGTTCTTCCCTGGGGAACGTACAGTTTGGTAGTCCTACCAGTACGTATTACGCCGAAAAAGTGGAAGTACCCTTCTTTAATTACTACCTGAAAGGCAAAGGTTCGGTTGCCTCCTTCAAAGAAGCTACGATTTTCTTTACCGGAGAAAACCAATGGCAAACCTTCGATGTATGGCCTCCCAAGGGGATTACCGAAACACCGCTATACCTGCAGGCGAATGGCAAACTGAGTTTTAAACAGCCGAACGCTCCCGGTACCTTTACTGAATACGTAAGTGATCCGGCGAAACCCGTTCCCTACGCAGAAGGGGTGAAAAGCTCCCGCACGCGGGAATACATGACGGACGATCAGCGATTCGCTGCCATTCGCCCCGATGTTTTGGTATTCAAGACGGATGAACTCACCGAAGATGTTACGCTGGCGGGTACGCTCCTGGCTGACTTACAAGTTGCTCTGAGCAGTACAGATGCTGATTTCGTGGTAAAACTCATCGACGTATTTCCCGACGATTTCCAGTACACCAATAAAGATTCCTACATCATGAATGGCTACCAGATGCTGGTACGCGGTGAAGTGATGCGGGGTCGTTTCCGGAAGAGTTTCGAGAAACCGGAAGCCTTTGTACCCAACGAAGTAACGCAGGTGAAATACACGTTACCCGACGTGGCTCATACCTTCAAAAAGGGCCACCGGATCATGGTACAGATTCAAAGTAGCTGGTTCCCGCTGGTGGATCGCAATCCGCAGAAGTTTGTAGACATTTATCAGGCCAAGGATTCTGACTTTCAAAAGGCAAACATCAAAGTATTTCATAACAGTACGGCTGCCAGTCAAATCCTGCTGCCGATCCTGAAGAAATAGTTTCGCGTTAGCACCAAGAAAAAGCCGATGGTTGTAACAACCATCGGCTTTTTCTTGGTGCTTCTACCAGCCATCGTTCTGTCGCAAATTGGGATTCGCATCCAGTTGCGATTGCGGAATCGGATAAATTTCAAACTTGGTACTGTACGGAGCCAGTACGCTGTTGATGATCTGCCGGGGCGTGATGGCGTCCATTTCTTCCTTCAGCGTTCCCCAACGACGGATGTCGTAGACGGTGGTAAATTCTCCCGTTAGTTCCAGTCGTCGTTCCCGACGAACCGCTTGCCTCAGGGAAGACACATCACTGGCTCGTACTAAGGTCGCTTTGGCCCGGCTTCGTACACGGTTTAAGAGTGGCAAAGCCTGAGCGGGTTTTCCTGTTTCGACGTAGGCTTCCGCCAAACCAAGCAGTACGTCCGAGAACCGCAGTTCAATCAAATCCGAGCTGTAGCCTTGGGCGGGTGATCCTTCCGGGCGAGCGACCCGGGCCAGTTTTCCATACGCCACGCCACATTCAAAATTGCTTTGCAGGAAAATTTCACCCGTACGTTTCACCCGGTAATGCCAGGTTTGCGGGTCATAAATGATGCTGTCGCCCGGTTGAGCACCGCCATTCGCCACACCCCGAAATACGTAGCGATCGACCAGCGTAAAGTCCCGCCGAGTATCGGCTTTTTCGTAAAGTTTGTAGAAATCGTAGGTGTAGCCAAAACCCGTTTGCTCATCGCCATTCACTAATCCTCGCGGAAAAAGATTAAATGGAAAGATGTTCCCGTTCGGATTCGAGGAATTGATGAAATAACCGAAAGACAGAACCAGCTCCTTGTTGCGTTCATTCTCCAGTGAGAACACGTCCCGAAAATCATCCATGAGCCCGAAGTTGTACTTTGCTTCGTTTTCCGCTCCTACAACCTCCTGTAATTTCTCGGCAGCCCGCTGGTAGTATTCCGTTTTGTTCAGGGGTCGGCCCGCCATCTGCAAATAGACTTTACCCAACATGGCCTTGGCCGTACCCGCCGAAACGCGGCCCAGGTTTTCACCCGTCCACTGATCGGGCAGGTTGTTCTCTGCAAACGTCAGGTCCTCAACAATAGCGGCATAAATTTCTTCCGTCGTTGCCTTCGGAGCATAAATCAGGTCCCGGTCGTTGAGCGAAACAATCTGACGCAACAGTAAGGGAACGCTGCCGAAATCCCGTACCAGATTGAAGTACGCATAGCCGCGTAAGAAGCGGGCCTCAGCGATGTAGGGCGTTGCCAGCGTGTCGTTAGTTACCGCCCGACGGGCATTATCGATCACGATGTTAGCCCGATACACTACCTTGTACATACGGCTCCACACAGCATCAAAAGCACCAGCCGAAGGTAAATGTCCGTAGCGATAGTAAGGGTCGCCACCCGGGCCGAGAATACCGCCCGTGGTGTACCGTTGTCCGGCTTCACTCAGAATAAAGCGACTCCAGACGTCTGCATAGTTAGCCGAAGTCCAGATTTGGTACACGCCGAGTGTCGCCTTGCTGAGTCCATCTTCGTCACTAAACACTTGGTCTTCCGACAGGGACGAAAAGGGTTCTTCTTTCAGGTTATCCCGACAGGCCACCAGCCCGAAGGTCAGCAAGCTTAAAACAAAGATTATTGATTTCATAGGTTGGCTCATTAGAAATTACAGGACAATCCAATCGTGAAAGACTTCTGAGCCGGGTAGGCTCCATAATCAATGCCCTGCTGTAAGAGTGATTGGTTGAAGGAACTTACTTCGGGATCGAAACCCGTATACTTCGTCAGCGTGAACAAATTGGTACCCGTTACAAACAGGCGAGGGTTTTTGACCGGTCCGATTTTCGGAAAACCGTACGAAATCGTCAGCATCTTCAGCCGAACAAAACTGCCATCTTCCAGAATCGCCGAATTGATGTCGCTCGAACTGATGCCGCGTTGCGTACTCGGGTACCGGACGTTGTTATGGGGCCTATCGGCAGTCCAGCGATTGAAGTACCAGTCTTCGGTTTGGTTGAAGATGACTCCCTGATAATCCAGTAGACCATTATTCAGGTAAAAACGCGTCAGGTTCAATACATCATTTCCAACCGAACCCGTGAAGAAGGCGGTTACACTCAGGTTCTTCCAGGTGAAATCATTTGTCCAGCCGAAAATAAAATCCGGGTTGGACTTTCCGATTACCTGCCGATCGTTGGCGTCGATCTTACCATCATTATTCAAGTCCTGGTACTTCCACGTTCCCGGAATCTGATCACTGAGAATGGCGTAAGGATACTGGGGAGTACCTTCGTTCGTAAAGTCCGAGGGCTGAGCCAGTCCAATAACTCGTAACCCGTAAAACTGTCCCACCTGCTGTCCCGGTATCAGAATACCCGAAGTACCGCCCAACAGGTTTCCACTGATGTTGACGTAATCGGGCGTCTTGCGTTCCCCTAAATCCAGCAGTGTATTGATGTTTCGGGAGACGTTCAGCCGGGAAGACCATACCAGGTTTTTCTTCTGGATGATATTCGCCTGTACACTGACTTCCACGCCCCGGTTTTCCATCGAACCGTAATTGTCGAGGATAGTACTCACGCCCGACTGCGAGGGCAGCGTACGTGGCTGCAAAAGACCCAGCGTCCGCTTGTTGTAGAAATCAAAGCTAAATACAAAGCGGTCGTTGGCGGAGTTGAAATCTAAACCTGCATTAAGTTGCCGGGTGCGTTCCCAGGAAAGGTTGGGGTTACCGATCGTCGTGGAGTATAAGCTCGTTCCAATGGCTCCTTCCTGCCCATACTGATAGAAACCGCTGTAAAACTGCGTGAGCGAGGAATAAGGCCCGATGGCCTGACTTCCCGTTTCGCCGTAAGAAACCCGGAACTTGGCATTCGACACGAACTTCACGTTTTTCATGAAAGCCTCCTCATTTAGATTCCAGGCCAGAGCTACCGCCGGAAAGAGGCCGTATTTCTTGTTTTCGGCAAAAGGAGAAGCCCCATCCAACCGCAGAGAAGTATTCAGCACGTACTTGCTTTTGAAAGAATAATTGACCCGCACAAAAGCCGATTGCAGCGTTCGGGTTTCTTTGAATGAGCCGATACTCTGGTTCTGGGCACTTCCGATGTTATCCACGCCAAACGCCGGAATCGCGTAACCGCTGGAAATCGTATTGAGTTGTTCAAACGATTGGTTGTTGTACTCACCCCCCAGCGTTGTATTTAGATAGTGTTTCTCGGCGAAGTTTTTCTCATACAGGAAATACGCATTTACGTTATAGCTATAGGTGTTGGCCATACTACTGCTCCCGCTTCCTTTCGAAGCGTATCCTTCAGCGGTAGTCGGTGGCAGAAACACCTGCCGCCGGGTAAGGTTCTGGTTCGTTCCTAAGCTCACGACTAATTGTAAGCCTTTAACAATTTTAAACCAGTTTTCCAGGTTGATGACGGAGTAGTCGTTTTGAGAAACATCCGTCTTGGACGTTAACTCATTATAGGGATTGGCAAAGTAGTAGCCCGAATAGCCTGGAATGCCCGAGCTGTTAAAGCCCAGGTAATTCAGCTCAATGGTTGGGGGGGCTTTCAGACCGTCCAGCAGACCACCGGAATTAGGCCAGGCTCGTGCGGAAGTAATGGCTCGGTTAGACTTTTGCCGCACAAAGGACAACTGGCCCTTGAGCGTATACCAGTCATTAATGTCCGTATTGATGTTCGCCCGTAAGCTTGCCCGGTTATTATCAGAATTGATAATGGTACCACGTTCGAGCAGGTAGTTGCCGGAAATGTAATACGATGATTTAGGACTACCGCCGGAAACGCCTAGTGTAATATCCTGCCGGAAGCTGGGTTGCGTAATAGCTTTCACCCAGTCGGTATTCGTCAGCGGAGCATTCAGATCTTTGAAGGGTGCTTCCCGGTTTGTCAGAGCGTAGGATTCATTCATGATCTCCGCATACTGCCGACTGTTCATCATACGAATGGGATTGGAAATCTGTCCGAATGAGGTGCGATTCACCAACTCCACCCGTCCTTCGCCGCGTTTGCCCGTTTTCGTAGTGATCAGAATAACCCCGTTGGCTCCCCGGGAACCGTAGATGGCCGTAGCTGCAGCATCTTTTAGCACTTCCATGCTTTCGATGTCGTTTGGATTGATACCGTACAGCCCATTCTGGGAATAAGCTCCGGTGAAGTTGGCCGAAGCTTCGCGGTACGGCGGCATCGGAAAGCCGTCAACCACGTACAGCGGTTCGTTATTACCACTCAGCGAGTTATTCCCCCGAATCCGTACGACGGTTGCCGCTCCGGGTTCGCCGGAAGTTTCCGTCACCTGTACGCCCGTAACCCGTCCCTGTAAAGCCTGATCAACGGTATTGACAACGGCCGTTTTGATCTCCGTAGCAGCGACTCGGGAAGTAGCCGTAGCCAGGTCTCTTTTGCTTTGCGTACCATACCCTACGACAACGACTTCATTAAGGGCCTTGACATCCGGTACCAACCGTACGTTGAGTAAGGGACGCCGATTTACGGGTTGTTCCTGAGCTTTGTAGCCGGTAAAGCTAAAGACCAGAATGGCCTGATCGTTGGGCACTTTTAACTGGTACGAACCGTCGGTATTGGTAATCGTTTGGATTTTTGTGTTTTTAACTGTAATCCCTACGCCGGGCAGGCCGCCCGATTTCTCGTCCGTTACGCGACCTTTCACGAAGCGTCCACCAGGCAAGCTATCCGCCGCAACCTGGGCATTTGGCGGGGTTACGGGTAGTGAATCCGCCGCTAAGGGTTTCGCCGTATTGGCTGGCCTGGATGCATTAGCCGGTTTAGGAATTGTGTCTGTAGGTATGACTAAACTATCGGATTGTGCGACGCGGCGGGGTGTCTTGACCGAATCAGGACGGACGGGCCGAGCCCCTGGTTTCGGAAGTGTATCGGATGGAATCACTAAACTATCCTGTTGAATTATCCGGCGGGGTGTAGGCGTTGAGTCGGGTCGAACGCGTGGTTTGGGAATGGTGTCGGCTTTGGGTATGGGAATAACCAGCGTATCCGGCTTAGCCAGCGAATCCGGTTTCGTTTGCTGAGCCTGTACCTTACCAGTTAGACTGATACCAAGTAAAATGCTGGTACAAACGATGAAAGAACCGGCTTTTGACCGGACTTTTTCAAGGGGTTGAAGAGGTTCCATAGAACGAGTATCAGAGCAAATAGATGCACTACCATTTTTCTCAATACGTATCCTAAACACTCAGTAAATGTTCGATAGCGTTGGAAAGATTCGCAGGTAATATGTACTATGAATAGTCTTTTAAAGCTCAGGACTGGCGTGGGATTGAAGCCTGCGTAAAATCGAGTGAACTTGTTAAAAAAAATTATTCCACTTCGACAATAGCTGGATTTACGGGAATACTTACAGGAAAGAATGCTACAAAAAATTACTTATTATCATTTACATAATCTAGCTTAAAGAACGCTTAATCCTGTTATCTAAAATCAAATACTACTCTCTATTACTCAGTTAGTGAATCAGTTACTAGTCGTTAAACAAAAAATCATCTCTCTTTCACAATTCAATTCATTTACTTCATACGTCTTTTTCAACCTATTATCAAGCGGACCATAAGTCACAAAAAAAAGCAGCCTTTCGTGCTGCTTTTTCTTTATACGATTAGCTTAGATACGCCGTAAATTAGTTTAGAGGTTAAGTGTGACACCGTTACATTTATTACTTATTGACTCTAGTTTCTAAAACAGGTTTCGTTCTTTTATGGATTCGATTTAACGTACTTTTTTCAAAGCCATCGCCACGTGCTGCTGAACGCCACTTTGGTGATGAATAACTTTAGCCGCGTTATTACGTTCAAACCGATGTTCGCTAATAAAGTAATGTAAACCCACTAACAAACCCAAAGCTACTCCTACGGCTGCAATCATTCGTCCGGCCTGTGCGGGCTGTACAATGAGTAGATTCGCACGGAGCGTTTTTCGCTCCATCCACCCTAGAGCGATCAAGCTCAACAAAACAAAGGTTAACATAAGCATAGACGTAGGAGTTTTGGTGAAAAGGGTGTTCAACAAATGTAGGATAATCCGTTTACTAACCAAACGCCTACTCGAAATATTTATGATTATTACAACAAAGTTTTAAGTTTTTTTAATGAAACGTACGCTACTAGATTGGTGATGGAGCACATCTGGTTAGACTTTGGTACTTTTAAAGTATTGAATCATGTTCTGCTAACCTTAAATTTCTGATGAGGTCACGGTTTATTCTCTTCGCTCTGTTTTATCTATCGTACACGTTTGGCTTCACTCAAGTACCTAAACCTCTCCCACCCGGCGAGATTCTCCTGAACCTCAAACGCTTGAATGTACTGGGTTCGGCCATGTACATGGCAGCCCACCCCGATGATGAGAATACCGTCATGTTAGCCTGGCTCGCCAAAGAGCGACTGGTGCGTACGGCCTACCTGTCCTTGACCCGGGGCGACGGCGGTCAGAACTTGATTGGTGCGGAGCAAAGCGAACTGATGGGTCTGATTCGTACCTATGAATTATTAGCTGCCCGCTCCATTGACGGTCCCGAGCAGTACTTCACCCGAGCCAACGACTTTGGCTTTTCAAAAAATACAGAGGAGACGTTAGAGGTGTGGGGTAAAGATGCAGTCCTGGCCGACATCGTCTGGCGAATCCGAAATTTCCGTCCCGATGTACTAATCTGCCGTTTTCCACCGGATTCCCGGGCGGGACACGGAAACCACTCGGCCTCGGCGGCCCTGGCCGAAGAAGCTTTTCAGCTAGCGGGAGATGCCAGTAAATTTCCGGAGCAATTGAAGTACGTAAAACCCTGGCAACCCAAACGGATTGTCTGGAATACCTTTGCCTTTGGCGTAAACCCGGCCCAGCGTCCAGCAGAAGGCAGTTGGATTTCGGCCGAAATTGGCGGTTACAATCCTTTACTGGCAACCTCTTATTCTGAACTTGCGGCCGAAAGTCGTTCGCAGCATAAATCGCAGGGGTTTGGTGTAGCCAGAAGCCGGGGCGTAAAGATTGAGTACCTGGTGCACAAAGCAGGTGATAAAGCCACGAAAGACGTATTTGATGGCGTAGAAACCAGCTGGAACCGGGTCAAAGGAGGTGCGGCTGTACAGGCGGTGGTCAATAAAGCCATCGAACAGTTTCGCCCCGATCAACCCGCCGCCATCATTCCTCTGCTCGTACAAGCATATCGACTCGTCGATAAACTGGACGATGCATATTGGAAAGAACAGAAGAAAAAAGAACTCTCCCAGCTACTGGTCGCCTGTGCCGGACTCTGGTACGAAAGTAACCCCTCCGAGTACGCCGTGGCGGGTGGCGAACCCGTACAGCTGACGACTACGTTCATCAAACGCTCCGAGGCTCCGGTCACGCTTCAATCGATTCGCTGGACCAGCTTCAATAAGGATACGACGCTAAATATGTCGATCCCTACTAACGAATTACAACGCCTGGTTTTTCAGACTGCCATTCCGCAAAATCAAACTATTACCCAGCCCTACTGGCTCATGCAGCCGAAAATGGGCAAAGGCATGTATCGCGTGGATGATCAGGCTCTGAACGGTCTGCCCGAGAAGCCTTCCGACTTTCAGGCTCTTTTTTCCGTAACCATCGGTGGACTGCCGCTGACGCTGACAACCCCCGTTCATTATAAATACACGGATGCGGTTCGCGGCGAATTGTACCGTCCCTTTGAAGTACGCCCGAGCGTAACAGCTACGCCAGCTGAAAAAGTATTGGTCTTTGCGGACGGTCAGCCGAAAACGTATACCGTGACGCTGAAAGCGTCGCAGGCGGGTGCATCTGGGAATGTGAGCTTGGAATTACCCGCGGGATGGAAGTCGGAGCCAGCTCGGATTCCCTTTCAGTTCGCATCGAAATTCCAGGAACAAACCGTTTCGTTCCAGCTAATTCCACCGACTCAGGCTTCGGAGGCTAGCGTACAGGTGAAGGTACAAACGGGCAATCAGACCAGTAATCGTGGCCTGTACGAGATTGGGTACGAACATATTCCGGCTCTTACGGTATTCCCCGTGGCAGAAAGCAAGCTGGTGCGTCTGGAAATTAAAAACAAGGCTAAGCTGATTGGGTACATTCCCGGAGCCGGGGATGAAATTCCGGCGGCCCTGCGTCAGATGGGTTGTACGGTGGTGAATCTGGGGGAAAAAGAATTAACGGGTTCGCTGGCTGCTTACGACGCCATAGTCGTGGGTGTACGGGCGTACAACGTCAACGATCGGATGAGCTACTACCAGCCCTTTCTAATGGACTACGTGAAAAACGGGGGTACGATGGTGGTGCAGTATCAGGTCAATTCCGGCCTTCAGCCGCTGAGCAAAGGCATGGGCCCCTATCCCTTTCATTTGTCACGGGATCGGGTAACGGTGGAAGAAGCCCCCATGCGATTCCTGAAACCCGAACATCCCATTTTGAATACGCCTAACAAAATTACCAATCAGGATTTTAACGGCTGGATTCAGGAACGCGGCCTGTACTTCTCCGACGAATGGGATCCGCAGTACCAAACCATTTTCAGTAGTAACGATCCCAACGAAAAGCCGCTGGACGGCGGTATGCTGGCTACTGCTTACGGAAAAGGCTGGTACGTCTTTACGGGTTACGCGTTTTTCCGGCAATTGCCCGCGGGTGTACCGGGAGCCTATCGGCTCTTTGCCAACCTGATTTCGTTAGGAAAGTAAGGGGTAAGTTTAGATTTTAGTTTGAAGAAAAGGGTTGAATACGCTCTGCTAAAGAGCTCATTCAACCCTTTTACCTGTTACGAGCCATGTAATCACCTCACTCATTCGCCCTCTTCACTAAAACAACTTCTAAATCCTACTTCACTTTAACCATCTATTTCGTTTCGTATACCATCGTTAATACGGGAATTTCAGCGTGGTTCACTACTTTTTCGGCGATGCTGCCGTGAAACCAATAGCTTAATCCTTTGCGGCCGTGCGTATAGAGGGCAATCAAACCCGCCTTTATTTCGCGAGCGTATCGAACAATACCGGCTTCTTCGCTTACTGCGTCAATGATTGTGTATTCGTATTTTTCAATTCCCAACTCTTCCGCTAATTGAGCCATTTCTTCTTCTAAATCTTCGAATGTACGATCCAGAAAACCGGTATTAACCGTTAGAAAATGAAGATTAGCCTCCGCAACCCCGGGAAACGTTAGAAACTGACGGATGGATTCTACGTTTGTAAAATCCGTTGGGAACAGTACGGTCTGAAGATCAAGCGGGTCTCCATTTTTCACAATCAGGACTGGGCATCTCGCCTGCCGGACTACCCGTTCGGCGTTTGATCCCGTCGTTTGCTCCTTCCAGCCCGAAGCTCCTTCAGACGCCATCACGATCAGATCTACTGTACTGGAAGCAATGGTTTCACCAATGGTTCCTTTCTGCCGGTCGACCAAAGCCGATACTGGTACTTTATGATATTTAGGCTGATCCAGTAGACAGCGAAGCCGATTCTCTACCCCTTCGATCCGTTCTTCAAAAGCATCGTCAGTATCTTTCATAAACAAGCTGTCTTGTAAAACGGGCTCCGGGTATTTGAGTACCCCCAGTAACCGAACAGAAGCCTGCATCGGTTGAGCCAGCTCAACGGCTAAGTCTAGTGCTTTCAGAGACAGTGAGCTAAAATCAGTGGGAACGAGTATGCTTTTCATTGCTTTGCGTCTTAAATGGATACCCAAAACAACGACAGAATGATTTCTTTAAGAATGTCAGGCGTAAGGTGATCTGGTGATAAAAATCAGTTTTCTTGATTGGGTATTTCGCGTTGTATAGAAATCCCCGCATGGCATACGAGGCTATTCCAATTGAATCCCTTCGGGGTTAGGTGTTCGGTTGAAGAAGGTACTGCAAGTTTTTACATTGTACTTACCATTTTAAAGCTTCAATCTTGATCTCCCCTTTTCCATTTTCTTTGTAAAATAAGGTAACCTGAGCAGGACGCGTTGTCCGTAGCATCCGCTACGGATTTTCTAGTTGGTAGGCTGTGCCTGCCGGGCTGGTTGCAAATCGTATGGTATCTGGTGCAAGTTTCCTATAAAGCCGTTCAAAGGCAAAACCCATCCGCCCGCTTATAAACAAAAAAATACCCCGACTTACGAGTCGGGGTATTTTTTAAAACTATATCGGATAGAAAGCTTACGCTCCTACGCCACGACGGATGATATTCAGAGCACCACCTGCTTTGAACCACTCGATTTGAGCAGCATTGTAGGTATGGTTTACTGGGAATGCTTCCGTTGAACCATCGGCATGGTTAAGTACAATCGTCAGTTGTTTTTCGGGAGCAAACTCCGTCAATCCAACGATGTCGATCGTGTCGTCTTCGCGAATCTTGTCGTAATCTGAACCGTCAGCGAAGGTCAGAGCTAACATGCCTTGTTTCTTCAGGTTCGTTTCGTGGATACGGGCGAACGATTTCACCAGAATCGCACGAACACCCAGGTGACGAGGCTCCATAGCTGCGTGCTCACGAGAAGAACCTTCACCGTAGTTTTCATCCCCTACAACGATCGTTCCTACGCCTGCTGCTTTGTAACCGCGTTGTACGCCAGGTACCGTTCCATACTCGCCCGTCAGTTGGCTCTTCACTTCATTCGCTTTTTCGTTGAAGAAGTTGGTAGCACCGATGAGTAGGTTATTGGAAATGTTATCCAGGTGACCACGGTATTTCAACCAGGGACCTGCCATAGAAATGTGGTCCGTCGTACACTTACCTTTGGCTTTGATGAGCAGCTTCAGGCCCGTGATGTCCGTACCTTCCCAAGGCGTAAACGGTTCGAGCAGTTGCAAACGATCGGAGGTGGGTGATACAATCACTTCCACCGTTGACCCATCTTCCGCAGGAGCCTGGTAGCCTGCATCTTCCACGGCATAGCCACGGGGCGGCATTTCCAGACCTTGTGGCTCATCCAGTTTCACGGCCTGACCTTCTTCGTTGATCAGCGTGTCCGTCATCGGGTTAAACGTAAGGTCACCTGCGATGGCGAAAGCCGTTACGATTTCCGGAGAAGCTACGAACGCGTGCGTATTAGGGTTGCCGTCGTTACGAGCTTTGAAGTTCCGGTTGAAAGACGTGATGATGGAGTTCTTTTTGGTAGGATCGCTGGTGTGACGAGCCCACTGACCGATACAGGGACCGCAGGCATTCGCCATAACAACGGCACCCATCGTATCGAAAATGCTGATGTATCCGTCACGCTCGATGGTGTAACGAACCAGCTCTGAACCTGGCGTAATCGTGTATTCCGCTTTAGGTTTCAGTTTTTTATCAACTGCCTGTTGAGCTACGGAAGCTGCACGGGTAATATCTTCGTAGGAAGAGTTCGTACAAGATCCGATCAGACCTACTTCCAGTTCAGCGGGCCAGTTGTTTTCCTGTACCGCCTGAGCGAACTTCGAAAGCGGCCAAGCCAAATCCGGCGTGAAGGGACCGTTGATATGAGGTTCCAGCGTCGACAGATCCAGTTCGATGAGTTGATCGTAGTATTTCGCGGGATCAGCGTATACTTCGTCATCTGAACGCAGGTATTCGGCAACACCGTCAGCCAAATCAGCTACGTCGGCCCGGCTCGTACCTCGCAGGTATTCGGCCATGCGTACGTCGTAAGCAAAGATGGACGTCGTAGCTCCGATTTCAGCACCCATGTTACAAATGGTTGCCTTACCGGTTGCAGACATACTTTCAGCTCCTTCACCAAAGTATTCTACGATTGCACCCGTACCACCTTTTACCGTCAGCTGACCCGCTACCCACAGAATCACGTCTTTGGCAGAAGCCCAGCCGCTGAGTTTACCCGTCAGTTTTACACCAATCAGTTTAGGTTGTTTCAATTCCCAGGCCAGACCCGCCATAACGTCGCAGGCATCGGCACCACCTACCCCGATGGCGATCATGCCCAGACCACCCGCGTTAGGCGTGTGTGAATCTGTACCGATCATCATACCGCCGGGGAACGCGTAGTTTTCCAATACTACCTGGTGAATGATACCCGCTCCGGGTCTCCAGAAACCAACTCCGTATTTATTGGAAACCGAAGAAAGGAAATCAAATACTTCCTTCGATTGTTGTACTGCATTGTTAAGATCTTCGGTAGCTCCTACTTTAGCCTGAATCAAGTGGTCACAGTGTACCGTTGAAGGTACGGCTACCTGCGGACGACCCGCCTGCATGAATTGCAGCAGGGCCATCTGAGCCGTTGCATCTTGCATTGCCACGCGGTCGGGTGCAAAATCAACGTAATCTTTTCCCCGTGAATACGCTCTTTCCAGAGGATTTTCCCAAAGGTGAGAATATAGAATTTTCTCGGAGAGGGTCAGGGGTCGACCGAGTACTTGCCGAGCGGCGGCCACTCGTTCGGGCATCCGGGCGTACACGGTCTGAATCATCTCAATGTCAAAAGCCATCGTTGTATCTAATCGTTTAAATAAATGAAGGAACAGGTTTCGCCCTCAAAAATACAAAACATGCGGGGTCATATTTCGATAAAATCTGAAAATCCTGCTTAACTATTATACATAGCTACTGCATTTGACAGTCCCGCCGTTTCTATTGGCATGTAGTTTTATGTCATTTTAACAAGCAAATCTGCCAATAAGTTTAGGCTTGAAAGGCACGAATTGCAGTGGTTTCGGAATTTTGTCCTTTACTTTGGCAGACACTTCCCATACCCCTACTACCACTAACTATGGCTAAAAAGAACCTCGTCATTGTGGAGTCACCGGCGAAGGCAAAGACCATTGAAGGTTATTTAGGAGCTGATTTTCAGGTTAAATCCAGCTACGGACACGTCCGGGATTTACCCGATAAAGGCCTCGCTATTGACATCAAAAATGGGTTTTTACCAACGTACGAAGTTTCTCCCGAAAAGATAAAAGTGGTCAATGAACTGCGGCAACTGGCTAAATCTTCGCAAGAAGTTTGGCTAGCGACCGACGACGACCGCGAAGGAGAAGCCATTTCCTGGCACCTTAAAGAGACCCTCGGCTTACCTGATACGACTAAACGTATCGTTTTCCGGGAAATCACCAAAACGGCCATTCAAAAAGCCATTCAAAGTCCGCGTACCATCAATCAGGATCTGGTGAATGCCCAACAGGCTCGCCGGGTACTGGATCGTTTGATTGGCTTTGAACTTTCGCCCGTCTTGTGGGAAAAGGTAAAACGCGGTCTTTCGGCGGGTCGTGTACAGTCCGTTGCGGTGCGTTTGGTGGTTGAACGCGAACGTAGTATCGACCAGCACCAGAGTAAATCGAGCTTTAAGGTCGTTGCTCAATTTCTGCTCGATGGTAATAAGGTACTACAAGCCGAATTGCCGAAAAATTTCGAAACGGAAGCTCAGGCCCGGGCTTTTCTGGAAAAGTGTAAAGGAGCTACCTTCAGCATCCGGAATCTAGAGACTAAACCAGCCAAGAAGTCTCCCGCTCCGCCCTTTACTACCTCGACGCTTCAGCAGGAAGCCAGCCGCAAACTGGGCTTCTCTGTAGCTGCGACCATGCAATACGCTCAGAAGCTGTACGAAGCCGGTAAGATCAGCTACATGCGTACGGATTCAACCAACTTGAGCGAGGAAGCTTTAGCTAAATCGAAAGCTTCGATCATCGAGCAGTTTGGTGAGAAATACTCGCAGCAGCGTCGGTACAAAACCAAGAATGATTCGGCTCAGGAAGCTCACGAAGCCATTCGGCCTACGGACTTCTCCGTACCTTCAGCGGGCGAAACCCGTCAGGAACAGCGTTTGTATGAATTGATCTGGAAACGTGGTATCGCCTCACAGATGGCCGATGCCCAATTAGAGCGTACCACAGCAACTATTGGCATTTCTACTACTTCAGAAGAACTCATCGCCCAGGGTGAGGTCATTAAGTTTGATGGGTTCCTGAAAGTATACTTGGAATCCAAGGATGATGAAGACGAAGAAAGCAAAGGGATGCTGCCCCCGCTTTCCATCGGTCAGATTCTGAATCTGGACGTCCTGAAAGCAACCGAGCGGTTTAGTCGTCCCCCTGCCCGTTTTACGGAAGCCAGTCTGGTAAAGGAGCTGGAAGAACGCGGCATTGGTCGTCCTTCCACCTACGCCCCGACGATCTCAACGATCATCAAGCGGGAGTACGTCGTTAAGGAAGACCGGCCCGGTAAAGAGCGGAACTTCAAAGAGTTGACATTGAAAAATGATGAACTCACGGAGAAAACGGGTAAGGAAACCTATGGTACGGAAAAAGCAAAACTCTTTCCGACAACCATCGGCATGATCGTTAATGACTTTCTGGTAGATAATTTCGATAACGTCGTCGACTTCAAGTTCACGGCGGATATGGAAGAAGAGTTCGATAAAATTGCGGAAGGCCAGATCGAATGGCAACGCATGATCGACAACTTCTACAAGAATTTTCACCAGACCATTGAGCAAAGTTCCTCTGCCGAACGTAGTTCCGTGAAATCGGCCCGCGAGCTGGGTATCGATCCCAAAACCGGTCGCATGGTTTCAGTTCGCTTAGGGAAATACGGCCCGTTCGCTCAATTAGGTGATTCGAAAGAAGAACAGAAACCGCAGTACGCTCCCCTTCCCAAGGATAAATTACTGGAAAGCATTACGCTGGAAGAAGCGATTGAGCTTTTCAAACTGCCGCGTACCGTTGGTGAACTGGAAGGAAAAGAACTACTGGTAAACATCGGCAAGTTGGGCCCGTACATCAAGTTCGATGAAAAGTACTACAATCTCAGCGAAGGCGATGATCCGTATACGATTGATGAAGAACGAGCCATTCAAGTGATTCAGGAAAAACGGGCAGCCGAAGCTTCCGACGCTATTGGTGAGTTTGAAGGTCAACCCATTTCGAAGGGCAAAGGCCGTTTTGGTCCGTACGTGAAGCACGATGGTAAGTTCTATTCCCTACCCCGGGGCATGAATCTGGATACGATTACGCTGGCCGAAGCGATTCAGATTATCCAGAATAAACGAACCGCCGAAGCCAATAAAATTATTAAGGAGTTTCCGGAAAATACGACGGTGAAAGTGCTCAACGGTCAGTATGGGCCATACATTCAGATTGGCAAGCGGAACGTGAAAATTCCCAAGGGAACCGAGCCCGCTTCTCTGACGCTGGAACAATGCCTCGAGTTAGGAGGCGAAAGTCCAGCAGCCGCTACGGAAGAAAAGAAAACGACTCGTAAGAAAGCAGCACCTAAAAAGTAAGCTGCCTCTGCTTAACATGTAGCAAAACTGCCCGCTATAAGCAGGCAGTTTTGCTTTTCAATAGTAGTGATTAGGCTGCAAAATTCTGTAAAAGAGATTGACCATCGGGGGACGTTACAGTCCCCCTTTTCATTTCTATTCATTTACGCCACACCTGGTTCGATCATGATTTAAAATTTTACTACAGCAAGGTATTCGATAGATGTAGAGGCTTATATGGACGGTTAATTGACTAGAAAACCTATTTATATTTTGTTAAACCGTGCAAAGTGTATCAAAGCCACAGTAGGGATCTTTTTACGTAAGTTTGGAATAGGTTTTGATCATACATGGCAAAGAAAAACAAACAAGTCTACATTCCCTGGTTCGATACAATCAGTGACTTCTTCGATACGTTCAGGATTGGCAAGGCAGAAAATAACTTCTTTACTATTATGCGAATGGAAGACCAGGCTAAAGGCAAGTTATTGTTCATGCCGCTCTTTCGTGGTAACTTTTTCAGGCTGGTTATTTGTAAAACACCCGGGCTTCGGTTTCTATTACCTGACGAAACCTTTAGTACCTCCTCAAACTCTATATATTTCACGTATCCCGGTAAAATAGAAAGCTGGCAACGTGTGGAAACCATATACGGTTACCTGATTTGTTTTACGCCTGAATTTGCGGGAATAGACCCGCTAAAGCCCTTGTTTGAAAAAGACTTCCCCTTTTTCGTGAACGGGGCTAATTCAATTTTAAGATTGTCCCAGGCAGATATGGATGCCATCGGCCATACCGCTGAAGCACTGCTTGACGAAATGAAATCCAGTAATGCCGATCATTTTGAAATGATACAACACTTGTTAAAAGTGTTGCTTATTCAGGTTCGCCGCCTGTACTATAAAGATAAAGAGGCAAAGACAGATTTCCAGTTAAAGCAGGCTTCGCTTATGATTCGGTTCAGGAACGTGTTGAATGCCTATTCGATCGATGCACCAACCGCCAAAAAGGAACAGAGGCCAAGCGTAAGAAGCATTGCGGCTGAACTGCACCTCACCCCTAGCCATTTAAACTTCCTCATCAAAAAATATACAGGACACACCGCTTTATACCATATCAATGAAAAGATACTGCTGGAGGCAAAAAGCTTGCTGACGCATACCGATCTGCAGGTATCGGAAATAGCCGATCTGCTGCAATTCAATGAGGCAGCTTATTTCAACCGGTTTTTCAAAAAAATGACGGGTATGACCCCTACGGCTTACCGCGATGATGCCCTTCAACTCATGTGGCGGCCTCTCGACACCCGAAATCGATAAAAAGTCCAATCATTACCTGAATAGGTGTAAGCCGTGTTCTTGTCATCGTTCCGAAGTTTGGCCCATTCAACAAACAAAAGAATGGACGGACTAACTAAAACCAGCAGAACGACTGCACAGGTATCTATGTTGCCGGTATATATCGTATCACTGGCTACTTTCATCATATTTTTTCAAGGCTTCATGGTAGCACCGCTGCTGCCCATGCTTTCCAAACAGTTTACCACTACTGTCCGGCACGTCAGCTTTATTGAACCTGCCTATCTGCTCGGGTATGGACTGTTTACTTTGGTGTATGCACCGCTTAGCGACCGCTTCGGCAGGTTCCGGATTATTGCCTTTTGCCTCTTTGTGTTTTCCTTGCTTACCTTATTAACAGCCTTCGTCAATGGAATTAATCAGATGATCTTCCTAAGGCTGTTAACAGGCATCGGTGCTGCGGGTGTTGCCCCTACGACCATTAGTTGGATTAGTGATACCTATCCTTACGAAAAACGCGGACACGCCCTAGGGATTTTCTTCGGCAGTATGGCAGGGGGTACAGCCTTTGGATCCAGTGCCGGGGCATTGATTACTTCTTTTGTAAGCTGGCGATGGCTTTTTGTAGGGGTCGCAGCAATTGGCTTGGTTATTTTTATGCTGACATTGCGACAAAAAAACAACTTCGAGAAAAGGGAAGCTGTGGCCAAAACCAAGGATAGTATTTTGCGGTCTTTCCACACAATCTTATCGACTGAAAGGGCAAGGTATACCTATTTTTATGTATTGGTCAATGGAATGTTCCATAGCGGTGTCTTTGCCTGGTTAGGTTATTTCTTTTACAAGAATTATGGACTGAACGAACGTCAGATTGGTCTTGCCTTATTAGGTTACGGTATTCCTGGACTATTGTTTGGGCCATTGTTAGGAAGGCTGGCTGATCGTTATGGGAGAAATAAAATTATCCCCATCGGCCTGTTTCTTGGGGCAGTTTCTGTGTTGCTGTTAAGCCAGAATTTTAGCCTTGCCGCTTCCTGCCTTTTAGTAGCCCTGCTTTCTTTTGGGTTTGATTTATCTCATCCGTTATTTGCCGCTATTGTCACCACGTTTAGCTCTAAAAAAGGTGCGGCTACAGGACTTTTCGCTTTTTTCCTTTTTTCAGGCTACGGCCTCGGAAGTCTGGTATTGAGCCTGATCGTCGATATCGGTCTAGATAAAGCATTCAAACTATTTGGAGCTGGTATTCTCGTGGCGGCTGTTTTTTCCATAGCTGTTTTCAGGAAAGAAAAGTAGGAACAACATTCACACCTATGCTTCCTATAGTTTTTCACTCATTTACTAAGTTACTTCCTTTGAGTTATCGAATATTTTATGCTACTGTCATTGGCTTTCCATCTAACTCAGTTCGAAAAATCAACTTATTCATTTTTATTACTTGCAATTATTTGAATAAAAAGCGTGGGTTAATCCCCACCAGTTTTGATAATTCGCCACTACACATTTCACTCGGTTGTTAGGGGTTAGAGGCCGGACAGGTATCTCCTTAACTACAGGTTTAAAGTAGTTTAAAGTTTGAATGAGGCATGAAACACGTTTGGTCTTTTGTAATTTACTAGCTATCAAACTTTTCAAACCATAAAAGTGACAATTGGCAAGAGCTTACTAGCCGCTAGTCTTTTAAACCTTAAACCCGTTCAAACCAACGTAAACTCGCTTCACTTCCTATGAAAAAAATAGTTGTATTAAGCGGAGCTGGTATTTCCGCCGAAAGTGGCATTAAGACCTTTCGGGATTCGGATGGTCTTTGGGAAAACTATCGTATTGAAGACGTTGCCACACCAGAGGCCTGGCGAAGAGATCAGGCTCTGGTGCTTGACTTCTATAACCAACGCCGCAAACAGGCTCTGACTGCTGAACCCAATGCAGCTCATCACATTTTAGCCGAACTTGAAAAAGATTTCGAAGTTCAGATCATTACGCAAAACGTAGATAACCTGCACGAGCGGGCGGGCAGTACGCACGTCTTACATTTACACGGGGAGTTATTCAAAGCCCGCTCAACGAAAAATCCGGCCTTGATTTATGAGCTGGGGGACTGGGCTCTCAACGTAGGCGATCAGTGCGAACTGGGCAGCCAGTTGCGACCGCATATTGTGTGGTTTGGAGAGGAGGTTCCGGCCATTCAGGAAGCAATTCCGTACTGCGAGGAAGCGGATGTATTCATCGTGGTTGGCACCTCTTTGCAGGTGTATCCAGCGGCAGGTCTAGTTGATTTTGTTCGTCCGAATACGCCCGTTTACGTAGTCGATCCGAACCTACCCTCCGTTTCACGTCGGAAAAATGTAACGTATATTGCTGAAAAAGCCAGTCTGGGTTTACAAATGATTCAAAATCAATTGCAAGCTTAAAACACCCGAATGTCCGGAATCTGGGCCTTTTAACAATAATTAGTAGGCTTTCCCGGACTTTTCTTCCTATTTATGAGTTAATATAGGTGAAATTTCATTAACACGATTTGATATGCGTAAATGGTTCATTCCGGTAGCACTGCTTGCTGCCCATTTAGCAACCGCTCAGAATCAGGCTCCTGTTACGGAACCGGTAAAGACGAAAGCCCCAACCAACTGGTTTAATCTTGACTATTCGGCCGATAAAATCCGCGGCGTAAGTTCAGAGAAAGCCTACGAATTAGTCAAAAAACGTAAATCATCGCCCGTGATCGTCGGGGTGATCGATTCCGGAATTGATATTAACCATGAAGATCTGAAATCGAAAATCTGGACCAACCCCAAGGAAATTGCGGGTAACGGTAAGGACGACGACAACAACGGCTACGTGGATGACGTGCACGGCTGGAGCTTCCTCGGCAATAAAGACGGACAGAACGTTGATAAGGAAGGCCTGGAACTGACCCGGGAATACGGCAAGTACAAGAAACTTTTCGAAGGAAAAGCGGAAGCCGATATTCCTGCCGATCAGAAAGACGCCTTCACATACTATCAGGAATTAAAAATTGCCTACAACGAGAAAGCTCAGGAGTCGAAAATGATGCTTCCGTTGATTGAAAACCTGCTGAAGTCTTATACAGAAGCCGGTGCAACGTTGAAAGAATACCTGAAGAAGGATACCGTCACGGCGGAAGATGTAGCTAAAATCGATAAAACGACCGCCGATGGTAAGCTGAAGCGGGCGATTGCCGCCTACGAACGCGGTTTCCAAATGGGTTACAATGAGAAAGAGTTGCAGGAAGCTTACGATCATTATAAGACGGAAGCTGAAGTACAACTTAATCCGGATTACAACGCCCGTCAGACTATCATTGGTGATAATCCCGAAGATACCAAGGATCATAACTACGGCAACAACGACGTGATCGGCCCTGACGCTCGTCACGGTACGCACGTAGCGGGTATCATCGGTGCTGACCGGAATAATGACCTGGGCATGAAGGGTGTCGCTGATAATGTAAAAATCCTGGTAGTACGGGCAGTACCGGACGGCGATGAACGTGACAAAGACGTGGCCAATGCCATTCGTTACGCCGTTGACAACGGAGCTCAGATCATCAATATGTCGTTTGGGAAAGCGTATTCACCCCAGAAAGAAGCGGTTGATGAAGCCGTGAAATACGCGGAATCGAAGAATGTACTGCTGGTTCATGCCGCCGGTAACGAATCACAGAATACGGATGTAGAGCCTAACTTCCCGAACCGTAAACTCAAATCAGGTAGTGAGCCCAACAACTGGATTGAAGTTGGTGCGTTGAGCTGGGAACCCAACAAAGTGGCCAACTTCTCGAACTACGGTAAAAAAGGCGTCGATTTGTTCTCACCCGGCGTGGCTCTGTACTCCACCGTACCCGGTTCTAAATACGAAGAACTGGACGGTACGTCGATGGCCTCTCCGGTAGTTGCGGGTGTGGCGGCTCTGGTGAAATCTTATTTTCCCAAAATTACGGCCGCTCAGTTACGGCAATTGCTGATTGAATCAACTGTGAAGTTTCCGGAACAACAGGTTAATCAGCCCGGTGGCGAAGGTCAGGTTGCCTTTGGCGAACTTTCTAATTCAGGCGGTGAAGTAAACGCTTATAATGCCGTGAAACTGGCCCTAGAATGGGAAAAAGCGGGTAAGATTAAGTAATTTACAGTTTTTGGTTTACAGTTTTCAATTGACTGCGACAACCGGGAAGTTTGGAGGTCTTCTGATGAGGAAGGTATCTAGACTTCCCGGTTTTGTTTTTGTTGCTTACTTAACTCAAGCAAGACCCATTGCATTGGTACAGGTTAGGAAACCTGCACCAATGTTTTCCTTTTTAAGTAAGTATACCAACCCCGGAGGGATTTAATATACTTTGCCCCCTATGCAATGCGGGGAACCGACCCGCCCGGTAAGCACAGCCTACCAACTAAAAAATCCGTAGCAAATGCTACGGATGGCCCATCCCACTATATTCATTGGGTTTATCCTACCAAAATTGAAAACCGGCCTCACCCCCGCTTCAATCCTTCCCAAACCGTATTTACGGCCGTATTCAGCAACATAACATCCAGCGTCAAATCACCCGAAAGTTTCATTTTTACGACAGCAGTAATATTACCATAGACCATCCAGGCCATCAAGCGGGAGGAGATGTCTTTCAATTGTCCCGTGTGAATACCTTTTCGTAAAAACTCCCAGAGTGGCTGATAAAAGTTGAACATCTCCTCTTTGGAGAGCTTGTTCATAATGGGCGAATTGGCGTAATGCTCAATAAACAGAAACTGATCGGGATGGCTTACATAGTAGTCGTACAAACCCAGAAATACACTTCTGAACCGATCTCGGTACGGCTTAGTCGTATCATCACTTTCCTGAATCACCAGAGCAATTTTGTCCCGGTACAGCAGGAAAAGCTCATCAATCAGTTGCTCCTTGCTTTCGAAGTAATGATAAATCGTTCCGGCGGCTACGTTGGCGTGCTGAGCAACCATACTCATAGGTGTGGCATGGAACCCATTCTTTGAAATCAAATCCAGCGTAGCCTCCAGAATTGCTGTGCGTTTATCCAGGGGTCTGTCTGATTTTTTAGGGGTATCAAGCCGTTTCGCCATGCCTCGTAGCCTTTGTTAAATAGTCAATGGATTTGAGTTCGTACTCGTGATTTATTGTAGACGAGCCACAATGATACCCGTCTGATCCCGGTGCCGGTTCAAATACGCTGCCAACGGTTCCGCCGAAATCACCACTTTTTTCTGATCTGTTGAGGCGTGCAGCAAATACACCTTCCCCCCTTTTTGGTACGCAAATCCTTCGTGTGAAACATCCAGTCCAGCTTTGGCTGAGGTAATACCAATGATATCGCCTGTTCGTAGTTTTGACTCGATGGCAGAAAACTTATCCTTCGGAATGTAGTACTTCTGAATCTGATTCAAGGCCTGTTCGAGCGACTGTACTCGCTCGAAATTCTGCGAATCGGCCAGTTGAGCGTATAGATTCCGGTGCTTCGTCATGAAATCAATGGGTTTGTTGTAGGGCACGCCGCCCCACGCCTCTGCCATCAATCGAGCTTCACCGTATCCAACCAGTTGTTGTAAGAAGGATGAAAAGTAATGTTGCCGACTTCCATACCCCTGTACCTTCCCCTGATCGTAGCGATACCGGGCTAATTGGTGCTTGAAGTGATCCACAGTCAGCGTATCGGACTCAATAGTTTGGGTAAGAGCCAGTACGTTTTCCACAAACGTCGTACAATCCAGTTCTCGCAAGTTTATCACCAGCTGTTCATCGCCGGGTTGTTCGAGAGTACGGGCCACGTAAGGCGTATTGAGAAAACTCAGGGCTACGGTACCCGCCGTTTCTCCCGGCGTCTGACCCTTCGGAATTAGAAGCTTTTGCTGAATTAGCTCCAGGTCACCCATGACGAAGGCCAGCCATAAGCCAAGCCACATACTTACCTTTATCATTGACTGAATACGTAGAATCGTTTGTTAAGCCTTCTCTTCATCATCGACACGCAGGGTCATTAACCCCGCAATGATCAATAAAATTCCCCCAAAGACGATAACCTGAATCGGAGCCCAACCTACCAGCTTGATGAGATAGGATAAGCCCAGGCTCGCCAGAAACTGAGGGAATACAATAAAGAAGTTGAATACGCCCATAAAGTAACCCATTCGTTCAGCAGGTAGGCTACCGGATAATAAAGCGTAGGGTATGGTCAGAATACTCGTCCAGGCAATACCGACGCCCGTCATTGACAATAACAGCCACTGGTGATCTTGTATGAAATAGATCGAAATCAGTCCAACCCCTCCGATAACCAAACTTAGCAAATGGGTCATTCGCCGTCCGATTCGGGCGGCAATAGTTGGAACCAGTAAGGAGAAAAGAGCCGAGACGCCATTGTACACCGCAAATGCCGTCCCTACAAAATTTGCCCCTTCATTGTACCGTTCGGAATGCGTATCGCTGGTTCCGTAGATGTGTTCTGTTACGGCATTGGTCGTATAAATCCACATGCAAAACAGCCCAAACCAGGTGAAAAACTGTACAACGGCCAGTTGACGCATCACCTTAGGCATTTGAAACAAGCCCGAAAAGGTTTCCTTGAATTCATCGCCCAGCCGTCGATTTCGTCCTTCCTGACGAAAGGCTTCCAGATTTTCGGGTGGATATTCTTTCGTAGTGAGTACGGTATACGAGACGCAGGAAATAAAAGCGGCAGCTCCCAGGTAATACGACCATCGAACCGAGTTCGGAATTTCCCCCGGATCTGCCGTATTTGCTACGCCGAGGTACGTAAAAATAGCGGGCAGTGCCGACGCCACTACCGCTCCCACGCCAATGAAAAAGCTTTGCATGGCAAATCCGGACGTACGTTGTTCACTGGGCAGCAGGTCGCCCACAAAGGCCCGGAACGGTTCCATCGAAATGTTGATCGATGCATCCAGAATCCAGAGCATACTGCCCGCCATCCAGAGACTGGAGGAATTGGGCATGAAAATCAGAGCCAGCGTAGCAAATACGGCTCCAAAGAAAAAAAACGGTCGCCGCCGCCCCCACTTGGGGTGCCAGGTTCGGTCACTGAAGTAGCCAATGATGGGCTGTACCAACATGCCCGTCAGCGGAGCCGCAATCCATAACAAAGGGATTTCTTCGGCGTCTGCTCCGAGGGTGGAAAAAATGCGACTCGTATTGGCGTTTTGCAGAGCAAAGCCAAATTGAATGCCCATGAACCCGAAGCTCATGTTCCAGATTTGCCAGAACGATAACCGGGGTTTTGAGAAAACGGAAGCAGAAGCGGGGGAACCGGGCATTCGCGTAGGGAATGGATTACGTTTAGGGAGTGATTTCAAAAATCAACGCACTGTTGGCCGGAATTTGGACGGCAATTCCATCCGTAGCCTGGAAGCTTCCTTTTACTTTTTTGTTCAGGAAAATCTCCTTGTACGCATACGATGCCTGCGGTGAAAGGCCCGCCATATTCCAGAACAATTCGGGAATTCGTACCGAAGTTTGATACGTCTGCGTCCGACTGAAATTCGTTACGATCAGTAACAGCTGATTTTCGGTGTACCGCAGGTAACTATACAGTTTCGATTCGTCGTAGCCTGCGGATTGACCGCCCCCATTCACGTACTGTAAATCAAAGAAATTACCGTATTGAATGGCTTCCGACTTGCGGCAGAGTTTATTTACGGCTAAGTAGAAATCGTACAGCTTTTTCTCTTCGGGCGATAATAGTCCGCCGTCGAATTTCCCCTCATTCATCCATTTCTGCCACTGCGGCACCCGCCACCAGTCGAACAACGTAGTTCGGCCATCGTTCGTCTGGAACCCTTCGGCTTCGGCAGCGGGCTCGCCTACTTCCTGTCCGAAATAGTACATCACCGGACCGCGTCCCTGCGTGGCACTTACCACCCAGGCGGGAATGGCATACTCGGCTTTTCCGGCAAAAAACTCACTGGCAATCCGTTGCTCATCGTGATTTTCCAGGAAACGTAACATGTGTTTCTCAATATCACCAGACTCGTGTTGCCACACCCGCGTAATGCCCGAAGCATGTCCCCGATCTTCCATCAGCTCCCGCAGCGTATCGTACATTCCTACTTTGTCGTACAGGTAATCAAACTGACCTACGTGGATGTAGTTGTGGTACCGTAGCGGATTATAAATTTCAGCAATGAAAATAATGTCTCCTTTGGCTTTAATCTGGGGAATACACCAGGCCCAGAATTCCACCGGCACCATCTCAGCCATATCGCAGCGGAAGCCATCTACGCCTTTCGCCACCCAGTACAGCAGAATGTCCCGCATTTTTAGCCAAGTATCCGGAATGGGGTCGAAGTGACAGGAACGCCCATTCTGGTAATCAACGCCGTAATTAAGTTTACTCGTTTCGTACCAGTCATTGATACTGGGTTGAGCCTGAAACACGTCATTTCCCGTGGCTCGGGCCGGATATTCAAAGTACGGGTGCGGGGATTCGATGGGCAGGTGAACACCCTCCGGAATGGCAAACTCTTCGTTCGGCAGATAATAGAAATTATTGGCCGGAGAAAACGCCTGCGTATCCGCGTCCGTTTCGCCAAAATCAAGCACCCCGGCGGGTTTGGCATCAGAGTGATACTGACGAGCCACGTGATTCGGTACAAAATCAATAATCAGCTTTAGCTTCTGAGCGTGGACCCGTTTCACCATCGCTTCAAACTCTTCCATCCGCCGCGAAGGGTCCTGAGCCAGGAAGGGATTCACGTCGTAGTAGTCTTTGATGGCATACGGCGAGCCGGCCCGACCTTTTACCACCGCCGGATGATCTTTGGGAATACCAAGAGCCGAAAAATCTTCCATGGTGGCGTGTTCCAGCACACCCATCGTCCAGACGTGGGTCATACCGAAATTTTTCAAATTTTTCAGAGCGGTATCACTGACATCCCTAAACGTGCCGGTACCGTTTTCACTCAACGAGCCCCAGGGTTTTACTTGCGACTGTTTATTACCGAACAAACGAATGGTCAATTCATAAATGAGCAGCTTGTCGTTTTGCTTTTCTACAGACATGGTTGTTTTCTTGGGAAGTTATGGAATGACACTACCGCATTTTCACCGGAAGTGTTTCAAAAATCAGGGTTGTGAATCACACTTTCGAATTCTTTTCCCGACTATTTTTTCTTTACTGATGCCCTTAACTATCATTAAGTATCCAAATCAATCAATTTTATCGCAACAAATTAATATTTCCGTAAATTTTACGTTCGTTTGCTACTCACTTTAATTGTTCGCCCCATGTTTTTGCGGATCAGTCTTTTCTGTTTTCTGCTTCTTGAGACGCTACCCCTCTTTGCTCAAGGTCTTAAGATCCAACGCATTAACCCCACCAACTGGTACGTGGGTATGAAAAGGCAACAGGTACAGCTACTGGTATACGGGCCGAATATCAAAGGTGCGAAAGTAAAGGTCAATTACCCCAGCGTGTTTGTTGATCGGGTGCATCAGGTGGAAAGCCCGAATTATGTGTTTGTGGACCTGACCATCGGTGCGGATACTAAACCCGGCACGCTACAACTACAGTTTTCGAAAGTCTTTCCTTTAACGGAAAGACGAAATAACAGTACGATCGTCAACGGTGGCCGGGAAATGATCGTCACGATACCCTATGAACTGAAGGCTCGTACGGCCCGCCCCCAGACCGTCGATTCGCGGGACTTTGTTTATTTGCTGCTTCCCGACCGCTTTGCTAATGGCGATCCTTCCAATGACCGTTTCGCGGATATGGCCGATACGCAACTGGACCGAAACAATCCGTTTCTGCGACACGGTGGCGATCTGGCGGGCATCATGAAACACCTGGATTACTTTAAAGAACTGGGCGTAACGACGCTGTGGCTCAATCCCGTGATCGAAAACGATCAGCCTACCACGAATGAAGGGGGAGCCATGCGTTCGTCCTACCACGGCTACGGCTTTACAGACCACTACAGCGTTGATAAACGCCTGGGCGGAAACGAAGCTTACCTGAAACTCGTAGCAGCGGCTCACGCCAAGGGACTAAAAATCATGCAGGACGCGGTGTATAATCACGTAGGGAAAAATCACTGGCTGGTTCGAGATTTGCCCGCTAAAGACTGGTTGAACCAGTGGCCGCAGTATCAGAACACGACCTACAAAGACCAGCCCGTCGTAGACCCCTATGCTTCGGATTACGACCGCAAAGTGAGCCAGGATGGCTGGTTCGTTCCTTTCCTGCCCGATCTGAATCATAAAAATTCTTACGTAGCAAATTTTCTGATTCAGCATGCCCTCTGGTCGGTCGAGTATTTCGGCATTGATGCCTGGCGGGTAGATACGTATTTTTACAACGATCTGAACTTCATGAATACGCTTAACCAGCGGCTGCTGGAAGAGCATCCCAACCTGTATATCTGTGGTGAAAACTGGGTAAACAGTGTCACAAATCAGGCGTACTTCGTTAAGAATAAACTCAATGTTCCCTGGAAGAGCAACCTACCCGGAGCCATTGATTTTCAGATCTATAATGCTAGCAACGAAGCCCTAAATCAGAACATTAACCGCTGGTACGAAACGCTGGGGCAGGATCTCCTCTATGAAGATCCCTACCGCAATCTGATTTTTCTCGACAACCATGACCTGGATCGCTTTTATTCGGTGATTGGGGAAAATTTGGACAAGTACAAAATGGGCATAACTTTTTTGCTTACGACCCGCGGTATTCCCCAACTTTATTACGGAACGGAGCTTCTTATGAAGAATTTTAAAAATCCATCGGATGCTGAAGTTCGTAAGGATTTTCCGGGTGGTTTCGCCAATGACCCTACCAACAAGTTTACAGCCGCTGGCCGAACCGCTACCGAAAATGAAGCTTTTACCTATGTACGTACGCTGGCTAACTTCCGTAAAACCTCCACAGCCCTGCAAACAGGAAAATTGACGCAATTTTTGCCACTGGACGGAATCTATGCGTATTTTCGGCACGATACTAAGGGTACGGTAATGATACTCATGAACGCCAATACGACGAAAAAAACGATCGATACGGACCGCTTTCGTGAACGCATGAATGGCTTTTCTTCGGCCAAAAATGTACTGACGGGAGCCCGGATATCGAATGTACAGCAGATTCAGATTCCCGCTCGTTCCTCCCTTGTACTGGAGCTTCAATAACTGGAAACCAAAACTTTAGATTGCCTTGAAAGCTTGCCTGTTTGATCTTGACGGAGTAATTGTTGATACGGCTATTTATCATTTTAAAGCCTGGCGACGACTCGCCAATGAACTGGGTTTTGACTTCACGGAACACCAGAACGAACAGTTGAAGGGTGTTTCCCGCATGGAGTCGCTGGAATTGATTCTGCAATGGGGTGGTGTTACTTTATCCGATGAAGAAAAACAGCAATGGGCCGCTCGCAAAAACGAATGGTATCTAGCCTATGTCAATCAAATGACGCCGCAGGAAGTTCTGCCCGGCGTTCGTGACTTTCTTGATTCCTTACGAAAAGCGGGGATTGGCATTGCGTTGGGTTCTGCCAGTAAAAACGCCCGACTGATTCTGGAGCGAATTGATATGCTCGATGCCTTTGATGCCATCATCGATGGTACGCATACGACCAAAAGCAAACCTGATCCGGAAGTTTTCTTACTCGGAGCCCAGGCCTTACACCAAAATCCCGCCGATTGTGTCGTCTTTGAAGATGCCGTGGCGGGCATTGAAGCCGCCCACCGGGGAGGAATGAAAGCCGTCGGCGTCGGATCTCCTGAAGTACTCACGGAAGCGGACGTGGTAATTACGGCCTTTACCGAAACCAGTTTGACCAAGCTCAGCGACGAACTGCTGGGTTGGCAGTAAACCCCTTTTGAAAAGAACTTACGTACGCTCAGCCCTCTCTTGACTGGGCGTACTTCACATACCGATTAGTGACCCCTCCTACTGGAAACAACTAATCGCTGAACTTAAACTCGGATGAAAAATTATTTGAACCACGATGAATGGTGCATCATCGAAGAAGGCTTTCATGCGGATTGGAATGAAATCACCGAATCGATTATGTCCCTGGGTAATGGCCGGATGGGTCAGCGGGGCAATTTTGAAGAGGGCTACTCCGGCAAAACCCTACCGGGTAACTATGTAGCCGGAGTCTACTTTCCGGATAAAACCCGGGTTGGCTGGTGGAAAAACGGCTACCCCAATTACTTCGCGAAAGTCATAAATGCCGCCAACTGGATTGGTATCCAGATTGAGCTGGAGGACGAAAAACTGGATCTGGCGAACTGCCACGTGCACGAATTCCGTCGGACCCTGAATATGAAAGAAGGCTGGCTGAGCCGTTCGTTTGTGGCGATGCTGCCTTCCGGTAAACAGGTGGGCGTCACGGCGAAACGGTTTTGTTCGCTCACCCACGATGAAGGCGGGGTCATTCGCTACTGCATCAAACCCCTGAATTTTGATGGCAAACTCACCATCATGCCCTACATCGACGGAACGATTTCCAACCGCGACTCCAATTACGACCAGAAATTCTGGCAGGAGATTCACCGGGAAACGGGTTTTGCGGAAGGCTACCTCCACCTGACTACGGTGCCGAATGAGTACGGGGTACCTCAATTCCAAGTCGTTACGGGTCAGAAATTCGCTTTATACAAAGACGGAGCTTCGTTTCCGTTCCAAGCCTTGCCCGTCAAGCAGGAAGGTTTCGTTAGCAGTCGCATTCAGTTGGACGTCATTGCAGGCGAAGAAATCGCTCTGATTAAATACGCCTGCAACCTGAGTGACCAGAATCACGCCCGTGAGGACCTGCTCGCCCACGCCAAGACGTACCTGGCTACCATGGCCGAAAAAGGATACGAACAACTTTTGAGGGAACAAATCGAAGCCTGGGCCCAGAAATGGCAGCAGATGGATATTGTCATTGAAGGGGACGTCGCAGCTCAACAAGCCATTCGGTTCAATTTGTTTCAACTCAGTCAGACCTATACGGGAGAAGACGATCGCCTCAACATTGGTCCCAAAGGATTTACGGGAGAAAAATACGGCGGCGTGACCTATTGGGATACGGAAGCGTACTGCATTCCCTTCTATCTCTCCACGGCAGAACCCAAAGTAGCCCGTAACCTACTCATTTACCGTTGGAAACAACTGGGCAAAGCCATTGAAAACGCTGAAAAGCTGGGTTTCACGGGAGGAGCGGCCCTCTATCCGATGGTGACAATGAACGGGGAGGAATGCCATAACGAGTGGGAAATCACTTTCGAGGAAATCCACCGTAACGGAGCTATTGCCTACGCCATCTACGATTACATTCGGTATACGGGCGATACGGCTTACCTGGGTGAATACGGCTTTGAGGTACTCCTGGGCATTGCCCGTTTCTGGTCGCAGCGGATTACGTGGTCAGACGAGCGTCAACAATTTGTCATGCTCGGCGTAACCGGACCGAATGAGTACGAAAACAATGTGAACAATAACTGGTACACGAACTACATCGCTCGCTGGTGCCTGCAATACACGCTGGAGGTAGCCGATCAGTTGAAGAATACGGAGGCCGAGCGTTACGCCACTTTGAGTCAGCAACTGCAGCTCAACGAAGAAGCGGAGTTTGGTCGCTTCCAGGCCATTATCGACCAGCTTTACTTACCCGAATCGAAAGAATTAGGGGTTTTCCTACAACAGGATAGTTACCTGGATAAAGAACAAATTCTTGTAACCGACCTGCGTCCCGAAGATCGTCCGCTGAACCAGAAATGGTCCTGGGATCGAATTTTGCGGTCGCCTTTTATCAAGCAGGCGGACGTACTGCAGGGCTTATACTTCTTCGAGGATGAATTTGAGGAAGCGACGATTCGGCAGAACTATGATTACTACGAACCCCGTACGGTCCACGAATCTTCTCTGTCGCCCTGCGTACATGCCATTTTGGCGTCCCGACTGGGGATGGATGATAAAGCCTACGAAATGTATCTGCGAACGAGTCGTCTGGATTTGGATGACTACAACAACGATACCGAAGATGGGCTACACATCACCTCCATGGCAGGTACTTGGATGTCAGTAGTTAAAGGTTTTGGTGGCCTGCGGGTAAAAGACGGACAGCTCCACTTATCGCCCCGTTGCCCCCAGCAATGGCAGAGTTATTCGTTTATTATTCGTTTTCGGGACAATATCCTCGATGTACACGTCCGACCGGATGGCACAGAAATTGAGAACATAGCGGGTGATGAGCTTACCGTATGGGTTCACGGCGAAAATCGCAGTATTCCTGCGGCAATAGTCGAAGCCCCCGAAGAAGAGTAATTTTCTTTGCGTCCGTAAACGGTGGTTTTACTTTTTGTCAACCGAACGATACGATAACATGAGTACTTTAAATGCCATTGGTTTAGATACCGATAAATCCGCTGCATTAGCCCAGAAGCTGAACGAATTATTGGCTAATTATTCCATTTTTTACCAAAATACCCGCGGGTATCACTGGAATATCAAGGGCGAAAAATTCTTTGAATTACACGTAAAATTCGAAGAGCTGTACAACGATTTGTTGCTAAAAATTGACGAAGTAGCTGAGCGGATTTTAACGTTGGGGTATACACCGAACCACAATTATTCGGAATATGCCCGCCAGTCGCAAATTCTGGAAAGTGCCAAAGTTTCGAACGGTACTACGGCAGTAGAAGGCATTTTGAATTCGTTCAAGGTAATTATGCCACTGCAACGCGAAATCCTGGCGATAGCGGGTGAAATCAACGACGAAGGAACCAGTGCCCTAATGAGCGATTACATTCGTTCGCAGGAAAAAATGGTCTGGATGTACTCGGCCTTTTTGAATAACTAAGGACAGGTTGGTCTACTTACCTTGCGGAAAGCCGTTGTCAGACAACGGCTTTCCGTTTTTCTCAGGCAACCGGTTAATTTTACACGCATGCTAATAATCGATGCCGCTCTTCCTTTACCCGAGCCGCAGACGGAGTACGAAGCTCAGGCCCTGCATTTCTGCCAGCAGTGGCTTTCGGGTCAATCGCATTTCCAGCTGCAGACTTCCGGTTCGACGGGTACGCCCAAAATCATTACGCTAACTCGGGCTCAGATGCAGGCCTCTGCCCGCCTTACGGCTGAAACCTTTCAGTTGCAGCCCGGCGATCAGGCCCTTTGCTGTTTGAATATCAACTACATTGCGGGAGTAATGATGCTCGTTCGTACGCTGGAATGTGGATTACGCACTTTTGTTACAGAACCCAGCTCCGACCCGTTACCCAAAGATGTCTCGCTCGATTTCGCGGCGTTTGTACCCCTGCAACTGCAACATTTACTGGAACAAGCGAGTGAATCTTTACCGCAGCTCAATCAAATGAAGGCCATTATCATTGGTGGGGCGGCCGTTTCGCAGAGCTTACACGCAGCCTTACAGGTAATACAAGCTCCCGTATATGCTACGTATGGCATGACCGAGACAGTTTCGCACATTGCCGTTCGCCGCCTGAATGGTCCCGAGCAGTCGGATTACTTTCAGGCCTTACCGGGAGTAGCTTTAGGGCTTGACAAACGCGACTGCCTGCACATTACTGCCGCTGCTTCTAATTTCGAACGCATTCAGACCAATGATGTCGTAGAAATGCAGGACGGTGGACGTTTTCGTATGCTGGGTCGGGCGGATCATATCATTAATTCTGGAGGGATTAAAATTCAACTGGAAGAAGTGGAACGCTGGGTTGAACCGATCGTACAAGCCTATTATCCCGGAAAACGTTTCTTTGCCTGGGGTTTTCCCGATGAACGGCTAGGGCAGGCACTAACGCTCGTCATCGAAGCGGAGTCGCTCGCTCCCGAACTAAATCAGGAATTGCTCTGGCAACTTAAAAATCAGCTCCCCGCGTATAAGTCCCCACGGTCTCTACGTACGGTAAATGCTTTCCAGCATACACCCACGGAAAAAGTTGATAAACGAGCTACTGTACAGGGGCTACCCACTGAATAATTGTTAAGATCTGCCCGAAAACTGCCTCTAAACGCCGAAAACTAAAAACTATTCACTATTTTTCACGCACAGAATTGTGCTTATGGAAACTCTTCTACGATCCGTTGAGATCAATTATCAAACGGCAGAGCTTATCCCTGCTCCGTATTCACATAAATATTTCATCCGCAGTACGGTTAATCGGGCGGATGAATTACACGTGGTGTTTCGCATTGAATACACCGATCGGGACGATCTGACGGAAGAAGAAATTCTGGGCGAAGGATTCACGGGTAACGACGATTTCGAGTGGGAAGGTACACTCCTACCCGTTTGGACGGAAGAACTTCGGTCGCTGGTTGCTAAAACCGACTTTTACAAGACCAGTCGTCCGGCCCAGGAAGCTGAAAATCAGTTCTGGCTCAATATTGAATACAAGGATCAGGAACCCTTACTGGGCAAACCCCGGAACCGGGAGCCCTGGGAATACCTGTCGCAGGAACTCATTCAGGCCATCTACGAAACGGCCCGTTTGGAAGCTCCGCTGAAACTGATTTATCTGAAGAAACTGAAGGATAAGTCAGTACAACTGGAAATGAACGTGTTCTTCTCCAAACGTACGGTGAAGATGAATATGCAAGTGGGGAACATTGAAAAGTCGAATGAACTTCGCTGGGATACGTTGAATCCGGTGCTACGACTCATTTACGCGGGTGAGTTTCTAGCCGAAAAAGCTACGCCTAAGAAGCCCGATCATCCAGGTAACTTTATCAATGTTGGCGACGGCCTTTGGTACGAATTTGGCAAATCACTGGTTAATCCGAGCGGTAACAATCGGTTTCTGAACGACATCGAACGTACGCTGGACGAACTCTCGCAGTTGCCTACAGAATAAACAAAAAGCGGATGGTTGCCATCCGCTTTTTTATGTCTCAGGCTTTCGCCCGATCAAGTTCTTCTTTTAATTCTTCTACTAACGCTTTCATACGGTCAAGCGATACGGGCGGTTCGGGTAGCTTGGTACTATAAAAGCCGCGAACGGCCCAGACTTCTACAATGTCCTTCAGGGAAAGTTCGATCGTCTGAATACCTGGATTATCCGAACTTAGTAAAAGCGTACTTTTGATTTTCAGCTGATTATAGACCCGTCGGTACAGTAAACCCTGCATTCGGGATACGATCAGATAGTGCCGGGAGTCTTCAAGTGTATACCAATCCGTTACCTGTTCAGCAATCAGAATGGAACCGGGAATGGAAAAATCATCGCCTACTTCAAAAGCCCGGACAACACCCGCTTTCGTCTGCGGTCCCTGAAACGGCGGCAACTGCTGAATGTACTCCCCCTGCCGCGATTTCATGACGTATTCGCTCATCCGCCCCTGGTTGACCAGCCGAATACCCGAATCTACCGGAGTCGTTGGAACAGGTGTCTGAATCACGGGTGGAGCCGTAACCGTTGCCCGATTGAACGCTTCCGATGCTTTGGGTAATTCTACGGGCGTATCGGACAGAAAATCCAAGCGATTGAGTTTACGAAGCGTTACTCGCTGGGCGACCAGATTAACCTGCGATTTTTCCCGGAAATACGTATCCACCACTTTTTGAATGGGCTGCGGTGGACGGGGTGTTTCGGGACGGTAAACGGGAGGCGTCGCGGAGGCGGGACCTAAATTCAGGCTGGGCGTATCACGAATCCGGCGTAAATCAACCGTCAGCAACTGATCGAGCGTCACGCCAAACAATTGCGAAAGTTTGATGAGCGTCTCGCGGGGCGGGTTAGCTCTCGCTTCTTCGTACGCACCAATGTTTGGCCTTTTGGTACCCAGGCGACGAGCTAACTGCTCCTGTGTCAGATCGTTACGGTTCCGCAGATACCGAATATTCTCGCTAATGATGCTCATACCGCCTCCTAAATTGACAAAATTTTTAGCAAAACTATTTAAAATAGAAAGCGAGTCAAGTTTTTTGCTCCTTCGTTTCCTCAGATTAACCCCGTTTTTCCTCAAAAAAAACCAATACGCCTACGTAGCCCTGCTAAAAATTTCAAAGTTTGTGCTTAGCTTACACCCTTCATTTTTTCCCTAGATTCGTAGGAATGAATCGTTTTCTTTTCTGTGTATGGTGCTGTTTGACTGGATATCAGGCACTTGCTCAATTAGGTAACACCAGCCAGAACCCTGCCTCCATTCGCTGGTTTCAGTACCGGACTCCTCACTTCCAGATCATTTATCCGGAAGGTCTTGATTCAGTTAGTAATCGACTAGCAAATACCATGGAAACGGTTTATGAGCCCGTATCCAAGACCCTTGGTCGCAAACCCCGTCGTATTCCTCTGGTGCTGCAAACCCAAACCACGGTTTCCAATGGATTTGTGACCCTGACGCCCCGTCATACCGAGTTCTATATCACGCCTCCACAGGACGCGAATTTTCTGGGCAATAATCGCTGGCTTGACCTGCTGGCCGTGCACGAATACCGGCACGTCGTTCAGAATGAAAAAGCGATGACCGGTATTAGTAAGGGATTGTTCTATCTGTTTGGCTACAATGCTACTAATTTTCTAAAAACCGGCATCCCTGACTGGTTTGCGGAAGGAGACGCCGTGTGCACGGAAACGGCACTCTCCCCCGGCGGACGCGGGCGAATCCCGGAGTTTAATCTCCTGCTCCGTACCCAGTTACTAAGCCGAAATAAGCCGTTCAGCTACCCTAAAATCGTTGCGGGTTCGTACCGGGATAACCTTCCCGATTGGTATGTACTGGGCTATCACCTGACGAATTACGCCCGTAGAAAGCTGGGGCCTGAGGTCTGGAATACGGTTCTTGACCGGTACTACCGTTTCCCCTTCTACCCCTTTTCTTTTTCGGACAAACTGCGGAAGATTTCAGGCTTGCGGACGGAAGATTTGTATCAGGAAGCGGCGGCTGACTTTACCCGGCAATGGGCCGCTCAGCAAGCCGTAGCGTCATCCGCCCCGCAGGTTACTACCAAACCCGTTCGGGTGTATACGGATTACGAGTACCCACAACTATTGCCCGATGGGCGGATCGTTGCGTTGAAGTCGGGATTAGCGAATATTCCTGCTTTCGTACTGCTGGACGGGCAAAACGAAACGAAGCTGTACGAAACGGGTTTTCTACAAAATTCTGCCACCCTTTCGCTGGGCCAGTCTACGCTGGTTTGGGCGGAACAACACTTTGATCCCCGCTGGGGCATGCGGGATTATACCGTACTCAAGACACTCGACCTGCCTACGGGAACGATGCGGCAAGTCACCCGAAAAAGCCGCTATTTTGCTCCGACGATTTCGCCCGATGGGCGTACCATTCTCACGGTGTCCATTGATACGGAAGGAAAAAGTGAATTGGTGTTAGTGCAGGCTTCCGACGGTCAGGTTCTTCGGACTTTTCCGAATTCTCAACAGTCGTTGTACCAACAGCCCCGGTTTGCAGCGGATGGTCGCCGGGCCATTATGGTACGACAGGTAGGTTCTCAGAAAACGCTCACGATACTAAATCTGGAGACAGGGCAATCGCAGGATGTTTTTCCACTCCAGACGCAGAATCTTTCTCAGCCGCTGTTGTACGGTGACTGGGTACTTTACAACGCTCCGTACACGGGTACCGACCAGATTTACGCGTTTCATCGAACCAGCCAAAAACATTACGCTGTCACGCAACGGCCTTTTGGAGCGTACCACGCCGCTCTTTCACCCGATGGTCGTACCCTGGCTTTTCAGGATTTTACGGAACAGGGTTACCGGATTGCCCGACTGCCCTTTAACCCAGCGGAATGGACTGAACTTACGGAAATCCCGACTTCCCCTACCCGCTCGTTTGGTCCGCTGGTCCAGCAGGAAAACAATCCCGCGTTACTGGCTTCCGTACCCAATCAGTCGAACGTTCGCAAGCCTTATTCCAGGGCTCATTTATTTAACATTTACGGCTGGGGACCGGTGCTGACTTCCTCCGAGACGGACTTATCCGTGGGCATCCAATCGCAGAATTTGCTTTCTACGGCCTTCACTTCCGCCGGGTATACCTATAACGCCAACGAACGACAGGGCCGCTGGGAAGGCAACTTCAGCTTCTACGGTTGGTATCCGGTCATCGATGTGAGTGTAGCGAGTGCCGGACGTCAGACGGTCTTTTCACTCGACGAGCAACTGCCCATTGATAGTCTTCGAAAAGATTACTGGCGACAAAACGAATTTAACGTCGGCTTACGCCTGCCCCTGGTCTTGACCCATTCCAAGTATCGGGAAGGACTCTCGCTGGCTGTACAAGCCAATTTTATTCAGACCCAGGGTTACGATCTTCCCTTACGCAGCCGTACCGAGCCGGGCCGTCATAATTTATCGGCCACGACCGTTTCCCTAAGTTACTCCCGTCTGTTACGGCAAGCCAAGCGGGATGTGCAGCCTCGCTGGGGGCAAACGTTTAGTCTATACGCCCGCAATACGCCTTTCGGAGGTGTACTACAGGGTAACTTGCTGGCTTTACAAACGAGACTGTACTTTCCAGGATTTTTCCCGCATCATTCCATTCGTCTTTACGGCGGCGTACAGTTTCAGGGTTCTGGCGATTCGTACGTATTTGGCAGCCCGATGTTTTACCCTCGGGGATATGCATACGCCAGTGCTGCGAAACTAACGACGGGTACGCTTCAGTATCAGTTGCCGCTGGCCTACCCCGACTGGAGTTTGGGTCGCTTGCTGTACGTGCAGCGAATCAAACTGAATGCCTTCGCGGATTTGGGCTATGCCGTCACGGGTGAGCGAAGCCGTACTTACCAATCTACAGGTGTTGATGTTACGTTCGATTTCAACGTCCTGCGTTTACGGCAGGCTTTCGAACTGGGCTTCCGGAGCCTCTGGACCCGCGGCGGTACGTTTCAATCTCAATTTTTAGTTATTAATATTGGATTTTAAACCCTTACCATCCGTTTCATTCTTCTCTATTCCCGTATGAAAATCCGATCGCTCTACCTGTTTTCCGCTCTGCTGCTGAGTAGTACGCTGAACGCTCAGCCTTCGCAGGAAAAACCCGTACCCTTTGTGGCTCCGCCCAGCCCCGTTGAAACCAAAGGGCAAGTGACCATTCAGGGCAAAACTATTTCGTACACGGCCCGTACCGGCTACCTTACGTTGAAAGACGAAAGTGGTAAAGCCAAAGCTAACATTTTCTTCATCGCGTATACCCGGGATGGGGTGTCGGATCTGACGAAACGTCCCATTACGTATACCTTTAACGGTGGACCGGGTTCGGCTTCGCTCTGGTTGCACCTGGGATGCATTGGGCCCCGTCGGATTCCCATGACCGAAAAAGGAGAATCGCTGGCTCCGCCCTATGCCTTGGTCAACAATGAATACAGCTGGCTCGACAAAACGGATCTGGTCTTTATCGACCCCGTCAATACGGGTTACAGTCGGGCCGCAGCCGGTGAGAATGAGAAACAGTTTCTCGGGTACAATGAAGATATTCAATCAGTGGGTGAATTCATTCGTCTCTACACCACGCAATACGGACGCTGGGGATCGCCTAAATTTCTGGCGGGCGAAAGTTACGGTACTACGCGTGCGGCGGGTCTTTCGGGCTATTTGCAGGATCGTTACAACCTGTACATCAACGGAATATCGCTTATCTCATCCATCCTGAATTTCCAGACGGCCCGTTTTGACCGGGGCAATGATTTGCCCTTCGCCCTCTTTTTACCTACGTACACGGCGATTGCCTGGTATCACAAGAAACTGGCTCCGGAGTACCAGGCCGACCTCAAGAAAACGCTTCAGGCGGCCCGCGACTTTGCCGCAGGCGAGTACACTACGGCCCTAATGAAAGGTGATTTACTGACGGAAACCGAAGAAAAAGCGTTGGCTGAAAAATTGTCCAAGTTTACGGGCCTTTCCCAAACCTACCTGCGGCAAACGCGTTTACGCGTTGAAATTGGCCGTTTTGTGAAAGAATTACTCCGCTCGGAAGGTAAAACGGCGGGCCGGCTGGATGGCCGCATGACCGGTACGGATTTCGACGATGCGGGCGATGGCTACGAGTTTGATCCCAGCCTTGATGCCACCATTTCTGGACCGTACTCCACGGCTTTGAATCACTACGTTCGGCAGGAACTCAAGTACGAAAATGACCTGCCTTACCTGGCCTTGACGGGGCGTGTACAACCCTGGAATTATAACAATGTCCAAAATAGCTACCTCAATGTGAGTGAAACCTTACGGCAGGCCATGAGCAAGAACCCCTTTCTGAAAGTGTGGGTGGGTGCGGGTTATTACGATCTGGCGACGCCATTTTTTGCCGCCGAGTACACCTTTCACCACATGGGACTTAAGCCGGAACAGCGGAAAAACGTATCTTTTACCTACTACGAATCCGGGCACATGATGTACATCCATAAGCCGTCGCTGATCCAGTTGAAGAAAGATGCCGACACCTTTTACGATCAGGCCCTGAAATAACCCGATCTGTTTCATTGAACGTAGCCTTTGTATAACGTTGCCAGCCCAATTGGGTTGGCAACTTTCGTTTCATGGGCCTCCCATCGCTTGAATTCACATTTTTTAACAGCCAAAAAGACCCTTTTCATCGCAAAAGCGGCCTGTAGCTATTGGCAAATCCATTTCTATCGCACTAATTGCCCCCATCAAAGTAATTTTTGTACCCGTAAATTTTTAACACTTTAGCCATGAAACGTTATCTAGTTGCCTTCGCTCTGCTGTTGTTCAGCACCTACTCCTTTGCTCAATTCGGTTCCAATCGGAATCGTCGTAACGACCGCGAAGCCGTTACTTTTTTTTCAAACTCCAACTACCGGGGTCAATCCGTACAGCAATATTCCGGTGATTTCCGGACCATCAATTTTTCCATTGGTTCCATCCGCGTACCCAATGGCTACGTAGTTGAAGCGTTTTCGGAACCTAATTTCCGCGGACAATCGGTGAAGTTTAGTGGCAACGTAGCCCAATCCGGTAACCAGATTCGTTCGTTACGCATCGTGCAGGACCGGAACTATAACGGTCGCCCCGATTATTCCGATAACCGTCCGGGCCGTGGCCGTCCGGATTACAATGATCGTCCGGGCTATAACAACAACCGCCCCGGGTACAACGACAATGGTTCCGTCGTTTTCTTCGCGGATGACGACTATCAGGGAGGTTCGGTGACCTTGAATACGGGTCGTTATCGTTCATCAGCCCTGGGACAGATGAACAAAAAAGCTTCTTCGATTCAGGTTCCTGCGGGTTACACCATTCAGGTATTTGAAAACGATAGCTTCACGGGCAACTCCTACACCCTGACGAGTAGCAACAACCGTCTACGCAACATTGGCTGGAATGATCGTATTGGTTCAGTAATTATTACTCGCGGCCGTCGCTAGATTTTACCCGTTCACTATACAAAAAGAAAGGCAGCCTCTATGACTGCCTTTCTTTTTGTATAGTGAAATCGGTTACGCTCGGAAGAAACTTTTCGATTCTTACAGGCTAACTGTAGTTTCTAAAATTGGAAATAGATAAAGGGTTGTACTTCCGCCGACTGTACCTGGGTCATCAAGAGAATTACGGCCAACAGCCAGGCCAGTTTGCCCACGAGCGGCAGGCGAATAATCCAGTTTTCGGCCTGTAATTCCATAGAGCGTGGTAGAAAATGCAACGTATAACCCAACAGCATCACCAACAGAACGTTTTGATAGCCTTCGATAAACTGAACTATCAGCATGGGGTTAAACTCAGTAGCGATCTGGTGCAAGAGTTGCTGAGCAATTTCCATGGAATCAGCCCGGAAGAAAATCCAGCAAAAGCAGACAAAATGGAAGGTCAGCAGCTGAGATACCCAGCGGTACGTCGGGTACGCTCCGGGCGAAAAATACGAACGAATAACGCGGTGGAAAACTAAAGCTCCGCCGTGTAATACGCCCCACAGAATAAATCGCCAGGCGGCCCCGTGCCAGAGTCCACCCAAAACCATTGTCATGAAGAGGTTGAAATAGGTACGGAAAATGCCCTTACGGTTTCCGCCCATCGAAATGTACAGGTAGTCGCGTAACCAGCTGGACAATGAAATGTGCCAGCGACGCCAGAATTCAGTAATGTTGCGGGATTGATACGGTGAATCGAAGTTGACCGGATATTCGAAACCCAGCAGTAGAGCAATACCGATTGCCATATCGGAATACCCCGAAAAATCGCAGTAGATCTGCAACGCGTAGCCATAAACCCCAAAGAGATTTTCCAACCCCGAATACAGCGTAGGATTATCGAAAATCCGATCAACAAAGTTGACGCTGAGGTAATCGGAGATAACGACCTTTTTAAATAAACCACTACCAATCAGAAAGATAGCTCGCCCAAACTGCTCGGGCGTTACGATCGTAGGTCGGTAAAGCTGCGGAATAAAGTCCTTGGCCCGTACAATCGGACCGGCAACTAGCTGCGGAAAAAAGGAAACGAAAAAAGCGTAATCCAGAATACTCTTGACGGGTTTGATTTCACCCCGGTAAATGTCAATGGTATAGCTCAGCGACTGAAACGTATAAAACGAAACGCCCACCGGCAGGAAAATCGGCAGCGGATTATAGGGCTGGTGCGAAAACTCGGTCCAGGCCTGATAGAAAAAGTTGGTGTACTTGAAATACGCCAGCAAGCCCAGATTAAGTATCAGGTTGATAATCATCCAAAGCCGTTTGAATACCTTCTGATCGGCATCGTAAATAAACCAGCCGAGTACGTAATCCACCACGGTAGCCAGTACCAGCAATAGAAAATACCAGCCCGAAGATTTGTAATAGAAGTACAGCGAAAATAAGGTCACGAAAATGACCTTGGCCCGGTGGTGCGGTTGCAGCAGTACGTATATCGACGAGAACCCCAGAAACAACCACAAAAAAAGGCCACTGTTAAATAAAATTGGAGCCTCGGGTTGATACTGAAGCAGTTCCGTCAGTTTACTAAAGTCGATGGGTGGCATAATCGTTGAAGGCTTGCATTAAAGCCTGATACAGTAAATTTCCCTGCAATTCGTAGCCTTTGCGAGTGTAGTGCACCCCATCGCTCGTAATTAGATGATTTTTTCTCCAGAACGCGGCTGGTCCCGTAATGCCGTACAAATCCCAACTAGGCAGATGATGTTCGCTGGCGTAGTTCAGAATGGTCTGCCGTACTTCCGCCATTTTCGGATTGGCCTGCGTACGACGCTTGTACGAATCAGCGGGGGTGGTCAGTAAGATCGTCGCCTGCGGATTGGCTTTTTGCAGGTTTTGTACCAAAGCATCGATGTTGGTGTAAAACTCCGTCATGGTCAGGGCAGCACTATGGGCTTCGTTGGTACCCAGCGAAACCACAATAAGCTGCGGTTCGAGCCCTTTGGTCTGCTCCGCGAAATACCGGGCGTCGCGGTAATGCGAAAACTGAGCCCCGTTTACTCCTACAGAGTGATAGAGTACGCCAGGCTGGCCATTTTCCAGACTGAACCCAAACAAGGTCGTATGATTTTGTCCCGGTCTTGTTTGAACGGATTCCAGGGAAAATTCGTCGTTCAGTTCGTTGAGATCGACTAAAATCGGTGATTGCCCCTCTGCTCCACCAGAGGTTTGTACGGAAGCCATCACGGCTCCTGAAGCATCTAGGATATTAAAGTCATAACTGCTGGTATCCCGTAGACAGAAAACTTTAAGGCGATCAAACTGATACCCCAGGGCCGAGTCCGAGCGAATTTGTACGTTCATTCGTTTCCCGGGATAGGCATTCCGAATGGTTACACCTCCAATGCCGATTGGCAATTCGGCGTCGGGAAAAATGCAACGTCTGGCTTGCCAGATGGCCTCACTACTGGTCTGATAGGTATGAGGCTCGTTAGTACGGGCTACACGCAGGGGTACAATCAGTCCTCGGCCAGCATTTCCAAATTCGTACTGAAACTGCTTTCGAACGGTATTCGTCAGGAAATCAGCTTGTAGGTGAGAATCACCAATGTGCAAAATATTGACAACGCCCTGTTGCCGTGCCTTTAATTCCGTCAGAGCATCAAAAAACGGATTCAGGCTTTCGACCTGCTGGATCGCGTTGGTTTCGGAGGTCTCGATGCTGGGAGACAGTAGTTTGACGAGTGAGGTCTGAGCCTGAGCGTTGGGCAACAGTGCGAACAGCAGCAGGCTCAGTCGTAAGATTCTGATCATATTTTTTCTTTTCAAACAAGAGGGCTTTTGCCAACAAACGGGCAATCTTGCGACCACCGGCGTATTTCAGGTGCGTGTAATCTTTGTTCGCCAATCCCGCATTTACGTACTTGACCATTGAGCCTTCCCCGCCCATGGCTTCCCAGAGGTTCCAGAAGGTTACACCCGTTTTGCGGGACATTTCACGTTGGGCTTCAATCAGGTACGGAATACTGGGAAAGGAAACGTACGAATCCGCCTGTCGCATGCTTCGATCGGATACGCCAATGACCAAGATGCTCGCTTCGGGAAATCCTTTTTTGATTCGTTCAATGGCCGCCATCATTTTGGGAACGTACCAGCCCAGTTGCGTCGTATTCGGCTGAATGACATTTAAGCCATATTGCAAAATGACGAGTTTATAATGCTGTAAGCTGTTGAATTGCTGATACATGGATTCCGAAACCCCCAGCAAACCCCAGCCCGAATTACCCCGAATACTGAAATTATCGACGTAGACCCCATGATCTGCCTCGAAGCTTAGTCCGTACAGCGTTAAATTATTGCCGAACGAAAAACGAACTTGATTTCCCGCCGCCGTCAGAGCGTGCTCGGCCAGGGCAGAGCGAGCGACCAATGTATCCGCCTGCTCCGGCTCAGAACCCAGCGTATATCGTAAAGCACTGCTCTGTTTGGCTTGGTAAAAGACCCGAACGCGATCAAAGCGACTGGCCCCGTAAGGTCGCCCGGTACTGTAATTGACCAGATTATTACCTTCAGGAATGAAGCTGTAGCCAGATACTCCCAAAGCTGGACTTCCCTGTTGTTTTTGTAAGACCGAATACGTTTTGAAATTCCGGAATTGATGGCGAATGGTGGCCCGAAAATTAGCCACGGGCGACGTGAGAGGTACGTAACCCACGCCTCGTCCACCGAATAGTGCCTGTAGCGTATCCCGGAAATCCCCGCACAACATGTCTCCCTCAATAAAGGAATCGCCAAAAAAGGCAATCCGTACGGGCTTGGTCTGGGCTTCCTGACTTAGAGCCTGCATAATCTGCCGAAGACCCTGCCCCGTGCTGTCGTAATCTTCAATGCAGGTAATTCCGTTCGGACAGGGCAGATGCTTCTTCTGCACCGCCACGGACTCCTCAACCTTCGGTGCAGTCTTTGCCGAAGGTGTTTTTTTCGCAAAAGACAAAGGTGGCGAAGGCTTCGTATCTTCCTGAATAGACGAAAACAATCGAACTGGTTTCAGATTTATATCGCTCCAAACCCTTTCGGGTACATACGAAAAGGCCACTAAACCAGCCACCAGCAACAGGGTCAATATCGGAACCTGCCGCAACGAATTGGAGGCCATGAATAAATTAGGTACGGAGTTGAGTGAAGAATAAGTTTAACTGGTGGGCTTCCGGATTGCTTTGTACGGGTCAACCGGAAGCCCGCAAACGGAATATTACTTTTTATAAATGCTGCCTTTGGCTGCTAACAGCGTATTCTGCATCAGTGAAATAATGGTCATCTGGCCAACGCCACCGGGTACCGGCGTAATGAAGCTGGTTTTGGGAGCCACTTCATCAAATTTCACGTCTCCTTTGAGGGAGAAACCCGATTTTTTGCTGGCGTCTGGTACGCGTTCCAAGCCTACGTCCAATACGACGGCTCCTTCTTTTACCATATCCGCCGTAATAAATTCCGGACGACCCAAAGCTCCTACCAGAATATCCGCCTGACGGCAGATTTCCGCCAGATTTTTAGTTTTGGAGTGTGTGATCGTTACGGTACAGTTGCCCGGATAAGTGTTCCGTTGCATCAGAATGCTCATAGGTAAGCCTACAATCTGGCTGCGACCTACAACGACGCAATGTTTACCCGCTGTTTCGATGCCGTAATGTTCCAGCAGCATCAGGCAGCCCTGAGGCGTGGCTGAAATGTAAGCGGGCAGGCCTTTGGCCATGCGGCCGATATTGATGGGGTGAAAGCCGTCCACATCTTTCGCCGGATGGATCGTTTCCATCACGGCATCGGGGTTGATGTGAGCAGGCAGGGGTAGCTGGACAATCAGACCGTCCATGTCCGGATTTTCGTTGATTTCGCGGACTTTATCAAGCAGTTCGGCTTCCGTTACCGTTTCGTCAAAACGAACCAAAGTCGACTCAAAACCCAATTCTGCACAGGCTTTGACTTTGTGAGCGACGTAGGTTTCAGAAGCTCCATTGGTACCCACCAAAATAGCCACCAAATGGGGCGTTTTGCCGGATTGAGCTTTCAATTGTTGTACTTCTTCGGCGATCTGGGCCTTGAAATGAGAGGCAACAGCCTTGCCGTCAATCAATTGCATAATATTCTGCTCTAAATAGTAAAACGAAAATCAAACCCAAAGATACGGAATCCAGCGATTTCCTTGAGTTCCCTTTGCTCATTTACCCAAGAAATCTGGCTCGCTCCTCTTCAAGAAAAACCGCAAGCAATTACGGACAAATGGTTGACTATAGGGCAGTTACGACGTATATTTGGGAGGATTTATTACGCGTAACCCATGCAATTATCTTTCTTACCAGCCGACGAACGTCGTTTTTTTATTGACCTGTTTGCTCAAGTGGTTTTCGATTCCCGCCGGAATCGGCCCCGGCTGAAAACCATTACCAATCAGCGGGTTCCGGGCGATTTGTCCGTCCGTTGTCCGCTGCGTTTACTACGTCAGTTTCCGGAAGGAACCATTTATAAACTGGATGCCCGGCTGGTACAAACGCCGGGAAAACAGCCGTACCTCGTCGCCGTTAATCAACGAACCTTGCACCGGGCTCTTGAATTTTATGACCATAATCTAACCGTGCAGAACGGTGAATGTAAAGCTCCCCGCCCTGCCCGCCGGGTCGTGAAAGAACGATCTGCCTAACTTTTTAAGGCTTTTCAATTGATATTCTACGCACTATCGAAATTTTTACGCTTTCTATACGAGCTTCTTTGCCTGCTTCCTCTCGATTCCTGTCTCTCCTTTCCAATTTCCTGCCAAACAATCCGTATTTTTGGGCGTTTTTCTACTAAAAACCATCGGTACTATGCCGGAAAACACGGAAGCAGGGGCGTTCGAAAACCCCATTAACCCAGACAAGGTAGCCGAAAATCCCGGTCTCCTTCCCTACGCCCATAACGCGGGCAGTGCAGTCATTCGTCCCGAAGACGAAGGTAAAATCAAAGCTAAAGCTCTGACCGCTATGCGGCAGCAGACGGGCAAGCAGTACGATCAGCTTGCCGGGCAAATGAAAACCCTGCTGGATCAGGCCAAGGCCATTCAGAAGCGGGTGGAAGTTTCAGAACGGGTCTATACAGCGGCGATTAACTTTGAGCCCTTCATTGGTCAGACCATGTATCTGTACGAAAAAGCGGATGGCTCAGACCTCCTCTCGCTGGTGGCTCCGCACGAATGGGGACGTTCCTTTAAATATAACCGCTACGTAGCTCAGGTAACGATGCTGTACGATCACACCTGGGATGTACTGTTTTATAACGACGAAGGCGACGAAGAACGCGTTGAAATTTAGTCGCTGCGTAAAGACTTCATCTTGAAAATCACGAAGTAATGAGTAATAATCCGAAAACTGCTCCGATCCTTTCCTGGCAACTACCCTGGGAACCGATTAAAGAATACCGCGAAATCCGCTATTTGTACTACGAAGGAATCGCCATGATTTCGATCAACCGTCCAGAGGTACATAATGCCTTTACGCCCCTGACGGTCAACGAAATGATTGAAGCGATGGAACTGGCCCGTCAGGATACGCGGGTTGGCGTGATCATTCTGACGGGTGAAGGCGGTCGGGCATTCTGCTCGGGCGGTGATCAGTCGGTACGTGGTCACGGTGGCTACGTGGGCGAAGATTCCGTTCCCCGTCTGAACGTACTGGACTTACAGCGTCAGATTCGTTCAATTCCCAAACCCGTCATTGCAATGGTAGCCGGATGGGCTATCGGTGGTGGACACGTTCTGCACGTAATCTGTGACCTGAGTATTGCGGCGGAAAACGCCCGGTTTGGCCAGACGGGACCGAAAGTGGGAAGCTTCGACGGCGGTTTCGGTGCCAGCTACCTGGCCCGCATCGTGGGTCAGAAAAAAGCCCGCGAAATCTGGTACCTCTGCGATCAATACGACGCTCAGGATGCTCTGTCGATGGGTCTGGTTAATAAGGTGGTCGCCATCGAAAAACTGGAAGAAACAACGGTGGAATGGTGCCGTAAGATCTTGGCAAACAGCCCGATTGCTCTGCGGATGCTCAAGTCTTCGTTCAACGCCGACCTGGATGGACAGGCGGGTATTCAGGAGCTGGCCGGTAACGCTACTCTGCTGTACTACCTCAGCGACGAAGCCAAAGAAGGGCAACGTTCGTTCCTGGAAAAACGCAAACCCGATTTCCGGAAATTCCCGCAGTTTCCTTAATGTTGTTTAGAGTTTAGGGTTTTGCGTTGGGTGATTGATCAATCATTTTGTTCTGACATTACGTAGATAACTACTACTGGAACACTTGTGGATAGCATGAGAAAGCTTTATCTCCACTAACCATAACTCAAAACCCTAAACTCAAAACTACCCAACCCTACGCTTATGAACTATCTGAAATCCATTTTGCTGTTTACGGCTCTTGTGACTCTTTTGGGCAGTTGTCGGGATACCAGTGATCCACAGGACCGGGATGAGCTGAGTTATCTGCATCAAACCTGGAAACACTCCGATGAGGAAGATACCGAAGGCCGCCTGATTTATCGTAACGCCGATTACAAATTCCCGACTACCAAAGACCGTCAGACGTTTACTTTTACTGAGAATGACGTACAAGTTTCAGTCATTAAAAACAACAAGCTTACCCAGTACAAAGGCAGCTATACGGTAGTAATGAATGGTAATTCCGTGAAAGAACTGACCATTAACTATACGGAAGCGGGTCAGCGGATCCCTACGGTATTACGTTACGAAGTACTGATTCTCGCCAAGGATGCCCTCATTTTGAAGTCCCTGTAACGAGCCCTGGCCTTGCCGCTTGTACTGGTTTATTCCCCCAATTGTAGAATTCATGAATTTTTGGCTCGTCAAATCCGAACCTTTTAAATATTCCTGGAATGATTTCGTTAAAGAAAAGCGAGGCGTCTGGGATGGTGTACGAAACTTTCAGGCTCGTAATAACCTGAAGGCGATGGCAGTCGGAGATTTGGTGTTATTTTATCACTCAAACGAAGGAAAAGAAATTGTAGGCATTGCTAAAGTGGTACGTGAGGCGTATCCCGACCCCACGACGGAGGATGACCGCTGGGTAGTCGTGGATCTGGAGCCCGTCGAGAAGCTTCCCAAAAGCGTCACACTGGAAACGATAAAAGCCGATACCCGCCTACAAAACATTGCCCTGATCCGTCAGTCACGCTTATCGGTTTCCCCCGTCCGGCCCGAAGAATTTGATATCATCGTTGGATTAGGCCATGAACATGCGTAGCCCCCTTTTTGTCCTTGCCCTCGTATTGGGCTCTCTTACTCTATTCGCTCAGCAGAAGCGACTTGAAATTCCTATTCCTTCGTCTACCGCCAATATTTTCACGATCCCCGTGGGTCAGGAAGGCGTGATGCTGCTCACCCAGACGGGCCGAAACTCGTATCACATCGATCGCTTTGATACCAATCTGGATCGTAGCTGGTCAGTAGATGGCACCATTACGGATGGCCTGGAATACGTCACGTATTCGTATGACGGAAAAAATGTGTATCTACTTTTTAGCCGGAATAAGAGTAATGTGTACGAAATCATTAAAGTATACGTTGGTCCGGGTTTCACCGAAAAATTTGAAATTCATTCGGTGGATAAAATGGAAATTTCCCAGTTCAAAGCTTTCCACGATGGCATATACATTGCCGGGGTGGTTCGGGAACAACCCATTTTATCGTACACGAATCTGCAAACGCGTCAGAATCGTCTGCTGAATGCCTCCTTCAAAGGTCAGGCCGAAGTACAGACCATTGACGTAGATTCGGTAACCAACCGCGTGAACGTTACTTACGCCGTTCGGAAAAATCGGGAGTACTCGATTGTAGTAAAATCCTTCGACGATGCAGGAAAACAGCTTTCGGAAATTGTGGTAACCCCCGATGAAGATTACGCCCTGCTCGATGGCCGCCTGAGTCCGCTGGCCGATGGTACGAATCTGATGATCGGTACCTATGGTTTCCGGAATATGCAGTCGCAGACGAAGGGCCGGATGGTACAGGGAATTTACATCTGTAAGGTGACCGACAACGAAATCCTGCCCCTGAAGTACTACAGCTTCACGGATTTCAAAAACTTCTTTTCCTACCTGAGTCCCCGCGACCAGGAGCGTCGCGAGCGTCAGGTTCAACGCAAGAAGGAAAAAGGCAGCGATTTAAAACTGAACACACAGTTACTGTTGCACGATTTGATTCAGAAGGATGGTCAGTTGATTCTAGTCGCTGAAGCCTTCCAGGCTACCTTCCGTAATAATGGAAATCCTTGGGGTTACGGTGGTGGCCCCTGGGGCGGTCCGATGGGTGGTTTTTATCCCGGTTGGGGTTGGGGGATGTACAGCCTGAACCCCTTCTACTTCGGCAATCGTGGTTTCTATAATAACGGTTCCCAGATGTTTGATGGCTGGCAGTATACACACGCCGTAGTGGCAGGTATCAACCAGCAGGGAGCGTTAGTCTGGGACAACAGCTTTGAAATTGACAAGGTAAAAACCCTGTCCTTGAAGGAAAAAGTGAAAGTAAATCTCCAGAATGATCAGGTAACGCTGGTGTATAGTGACAAAGGCAGCCTCCGCTCGAAAAGTATCAAAGGCGGTATGGTGCTTGAAGACGGTACAGCTCAGGCGATTGCCACGAATAACAACGGAGACCGGGTTCGCCGCAACTCGACCGATAATCTGGATTACTGGTACGATAACTACTTCCTGGCCTGGGGTTTCCAACGCATCACCAATGATGCCGAAGGCCGTCGGAACGTGTTTTATCTCAATAAAGTAGCATATTAATTTTGCCCGAAATACGATGCGAAAGGACTGATGATTTACCTCATCAGTCCTTTTCCTGTCTTTGAACCATCAACTTCTTTCAGGAATAGTAGCCCTATTTTAGTCCTTAGAAGTAATACGTTTATCGATTGAACAAATCGCACGTTCGGTGACTTGTACGAAGGTGTGATTAAACCTGAAAGACTGAAGACAAGCAAAAGACTTGTCTAAACAATACCTTTTATGAAATTACTGACTCCCACCCCCTGGTCTGATTACGAACTGATTGACTGCGGAGGTTTCGAGAAATTAGAACGCTTTGGTGCCTACGTACTGGCCCGCCCCGAACCGCAAGCCATCTGGGATAAAACCCTGTCGGATGCCGAATGGGAAAGCAAAGCCCAAGCCTACTTTAAACGCGAAAAAGGCAACTCCGAACGCGGCGAATGGCTGACGAAGCAGGGGATGCCCGACCGCTGGACGGGTACCTACCCCCTGGGTTCGCAGAAGCTTACCTACAAACTTGCTCTGTCTTCCTTTAAGCACGTGGGTCTGTTTCCGGAGCAGGCTGCTAACTGGGAATTCATCTACCAGAAAACCAAGGCCCTCGGCGTAGAGAAGCCCAAAGTCCTCAACCTGTTTGCCTACACGGGTGTGGCCTCGCTGGCAGCTCGGGCCGCCGGAGCTGACGTTACGCACGTGGATTCGGTAAAACAGGTCATCAGCTGGTCGCGGGAAAACATGGAACTTAGTAATCTGGAGAACATCCGCTGGATGGTGGAAGACGCCATGAAGTTCGTGAAGCGGGAAGTTCGTCGGGGCAATACCTATCACGGCATCATTCTGGATCCGCCCGCCTACGGTCGCGGTCCCGACGGCGAGAAGTGGGTACTGGAAGAACAGATCAACGAGTTACTCAAACTTTGTAAGCAATTACTGAACCCACAACAGCACTTTTTCCTGATCAATCTCTACTCCCTGAGTTTTTCGGCCCTGATTGCCGAAAGTCTGATTCTGCGGATTTTCGAGAAAACCGAAAATCCTGAGTTTGGGGAACTGTACCTACCCGATTCATTCCATAAAAAGTTACCGCTGGGCATCTTTTACCGCTTTGCTACGGTTTAATGGCCGAGGTTTTTTGACTCCTGGCCCTTACCTTTCGCTTTGTTAGCGGAAACGGGCCCGGAGCCTCCCAAGATAGACGACTTATGAAACTATTGATCATCGAAGACGAGCCGAAAACCGTCCAGTCCATCAGACAGGGCCTGGAAGAAAATGGTTTTGAAGTAGATATTGCTTACGATGGTCTGATTGGTAAACATCTGGCCAAGCGAAATCCCTACGATCTGATCGTTTCGGATATTATCATGCCGGGCCTGAATGGCGTGGAACTGACCCGTGAGCTTCGGAGTGAAGGTGTAGAAACGCCCGTTTTGCTCCTGACGGCGTTGGGTGGTATTGACGAAAAGCTGATGGGCTTCGACGCCGGTGCCGACGATTACCTGGTTAAACCCTTTGAATTTGCTGAACTGCTGGCCCGTATCCGCGTACTGACCCGCCGCTGGAACGGTTCCATGCCCATCGCTTCCAATATTCTGCGGTATACGGATCTGGAAATGAACCTGGATTCGAAAACGGTAATCCGCGGCGAGAAGAAAATTGAACTTACCGCCCGTGAATTCGCCCTGCTGGAATTTATGTTACGGAATCAGGGAAAAGTGCTTTCGAAAGCCGAAATTGCGGAGAAAGTGTGGGATGTCAATTTCGACACGGGAACGAACGTGATTGAAGTGTATATCAACCTGTTACGCAAAAAGGTGGACAAAGATTTCACGACCCGTCTCATCCATACCCAATACGGGATGGGCTATGTACTAAAGGTGGAAGATTAACAGATGGTCCTGCTACCTTTCTCCTCTTTCTCAATACTGATTCATTAGGTTTCCATGCAAATTCGTACTCGTCTAACCATTCAATTCACCCTCTTGGTTTCGGTGATTGTTTTGCTGGCGTTTGCGGCCATTTACTACTTCCGGGAGTACTCTTTGCAGGAACAGTTCTATAAACGTCTCCGTCAGAAAGCCCTGAGTACGGTGGAGTTGCTGGTCAACCAGAATGAAGTAAATTCCGAGATTCTCAAACTCATCGACCAGTCGAATTATGACCTGTTGTACAAGGAAAATGTCATTCTGTACACCTATCGAAATGACATCTACCATGCCAACAATGATACCATTCGCTTCGATCTGGACCGGAATATCCTGAACCGCATCCGATTAAATAAGGAGCTGCGAATTGATCAGGGCGAGTACAAACTCTACGGACTCTATTACACTAACGATGGCGAACGCATGGTCAGCGTAGCCGGAGCCGCCGACGTAGCCGATCAGGTGAGTATGCGTTCGCTCCTGCGGATTATGCTGTATGCTTACGTTGCCTGTATTCTGCTGGTAGCAGTGGTAGGCTGGTTTTTTGCGGGAAGGGCCCTTGTACCCATATCGGATGTTATCAACGAAGTGCAGCGAATTTATCCGCAGAACCTGAGTAGGCGGGTGAACACGCAAAACGAAAAGGACGAAATCGGTCGGCTCACTTTCACGTTCAATGCCCTACTCGACCGGGTGGAACAGGCGTTCCGGCTGCAGAATATGTTCATTTCGAATGTCTCGCACGAGCTTAAGAATCCGCTTACCAAGATAATCTCTCAGTTAGAAGTAGTGCTGCTGCGGGAACGTAGTACGGAAGAATACCGCCAAACGGCTTCTTCCGTCTTGGCGGATGCCCGCGACCTGAGTCAGCTCTCCAATACCCTACTCGAACTGGCTAAAGTTTCCGATCAAAATCAACCCTTCCTGACGGCTCCCGTACGCATTGATGAAGTATTGTGGGATGCCCGTGATCTGCTTCGTTCGACCCATCAGTCGTATACCATCAAGGTAGAGTTTCCGGTTGACATTGAAGAAGATTCCGTTTTAACCTTAAACGGAAATGCCTACTTGTTGAAGGTAGCAGCGATCAATTTGATGGAGAACGGCTGTAAGTTTTCTATCGATCATACGGTTTTTGTGAAAGTACTGCCTAGTTCGACGCAACTTGAGCTGGTCTTCAGTAACCGTTCCGACATTGCTCAGGAAGAATTGAGTCTAATTTTTCAGCCGTTTTACCGTAGTCAGAAATCCGTACGTATTTCGGGGTACGGCATCGGTTTATCATTGGTAGACCGAATCATAAAATTGCATAATGGCACGATTGAGGTAGATTCGCAGGAAGGAAACGTGACCTTTCGTATCGTCATTCCTCAGCCTAAATCAAATTTTCAGTAGATTTTAAGGATTGCTTCACGTGTGCTTAAGTATTGGCCCGTTCATTTGCCCTTGCAAAGCAAACCAGTTTTCTCATCCGGTTAGATGGTTTGTAATGGGGGAAATGCAGACACGCTGGGGCCCTTACTGTCGGCTCCAGCGTAGTCTTTTTGATCAGTAACCTCTTTTACCCTCATGAAGTATATGCCTTACCTGGTCGCTACCATAGCCGGGTTTGCGTTAGGCGGCATGGTTCGTTGGTACTGCTACCCCTGGACAGACCTCGTATCCTCTCGCGAAATGATGCTGGTTACGGTACTCATCGGTGTCCCTTCCGGATTCGTCTTACAAATCATCGCCGTTCGGTATCCTCCCCAGAGTCGTCTGCTTGATATACGAGTTTTCGTATGCCTGGGAATTGTTTGTTCCTTGATCTGGTAAACGGTGTACAAAACTACGGCTCTATACTAAACGCGTCTACCTTTTCGTAAATCCCTGCTTTTCTTCCTAATTGAGGCCTTTGGCAATGTGCGGAAGGCCTTCGTAGCCCCTTCGCTGGTTGCAGGATTCCTGTCTGTTTACCTCTTCTTTATACTGGAGTACACCAAAAAAATCAACGCTTGACGTAAATCAAAACTTAACGTATATTCGAGTCATAAGCAGCTAGTTGTCCGCCCATTGAAATTTATGCCCGTACTGTTATCTTTAGGTTGGCAGATATACAATTAACCCAGGAACCTATTTCGTACACCTTTACTTAACCGCCCTTATGCTTTTACTAGTTGCCTTTCTGGCTTTAGCTCCCCTATTGCTACTAAATCAGATCAAAATCGACTCTCTTTCTTTCAGAGAAGCTATTATCGTTGGGCTTTGATTTTGCAGCATACTTTTCCTCCGTGAGCCAACCTTCATTTCTCAGGGATTTCAATGGATTGCAGCGATAAAAATTACTGCTTGAATCACTGATTTCGCCTGAAGATGAGGGCGATGCTTTACCAACTATTAACCCAGTCCGATCATGAAACACTTATTTACCTTCCTCTTCTTTTGTTTTACCCTTTATACATCCTCCGCTCAGGTGGGCATTGGTACGTCCACACCAGACCCCGCAGCAGCGTTGGATATTACCGCCACCGATAAAGGCTTGCTTATACCAAGGGTAACGCGGGCTAATCGACCGGGTAGTGCGGGCATGGTAGCTCCTACTCCTGGCTTGATGATCTATCAAACGGACAGCGATCCTGGATTTTATGTATATGACGGGACGAGCTGGGACAAGATGGTCAAGAAATCAGATCAACCCGGAGCTACGTTCTTTCAGGGGATTCGTAAAATGCCAGCCGATTTTAATACCTATCCACTATCTGGCCGCTTGGTTTCCTTTACTCCCATTACCTATGATACACTAGCTATATCACCAGATATTTTGATCAACGCAGCTCAAAGTCAGGTAACGCTTACAAAGGCGGGCACCTATCTAATAAAGTATCAGGTCAATCCTATCTCTGCGACCAACCCATATTTTAGTGCTGCTATCAGGGTTAATTTCAAAGCGATTTGGGGCACTTGGAACAGTGACTATACTTCTAATAGTCCAAAACTAAGTGGAGAGCTTATTGCTAAAGTGGAGGCCAATTCTACGGTAGATGTTGTTTTAAATAATGGCAGTTCAACCATAAATGTGATACAATTTCAACGCAATAATAGTCTAGGAGCCTCGCTCACCATAATACGGCTGAATTAACAGTAACCTATGATCCATCTCGAAGCATTCATCGCCCATTACATCCACATCAAAGACTTGATATTCGAGTTTGCCGTGGATCAGTCCAGCTTCACGCTACGCCTCGGCGATGCTTTGACGAAGAAGTAAATGGGGTGTAGAAAAGCGATGGGTCTTAAACCCATTAGGATTGGGAAAATAGTAAGGCTTGCGTTACATCTTTACCTGATCGAAAATTAGTACGAACGCAGCTTTTGTCGAAACATCGACGTCTCCATTCTGGCTTTACTGCAACAATCTACTCACAATCAGCTTACATTAATGGTACTTAGAGTAGGTCCGGAAGACCTACTCTAAGTATTTTACAACAACACGATAATGCATCTTTTCCAGTAATCCATTACTTTTGACCCGCTTATGCTTTCACTTCACCGTACAAGGGTGAACGGTCTTTGCCGGTTGGGACCTGAAGAAAGTACGAAGTGAAAGGATGCAGAGCTACTCTGGCAGCAATAGCCTTGCCCTGGTCCGCATTCCTAGCCCCATACGATTTATATTTTTATAAAGCACAGATTTTCAGTTCGTTCTATTTGCACGACTGTATAAACTATGTAAGTATGGCATTTTATTTGAATGGACTTAGATACCGCCCCCGGCCGGCCAAACGGACTTCTGCCGGCATTCTCTCTGGACTACTCCTGCTTTCCATTTTAGGCAATCTCGTACAGTGGACTTCCCAAAAGGCTATACGTACGCAGTTAAACAATGCCATCGTTAGCAATGATTCGACGCTGGCGGCCAAACACGAAACCGAAAAACGGCTGCTTCGGATGGAAGAGGAACTGAACCAGCAAAAGACCTTACGACTTATTTCGGAAAAACGTTAAAAGTACATCTCTTCCGCCAGTCGGAACGTGTTGCAATGAGCTTCGACAATGTCGGCGAGCCGATGCGAGTAGCCCCCGCCCATGACCACCACGAGCGGCAAACGGTAGCATTGAGCCTGTTCGAACACAAACTGGTCGCGACGGCGGCAGCCTTCTTTAGTCATCTTCAGCTTGCCGAGCTTGTCCGTTTCCAGCACGTCCACGCCCGCGATAAAAAAGAGAAAATCGGGTTTTTCTCGTTCCAGTAAGCCGGGCAGCGTTTCGTAGAGTTGCTGCAAATATGGTTCATCGGTTAGGTAAGAGGGCAATTCGATGTCCAGGTCCGACTTCTCCTTATGTAGCGGATAGTTGTCCTTCCCGTGCATCGAAAAGGTAAACACACGGGGTTCGTTTTCGAAAATGCAGGCGGTTCCATTCCCCTGGTGCACGTCCAGATCGATCACCAGAATTTTCTTCCGCTGTCCTTCATCCAGTAAATAATTTGCGGCAATGGCTACGTCATTGAGGATACAAAATCCTTCGCCTTTGTCCGCGTAGGCGTGGTGCGTACCGCCGGCAATGTTCATGGCCACGCCGTATTGCTGAGCGTACCGGCAGCAGTCGATCGTCCCCTGAGCAATGACGATTTCCCGGTGAACCAGAGCCTCCGTTAAGGGAAATCCAATCCGCCGTACCATTTTATCGGATAAACGGAGGTTCCATAGATCATCCCAGTACGTTGGCGTATGCGTTCGAAGAATCCAGTGCGGATCGAGGGGCTGCGGTTGAAAAAAGGAATCCTCCCGAACGACGCCTTCCCGCAACAGTTGTTGGGGAATGAGTTCGTATTTTTCCATGGGAAAGCGGTGTCCTTCGGGAAGCGAATAGCAGTATTCGGCAGTGTAAGCAATTTTTAACATAGGGATTGAGTTGCCCCTGGCCCGCTACCATTTTCATTCCAGCGGCCCAAGTGGCCTTATTTTTTTAGGCTATTGCGGATATTCAACCAACGTATAGCTTATGAAAACGCTACTGTTTGTATTCGCTCTGGGTATTACGGCCAGCTACGCTCAAACTTCCGTCAACGATTCTCGTAAGGATCTGATCGCAAACTTGAGCAGTACGGCCGATTACGCCACGTTCACCAACGCTCTCAATCAGAGCGGTTTGTCACAAACGTTACGTGCCAACGGTCCTTTTACCATATTCGCACCTACGGACAAGGCTTTCGCAAAGGTCCCTTCGCTGGATGAACTCATGAAAAGCGAAAATAAACCCAAGTTGATCAAGTTACTCTCCAACCACGTCCTGACGGGAAAGTATACCGCTCAATCGATTCGTGAAGCCATTGAAAAAGGCCAGGGCAAAGCCACATTCAAAACCCTGGGTGGCGGCACCCTGACGGCAGCTTTATCAGAAAACGCCCTATTGATTACCGACGAAGCCGGGAGCACCTCCCGCGTGATCATGCCCGACCAGAATTCCGATAATGGCATTATTCACATTGTAGATACGGTTGATCAGACGAAGTAGGCATTTGTTTTCATACTAGTTTGTCACTACATTTTCGAAGGGTCGATGGAAGAGAATTTCTTTCGTCGATCCTTCGTTGCATATAGGAGTGATCTTGTAAATTGCTCCATCATCCGTTTACACTTTATATTTTTACATGGCTACGTGGTTTTTAGGAAAGATCCGATTTACAAAGGAAATTGATGCAGGGAAGTTTCAAACCGTTACGGAGGCGTATTTGCTCGACGCCGTATCGTTTACAGATGCCGAAGCCCGCTTGTATGATTTATTAGGTGACAACGCTCCCGACTTTCGGGTAACCAGCCTGTCGCCCATGAAAGTTCAGGAAGTTTTTCATGTGGAAGGCCCTGAATTAAAGTGGTTCAAAATCAAAATTCTGATTACGACTTTTGACGAAAAAGCGAAGAAAGAAAAGAAGTCCTCGGCCTCCTTTCTCATCAACGCCGACTCCATTAAACAGGCCTACGATCGGGTGGAAGATGCCTTGGGTCGCGTAGAAGATTACGAAATTACGGACGTGTCCCTTACGCCCATTCTTGAAGTGGTTCCCTACGACGTGGACAACCAGAAGATGGATCAGTTGCGTCCGTTATCGGAGGCAGTGGCGGCGTTTGAAAATGATTCGAACCCCGCCTCAAAGCATTCACCCGAACAACCTTTTGAACGGGTCGAACCAGCGGCAGAGTAACCCCGGAATCCGGCAGGTATTCACTCCGGCCGGATTCTTATTCCTAATATCCCCATCATGAAAAAAATCTGCTTTGCTTTACTCACTCTCTGGGTTACCGGCTGCGTAAGTAGCCAGGGCCCCAGCCGTACCTCTACCCCATCTCAACCGACTTCTCCTGCGGCTCCGGCCAGCGGCGGACGCGTGAATATCGCCCAGCATGCCGCCCGTTCGCAGGAACACAGTATTCTTACCAAGGCTCTCAAAGAGACTGGATTTGTAAACACCCTACAGAACTCTGGACCGTTTACGGTCTTTGCTCCCACGGACTCCGCCTTTCACAAGTCGCCGGAAGCTACTGCCCTGCTGCAACCCGATCAGATGAACCGCCTGCGAAAAGTGCTGGCCTATCACATCGTTACAGGCGTTTGGCAAACCAAAAACTTTCAGGAAGCTTTAGACCGGGGTATTCAACGCGTGGAATTGCGAACCCTCGCGGGCGAATACATCTACGTATCCAAGAACGGCGACCAGTGGTTGGTAACGGATAAAACCGGCCATCAGGCCAAGCTTGAAACCACGGACTATGCCGTTAGTAACGGAATCGTACACGTAACTGACGCCGTACTTTGGCCCTAAGTCCGCAAGTTTCGGGTTACGGGACTGCAATGAAGCCGGTATTTTTGGTTCATGAACGACTATCAACGTATTGAAAAAGCGATTCAGTACCTGAATACGCACTTCCAGCAACAGCCTTCCCTGGACGCGGTGGCTGAGCATGTCCACCTGAGCCCGTACCATTTTCAACGCTTGTTTAAAGACTGGGCGGGAGTGAGTCCCAAGAAGTTCTTGCAGTACATCAGCCTCGAACACGCCAAGAGCTTACTGGCTCAGGGACACTCCCTGGCCGATACCAGTTTCGAAACCGGCCTTTCCAGTACCAGCCGTCTGCATGATTTATTCGTTACCATCGAAGGTATGACACCCGGCGAATACAAAAACGGCGGGCAGTACCTGCAGATTCAGTACAGCTTTGGCTCTACGCCCTTCGGACCGATTTGCATGGCTTCCACCGAAAAAGGCGTCTGCCATGTGGCGTTTATTACCAGTGAGGACGAAGGAAGAACTACCCTACAGCTCCGCTTTCCCCAAGCTCAGCTGCAGCTTCTACCTACTGACTTTCATCGGGCCGTGTTGCTGCGGTTTGAAGCTTCGCCTACGAATTTACCCCAGTTGAAGTTACATCTGAAGGGTACGGATTTCCAGCTTAAAGTGTGGCAGGCTCTTTTACAGATTCCACCGGGACGACTGAGTACCTATGCGGGTATTTCGCAGGCCATTGAGCAGCCTTCGGCCTGTCGGGCCGTAGGAACGGCGATTGGGCAAAATCCGATTGCGTACCTCATTCCCTGTCACCGCGTCATTCGTTCTACAGGTCTGATTGGTGATTACCACTGGGGAGCGAGTCGAAAAGCGGCTTTGATCGGCTGGGAATCAGCCCATATCTTAGGGGAACCAGAGAATGTTTGTTAGTAATTTTTAACACGACATTTATGGCATCGCATCGATAAATACCTAAACTTGCACTAGAATCAACGAAACCCATAACAACGATCACCCCTTAAAAATATAGAAATATGAAAGCGATTCTTTTGTCAGTCTTAGCCGCTGGTTTGCTTACCGCCACGCAGACCTTCGCTCAGCAAACAGCTCCCGTAGATGCGGCTAAAAAAGGTCAAATTATCATGAGTGCCCAGAAAATGATTGTGGAAAATGCCGTTCAATCACCGGGCTTAAAGACTTTTACCGCCGCTTTGAAACAGACCGGCGTTAGCAATACCCTATCTTCCAGCGGTCCCTTCACGGTTTTTGCTCCTACCGACTCGGCGTTTTCTGCCGTTCCTGACGCGGCTCAATTCGTTTCGGCTGGTAACGTGACGACCTTACGTAAAACCTTGCTTCATCACGTCGTAACCGGCAAGTGGACGGCTAACGACCTCCAAAACGCCGTGAATAAGGGCAAAGGGAAAACCGTACTCCGCACCTTAACGGGTCAGAACCTGACGGTAACAAAATCAGGCGATCAGTTTGTAGTAGCCGATGAAAAAGGCCATCAGGCAGTCGTCGAATTCCCTGATCAGGCTCAGAAAAATGGTGTAGTACACGTGATTAGTGCCGTACTCATGCCGAAATAATTATTGCGTTTTACCTAATACAAAAAGCCTTCTCTGATTACTCAGAGAAGGCTTTTTGTTACAAACGTCCGTCAGATTTCTTTGATGAACACGACCCGATCCTGTCCCTCTCCCGCGTAATTTTTAACGACGGGTACATCATAATCGCCTAGCTCACCGATCATTTTCATTCCCATTTTATGTTGGTGGAAGGCAATTGATTTCGTATTCTCCGGCGTTGTAATGGCTCTTACATGCGTACGGCCTTTCGCCTGGCAATAGTTGATAAAATGCTGGTACAGGAGCGTACCAAGCCCTTTTTTCTGGTGACTTTCGCGAATCCCAACGAGATGGACGTATCCTGACTGATCCGTCTGGGAGAGAAAACCGAAGAGATACGCTACGGGTTTTTGTTCTTCCCGAATGACAAAAGCTGTATTCCCAAATTCGTGAATGTAAATGGGATGATGGAAAGATAGCGTACGTTCGCTTCCCCAAAACGCAACGATGTCCCGAATGATGATAAAATAGTCGTCGAGCGTACAGTTTTCGATAAGCATAGTTGAGTGGTTAACAGTGGAAGAAAGATTGGGGCATACCTAGAAACAGATACCGTGGCAAATAAAAAGTCCCTAACCAATTTCGCAATTGATTAGGGACTTTTACTATACGTATTCAGAAAGAATTACTTCACTTCTTCGAAGTTCACATCCTGAACATCTTTATCGTTACCAGCAGAACCGCCAGCTTGACCTTCGGTAGCATCACCACCGGGGTAACCATTCGGCTGAGCACCACCACCGGCATTAGCGGCATTGTACATTTCAGTAGAAGCGGCCGCCCAGGCATTGTTCAGTTGTTCGGAAGCAGCATCGATAGCCGCAACGTCCTGGCTTTGGTGAGCCGTCCGCAGAGCAGCAACGGCCGTTTCGATGGCTGATTTATTGCCTTCTGACAATTTATCACCGTATTCTTTCAGTTGACGTTCCGTTTGGAAAATCAGTGAATCGGCCTGGTTCAGCTTCTCGATTTTTTCACGTTCAGCCTTATCGTTGGCTTCGTTCGCTTTGGCTTCGTCACGCATTCGTTGGATTTCGGCGTCGCTCAAACCGCTGGAAGCTTCGATCCGAATCTTCTGCTCTTTGTTTGTAGCCTTATCTTTGGCTGATACGTTCAGGATACCATTCGCATCCACGTCGAAAGTTACCTCGATTTGAGGAATACCACGGGGTGCGGGCGGAATATCGCTCAGGTGGAAACGACCCAGGGTACGGTTTTGACCGGCCATCGGACGCTCGCCCTGCAATACGTGGATTTCAACCGAAGGCTGATTATCCGACGCCGTTGAGAACGTTTCAGATTTTTTTGTAGGAATCGTGGTGTTCGCATCGATCAGTTTCGTGAACACACCACCCATGGTTTCGATACCCAGTGACAAAGGAATAACGTCCAGCAGCAGTACGTCTTTCACTTCACCCGTCAATACGCCCCCTTGTACGGCAGCACCAATGGCTACGGCTTCATCAGGGTTGATATTTTTCGAAGGTTTCTTACCGAAGAATTTCTCTACTTCTTCCTGTACTTTCGGAATACGCGTCGAACCACCTACCAGAATCACTTCGTCGATTTCGGAAGTGCTGATGTTGGCGTTCTTCATCGCTTTACGAACGGGTTCCATCATCCGTACGAACAGGCTATCAGCCAATTGTTCGAACTTCGCCCGCGTCAGCGTACGCACCAAGTGCTTGGGCATACCGTTTACCGGGAAGATATACGGCAGGTTGATTTCCGTCTGGCTGGAAGAAGAAAGTTCTACTTTCGCTTTTTCAGCGGCTTCTTTCAGACGTTGCAGAGCCATCGGATCCTGACGCAGGTCTACACCTTCGTCTGCTTTGAATTCATTGGCCAGCCAGTCGATGATCACTTGGTCAAAGTCATCACCACCTAAGTGCGTATCACCGTCGGTTGACTTTACTTCGAATACGCCATCACCCAGTTCCAGAATCGAAATATCGAACGTACCGCCACCTAAGTCAAACACGGCAATTTTCATGTCATGTTTTTTGTCCAAACCAAAGGCCAGAGCAGCAGCCGTAGGCTCGTTGATAATCCGTTTTACGTCCAGACCAGCGATTTGTCCGGCTTCTTTCGTAGCCTGACGCTCGGCATCGTTGAAGTACGCAGGTACCGTAATAACAGCTTCCGTTACGGTTTGTCCCAGGTAATCTTCAGCCGTCTGCTTCATTTTCGTCAGAATCTGAGCTGAAATTTCCTGAGGCGTATACAGACGGTCACCAATCCGTACACGAGGAGTATTGTTAGGGCCTTGTTCTACGACATACGAAATGGTTTTCATTTCGTTTTGTACTTCCGTAAAACGTTTACCCATGAAACGCTTGATTGACTGAATAGTATTCGTAGGGTTCGTAATAGCCTGACGTTTGGCAGGATCTCCCACTTTACGCTCGCCATTACCATTATCCATAAAGGCTACGACTGAAGGAGTCGTACGACGTCCTTCGCTGTTTGGGATAACAACGGGCTCGTTACCTTCCATTACAGCAACGCAGGAGTTTGTCGTGCCTAAGTCAATGCCAATGATTTTTCCCATGATAAAGTATTTGGTTTAATTTCTCGGTTATCGGTAGATGCTCTATTTATCTAAATCCCCGTGCCTATCGCTATTTTCTGTCTTAATTCTGACAGATTGACAGCATAAAAAAGGGCCCGCAGGGAAAAAATCTGCGGGCCTTTGACACAAACTTTACTCATCGCTGAGGTACTGACAGTTTATTTACCAAAAAGTCCGCCCAGCATACCGCCGAGTCCGCCTTCGTTGTTTTTGTCATTTTTATCGTTGGACGAGCCAAACAAGCTACCTCCAATATTCTTCAAATCATTCATATCAAGTTTACCGTCGGCCAAAGCCGCTCCTACCTGATTAAAGTTAAATCCACCCGTGTTGGCGTCCGTACCCGCCAGAAGTGATCCCATCATGGAATTAGCATCCACGGATGTATCGTTCGGATTGTTCAATTTTCCGATGATTGTACTCAAAACCATTGGCACGATGGCTCCAACAATGTTTTGAGCTACGGAACCACTGATTCCAAATTTGTCCATCAGACTCCCTATGGCATTTTGGGAAATTCCCGAAACAATGGGACTCTGCTGCACCGCCTGACGACCGGAGAATAATTCCATCAGGCCATTGATGTTTCCTTTGGCCGCTTCGCCCTGTAATCCCTGTACGATAGACGTAAAGATGGTCGTCTGAGCGGCTTCGTTCTGCTGTTCAGGAATAGCCGGATTGTTGACAATGGCTTCCTGTGAATTATTTTTGACGAGATTGAGGAGCTGATCTAACATAGTTGTTTATTAGTAAGAGTATGGTCGTTTTTACTTAGCAATAGTACTCTACTTTTTTGAAAAACAAAAATTACCTTTGCTGCATTACTTTGTAAAAAAGTTGAGCCTCCCTCCCTTAGTACGCTTATTTTTAATTCAATTTCGGACTTTTTCAACCTTACGATTATGGCTGCCCGACTGGCTTCCAATCTTTTGATCGAAAACCTGAAGCAGGAAGTAAATGGCCTGCTCTATACCAGCGAATCTGATGCTCCTTTTGAGGTAAACGCGTTGCCCGAATGGCAGGAAGAGACGCCTCCCGAGGCAGAAGCGTTCCGTACCTTGCTGGGACTAGAAGCGGATGTACCCGTGAAAATCCAAAAAATAGAATCGTTTTTCAGGCCTTTACTGAAGACCTATGATTGGTTCGGGGAAGAAGAAAATCAGACGGTAGAACGCTATCAGCAATTGAAAAGCTTCGTCGCTACCCAGTTGACGAAACCTCAGGTATACCGTGTGGGAGAAGTAGAAATCGATATTTACATCGTAGGGCAGTCCGTGGATGGCCCCTGGGTAAGTTTAAAAACCAAAGCTACGGAAACGGAATAAGGACCATTTTCAAGCCTGACGTGTAGTCATGAATTGCGGCTTTCTTTCTTGAAAAAGTGACATTTCGTCGTATTCGCTATAGGCTATTAAAACAAAAATCCTCCGGCAAGCCGGAGGATTTTCTATAGATCGAAACTTGATTTCTAATCTATGGCTCATTTCACGTGGTCAACCACAGCCTTGAACGCATCAGGATGGTTCATTGCCAGGTCAGCCAATACTTTACGGTTCAGTTCAACGCCTGAATTATGCAGTTTGCCAATGAATTGTGAGTAGCTCAAACCGTGCTGACGAGCACCGGCGTTGATACGAGCAATCCAAAGAGCACGGAAATTCCGTTTTTTCTGCTTACGATCGCGGTAAGCATAATTTAAACCACGTTCAACGGCATTTTTAGCTACCGTCCAAACGTTTTTACGACGGCCATAATAACCTTTGGCCAGTTTGAGCACCTTTTTGCGACGGGCCCGAGACGCTACGTGATTGACACTACGTGGCATGTTGTGTTAGTTTTTTGACGTTGGCGGAGGAGAGTTTTGAGTTCTGAGTTTAGGGTTCTGAGTTAAACTCGTAACACTAAACGCCAAACCCTAAACGCTGTTCTCGCTTAAAAAGCCATGAGTCGGGTTAAACAAGGAAACCTGTAATTGGTCCGAAGACGAACTACTTGGCAAGCAGAGCGATTACGCGAGCGTGATCTGACTCATGTACCAGCGTGCTCTTAACGAGGTTAGCCTTACGTTTGTTAGACTTCTTCGTCAGGATGTGGCTGTGGAAGGCGTGCTTCCGCTTGATTTGTCCGGTTCCAGTCAGCTTAAAACGCTTTTTGGAGCCCGAGTTTGATTTTTGCTTAGGCATAAACTGAACCTGTTAATAGATGAAAAAAGTACTCAAAGTGAAATGAACCGCAAAAGTAACAAAAAAAGCAATAATAGTTACGATTTAATTACGTTTTTTAAGCTATGTTCCTCGTTTTCAGGCCGTAAAATAACCCATGGAGTAGCATTCGTATGAATACTACTCCATGGGTTGGTACAGATTCGACTTTGCTAAAAAGCAGGTCGATTTATTTTTTCACTTTTGGAGCGATGATGATGTTCATCCGGCGACCTTCCAGACGAGCTTCTGATTCCAGTTTTCCGTGTTCTTCCAGATCCGACATGAATCGTTTCAAAAGATTGAAACCCTGATCTTTAAATACGATTTCCCGTCCGGAGAATTGTACGTAAGCTTTCACTTTCGAACCTTCTTTCAGGAAGTTTGTCGCGTGTTTTAATTTAAAGTCGTAATCATGATCATCCGTCGTAGGACTAAAGCGGATCTCTTTAATTACCACTTTAATTTGCTTGGATTTCAGCTCCTTCTGTTTTTTCTTCTGTTCGTATTTGAACTTCGAATAATCAACGATACGACATACTGGGGGATCTGCATTAGGAGAAATCTCCACTAAATCCAGAGCCTGTTGCTGAGCCATCTCCAGAGCCTGACGAATATCAACAATCCCCTGGTCCACGTTTTCGCCAACCAAGCGTACTTGCTGTACTCCGCGAATCAATTGATTAATGCGGTAGGGTTCTTCTTTCCTTACAGGAGGTCTGCGGTTCATACCGCCGGGGCGTAATGCCATACTTGTTAATTTGGTGATTTTTAAGTTTTCAGTGATTAATGTTTTCAGCAGAATGGAAGTAGACTGAAAACTCCTGATCCTGAACTGAAAACTGAGAAGAAGCCGTCACGAAAGCTTCCTTACGTAACGGCTTCGAAAAATACGTGCCTAAGATGAAGTATTTTTAAAATTTAAGCAAATTTTTATTGATTTCCTCCTTAGCCAAGGCAATAAACTGACCGATTGGCATACTGCCTAAGTCACCTTCGCCTTTTTTACGGACAGAAACGGTTCCTTCTGCCTGCTCTTTCTCACCTACAATGAGCATAAAGGGCGTTTTTGAAACCTCCGCATCACGGATTTTTTTGCCAATTTTTTCATCCCGGTGATCTACGTATCCCCGCAGATCATCTTCCTGAAGCATCAGGAAAATTTCGTTGGCGTAATCGGTGTATTTCTCCGAAATCGGCAATACAGCCAATTGCTCCGGTGACAGCCACAGCGGGAAGTTTCCAGCCGTACTTTCAATCAGAATAGCTACAAAACGCTCGAGCGAACCAAAAGGTGCCCGGTGGATCATCACGGGGCGGTACTTTTTATTATCCGCTCCGGTGTATTCGAGATCAAAACGTTCGGGCAGGTTATAATCTACCTGAATGGTACCCAACTGCCACTTCCGGCCCAGGGCATCTTTCACCATGAAATCTAGCTTGGGACCGTAGAAGGCCGCTTCACCGTATTCAATGACCGTATTCAGTCCTTTCGCTGCGGCGGAGCTGATGATGGCCTGTTCGGCCCGATCCCAGTTTTCTTCCGAACCGATGTACTTGGACCGGTCTTCCTGATCCCGTAATGAAATCTGAGCACTGTATTCGTTAAAGCCCAGAGCTTTGAACACGTACTGAACCAGATCAATTACTTTCATAAACTCTTCCTCGACCTGATCGGGACGGCAGAAAATGTGAGCATCGTCCTGCGTAAAGCCACGTACGCGGGTCAGTCCGTGCAACTCACCCGACTGCTCGTAGCGATAGACCGTACCGAATTCCGCAAAACGTACAGGCAGATCCCGATAACTGCGGGGCTTCGACCGATAGATTTCGCAGTGGTGCGGGCAGTTCATCGGTTTCAGCAGGAACTCCTCGTCTTCATCCGGGGTATGGATGGGCTGGAAGGAATCCTTACCGTATTTTTCGTAGTGACCGGAAGTCACGTAGAGTTGCTTGGAACCAATGTGCGGCGTTACGACCGGTAAATATCCCGCCCGAACCTGAGCCCGGCGAAGGAAATTTTCCAGCCGCTCGCGAAGGGCTGCACCTTTCGGCAACCACAGGGGCAAGCCCTGCCCTACCCGCTCGGAGAAGGTAAATAACTCCAGCTCCTTACCCAGCTTCCGGTGATCCCGCTTCTTGGCTTCTTCGAGCATGTGGAGGTATTCATCCAGCTCTTTCTGCTTGGGGAAGGTCACCCCGTAAATGCGGGTGAGCATTTTATTGTTTTCGTTGCCCCGCCAGTAGGCTCCGGCTACGTTAAGAATCTTGGCAGCTTTAATAAAACCGGTATCCGGAATGTGCGGGCCCCGGCACAGATCGGTGAAATTTCCCTGCGAATAGAAGGTAATCTTTCCATCTTCAAGGTCCTTCAGCAGATCCAGTTTGTACTCGTCGCCTTTTTCTTCAAAATAGGCAATGGCATCGGCTTTCGACATCGGTGTACGGGCATACACTTCTTTTTGCCGGGCCAGTTCGAGCATCTTGTCTTCTACTTTCTTGAAATCTTCCTGCGAGAACTTCTGATCGCCCAGATCAACGTCGTAGTAGAAACCGGTTTCAATGGCTGGACCAATCCCGAATTTCACGCCGGGATATAAGGCTTCCAGAGCTTCCGCCAGCAAGTGAGCCGACGAGTGCCAGAAGGTTGCTTTTCCGTCCGTGTCGTTCCAGGTCAGCAGTTTGACGGTTGAATCGTTTTCGATGGCACGACTAGCGTCCCATACTTCGCCGTTTACTTCGGCGGCTAATACATTACGGGCAAGGCCTTCGCTGATGCTACGGGCAATGTCCAGGCCGGAGACGCCCTTCGGAAACGTACGGATGCTTCCGTCCGGCAGGGTAATCTGGATTTGATTTTCCATGAATATTTGAAATAAGCGATTAAAAATCACGGAGATACAAAGTCCGTGAGAGCCTTACAGTTTCCAGTATACCGTTTGCTGTTTTCAGTAAACTGTGTCCAGCAAACGATTCTGTCAACGTGATATATAGTTACTTCTACTATGAAATCCGTTCATTGCATGCCCTAAACTAACAACCGTTCCCGATAAACGCACTACTAAATGGAATCGGCGGCGACGGTTCCCGTTTTGTCGGGTACAGTCAGGGCTGGTCGGTAGCGTTCGTCCTGCCGCAGCTCCGGGTAATTGCTGAGCTGTTTTCGTCGCGTCCGCCAGTACCCGCCTACCGCCTTTCGGTTACCCGGATTCTGCTGGGCTTCGGCTAGGTAATAATCCATGGCTTTGTCGTCGTTGCCTACTAATTCAAGACATTGAGCCATCAGAAAGTTCAATCCGGGGTAATTAGGATTAACCTTCTCGACTACCTGCAGGTGCTTAAGGGCGGCGGCCGCTTTTTCAACGTTGAACAAAAGAGACGCTACGTATAAGTTTGCCCCCGGATTATTCGGCTCCGTTTTAATGGCTTTCATAAACTCGGTGTACGAACTGTCCACTTGCGAAGTCTGCAGGAACGTCAGCCCCCGACGGTAATGCAAATCGGCATCGTTCGGATAAAAATGGAGCCCTTCCTGAGCAAATGCCAAAGCTTTGGGATACTCCTTTTTCTGGTAATAAATCCGAGATAGTTGCTGATACGCATCCAGAAAACCGGGCATAAGCGTACGGCTTCGCAGAAGCAATACCAGGGCTGAGGTGGTATCTCCTAATTTCGCGGCGATCATGCCACGATAGAAATACGCTTCGCCGTGGTAAGGGTTGATTTGCAGCGTACGGGCCAAGTACTGACGGGCTTTTCCCAACTGATACTTTTGCTGGTACAGATCAGCCAGCAGGACGAAAAGTTCGGGGGTACGTTCATTAAGAATTTCGGCCCGTTGAGCCGCGTACAGAGCCTCATCAATCTGCCGGCGTTGCCGCAAAATCTTCGCTTTGGTAACGTAATAACGACCCGTATTTCGTTTGAGTTCGATGGCCCGGTTGATGTCTTCCAGGGCGGCATCCAGCTCCGAACGCTGGAGGTAAATTTCCGCCCGTTTCTGGTAGTTGTCTGGAGCATCCGGGTACTGATGAATAACACGGGTCAGCAAATCCAGAGCTTTGGGCGTAGAAAAGCCTTCGTTCATATTCGGCAGCGGCGGAATACGTCCGCCCGCCTGCTCTTCCGAAGAACAGGCCATCATTCCCCCAAGTAAACCTAGAAACACAAAAACCAGAACCGAACGAATCATTCCCAAAGTCTAAAATCGCCGCAAAACTACGGAATTTAAAGTTCTGAGGATACCGATTCCAGAAAAGACCTGCGTATTCGTTAGGGGTTAGACGAAACAGCCTGGATTTTCTTACGAAAGAAAAACCGGTATTCGTACGCAGTTTTCGGCGATTGATATACAGCCTGCAAGTATTCCCAGCCTTGATCAATCATAAAATTTACTACTTCCATCGAAGAATTGAACCGTATGGCCTTACCCGTTTCAGGGTCTTCAATGGCCATTTTGCGGTCAGCCCACCTACTTTTCTGACCGTAATCCAATCGTAGCGTTAACGGATTTAAGGGAGCAGGTTCACTGATTTCAATACTGCAAATCGTACCTTCTTTGAGCTGATTAATATCGACACCATCGACAATCACTTGAGCCTGAGCGAACGAGGCTAGCAAACTAAAAACGAAGAGAAAGCGTACAACTAGCATAGGTCATAGAGTGAAAGGTTTCATTCCTTAAACTCGACGAGCCGAATGCTGGTATCTGCTTTAGAATTTTTAACAATTTCAGCCCGCTCTGCCCGCACCTCTTCTTTATTCGTACCCGTTCGTATTTCCGTATCAAACCATTGCTTTCCCGGTTTACGATGCCTGTGATAGGCGTTGATCTGAGCCGCAAAATCTTCCTGAGCGTTGCGGAGAAAACTCGCAGAAATGTACGTATCGGTAATACGAACGGTGGTCAAGTACACCAGGCGTGGCGTGCCCGGCGTTCGAATTTCATCATTTGTAGCCGTCAGAAAATAATAATAGGTCTCTGGTGGACGAACCAGCGTACCCATCACAAAAAACAGGCGGATTAGTAAATACTGCATACGTAATAAAAAATCAGTTGGCCCCCTTCAGATTTTCCTGAACGATTCAGGGCCGGACTTGATCGACGATAATCCCAAACCAGTGCGTTTGATTTTATCTTTTGTCGATCTGCGATCCGAGTAGGAGAAAATTCGCCTAATTTTGAAGTTTCCGGATAATACACAACATTGGCATGAAAAAAGTTTCCCTTTTCTTTCTCCTAACCCTCTTTGCGTACCAAGCTCTGGCTCAGAAGACTCCCAAAGAATTTTTAGGCTATGAACCTGGTACCATTCGCTGTACCCCCCACTACCGGGTTCTGGATTATTTTGAGTACCTGGCTCAGCAATTTCCCAAGCAGGTTAAACTTCAGCAGTACGGCACCACGTATGAAAACCGTCCTTTGATGGTGGCCATCATCGCGTCTGAAGAAAATTTCCCCCAACTTGAAACCATCCGTAACAATCACCTCAAGTCGATTGGCTTACTGGAAGGTTCCGCTTCCGGAAAATCGGTACCGGTTTCCTGGATGAGTTATAACATTCATGGCAACGAAAACGTATCGTCGGAAGCCGCCATGATCGTGGCGTATAACTTATTGAAAGGCGATAATACGGCCGTTCTCAAAAACACGGTTGTGATCATCGATCCCTGCGTGAACCCCGATGGCTACGATCGCTACGTAAACGGGTACAACCAGCGTTTGGGTAACGTTGCCAATGCCTACGCCGGTGCCTGGGAGCACTCGGAGCCTTGGCCGGGCGGACGGATGAACCACTACATGTTTGATCTGAACCGCGACTGGGCCTGGATGGTACAGAAAGAAAGTCAGGCTCGCAATACGATTTATCAGCAATGGATGCCGCACGTATTCGCCGATTTCCACGAGCAGGGTATCAACTCTCCCTACTTCTTTACACCACCAGCCAAACCCATACACCAGGACGTTACCGCCTGGCAACGGGAATTTCAGACCATCATCGGTGATTACAACCGGAAAACCTTTGATAAAAACGGCTGGCTGTACTTTACCCGCGAGAACTTTGACCTGTTCTACCCTAGCTACGGCGATACGTACCCGACTTTCAACGGGGCCATTGGTATGACCTTCGAACAGGCCGGAAACGGCCGGGCGGGTCTGGCTATTCAAAAGGAAGACGGTGATACGCTGACGCTTCACGAACGCATCAGCCACCACGTAGCGGCCAGCAAGGCGACGATGGAAGCTCTTTCAGCCAATGCGGATAAAGCGGCGTCGGAGTTTATTAAGTTCTTTACTAATGCCAAAAATAACCCAACTGGAACGTACAAGTCTTACGTCATCAAAACCAAAGGCAGCGAAGGAAACGCCCGGGCATTCACAGCGTACCTTAAACGCATGGGTTTCCAGTACGGTTACGCGGACAAGTCTGCCAACTTCTCGGGAGCCTACAGTTTTGCGGATGACAAATCAGCCTCTGCTTCCGTGGAAGCCGGTGATATTGTGATTAGTACCGCTCAGCCCCGTTCGACCTTCCTGAAAATTCTGATGGAGCCGAAAACGACGCTGGAAGATTCTGTTACCTACGATATCACGTCCTGGGCACTTCCCTACGCCTACGGTCTGAAAGCGTTTGCTCTGAAAGAAAAAGTGCCGTTTACAACCACCGCTCCGGCAGCTACTACGCCAGCGGCCATTACGACGAAACCCTACGCGTATCTGCTTCGCTGGAAATCGCAGGAAGATGCTCATTTGCTGGCTCATTTGTTCCGGAAAAACGTTCGGGCCCGGGTAGCTACGAAGGCGTTTGAGGTAGAAGGTCAGAAATACGACATCGGTACGGTCATTCTGACGCGGGGTGAAAACGCCAGACTGGGTGACGCGTTTGATACGATTTTACAACAGGAAGCCAAAGAAATGCCGGGCAGCCTGATTCCCGTGGCTACGGGTTACGTAACGAACGGTCCGGATTTGGGCTCGAATTACGTAGCACAGATGAAGGCTCCTAAAGTAGCGATTCTGACGGGCGAAGGCACCTCTCCCTACGCCGTAGGCGAAGTTTGGCATTACTTTGATCAGCAGCTGCACTACCCCGCTACGATGATTCACACGAACGATTTTGCGAGTGCCAAGCTGGCTGATTTCGACGTACTGATTCTGGCGAATGGTAATTACGGACGGGTGCTCAACGAATCCGGTCTGACCAAGTTGAAAAGCTGGGTACAGGCGGGTGGTAAACTGATTGCTCTGGAAGGTGCCGTTGGATCACTGGCGGGCAAGGATGGTTTCGAAATCACGAAAAAAGAGGAAAAGGACGAGAAAGGAAAAGCGGCCAACGACCTGAAAGTATTCGGTAACCGCGAACGCGAATCCGTATCGACTGACACGCCGGGAGCGATTTACAAATTCAACCTTGACACCACGCACCCGCTGGCGTATGGGTTGACGAATCCTTACCACGGGCTGGTACTTTCGACGAGTGAATATGGATTCCTGAAGAACGGCTGGAATGTAGGGTATTTGCAGAAAAACCCGGCCGTTGCTGGTTTCGTAGGCTTTGAAGCGAAAAAGAAACTGGAAAATACGCTGATGTTCGGTACGCAGGATTTAGGTCGTGGTCAGGTGGTTTACCTGGTCAACAATCCCCTTTTCCGTGGGTTCTGGCATCAGGGTAAGCTAGTATTTGCGAACGCCGTATTCATGGTGAACTAAGCAGTACCTGCTTTCGATGCAAACAAAAATCCCGGAGCCTGATCGTTCCGGGATTTTTTGTTTGTCCTTAGTATAAAAAACAATTATAAGATCGTCTAATCACTGAGAAATAGTTAGATATTTGTCTAATTATCTATTTACCGGATGAACACTTTATTTAAGGCTCTGAATGATCCGACACGGCGACAAATCCTGGAATTACTTCAGGAGAAAGATTTGACGGCGGGTGAGATTGCGGAGCATTTTGACATGACCAAGCCCAGCATTTCTCACCACCTGGATTTACTAAAACAAGCTGATTTGGTGGTTTCCCTAAAGAAAGGGCAACACATCATTTATTCGCTCAACATGACCGTGCTGGACGAAGTACTTGCCTGGATCATGCACTTACGTACACCCAAACCCTAACCTTATGAAAGCTTCCCGTACTTTACTTGCCATCGTTATTTCCCTGTTACCCCTGCTGTATCTAAACTTCATCTTTCCTGAACTGCCAGACCGCGTACCGATTCATTTCGACGCTCAGGGCCGGGCGGATAACTATGCGTCCAAATCCGGCTTTTACGGCTTTCAGTTTGGTTTGGCAGCCCTTTCCATTGGTGTTTTTCTGTTGATTAAGAACGGGCATGCTACCAAAACCAATGCTACGCCACATACTCAGGAAACCTTCGAACAAGTAGGTCTGGGATCGACGGTCTTTCTGGCCGCTATCAACTTCATTATCATTCAGGCGGCTTTGGCTACAGACGGACAAAAGCTGATTGACTACGTCTTACTAGCCATTCCTTTTCTCTTTCTGTTTCTGGGAAATTATTTCATTCGGTTGAAACCCAATTATTTCATTGGCATTCGGACAACGTATACGCTGAACAACGAAGAAATCTGGCGAAAAACGCACCGTCTGGCGGGCCGGTTACTGGTGGCTGCCAGTTTGATGAGCATTCTGCCGATGCTATACGTCAGCTTTACGGGGAAACTTGGTATCATTTTCGGTTTGGTCGCCGTAGGTTTCATCTATCCCATGTACTATTCCTATCAGTTGGCCCGTAAATAACTTCCCTTTTCAATCGTTTAAACCTGCCTATCTTATGAAGTCACTTACTGTCCTCCTGCTCGGCCTGAGTACACTTGCCTTTGCCCAGGAACCCAAACCTTTTCACGAAGAAGAAGTAGGCTACTGGAACACCAAAGATTCCGTGCAGTTAAAAGGTACATTGACGCTGCCGAGTCAGGGCAAAAATTTTCCGGCTGTGATTCTTATCACGGGCTCGGGACCTCAGGATCGGGACGAAACCATTCTGGGTCATAAACCTTTTAAAGCCATTGCCGAATACCTGGGCAGTCGCGGGTATGCCGTCCTGCGATACGACGATCGTGGCGGAGGAAAAATGAATAAAACCTTCATCAACGCTACGATTGATAACTTTATCAAGGATGCCGAAGCGAGTCTGGATTACCTGAAAACCCGAAAAGAAATCAATCCCCGAAAAATTGGCATGCTCGGCCACAGCGAAGGTGGCAGTATAGCTCCGGGCGTGGCCGCTCAGCGAAAAGACGTTGCATTTGTCATCCTGATGGCCGCACCGGGTCGATCGATGGTGGAGGTCATGCGGCAGCAAAATCGCGATTTGTTCTATACGGCAAAGATCGACTCAGCAGTCGTTGAAACCTACGTTACGGAATACTTCGACAAGGTCTTTCCTGCTTTTGCTACGCAACAGGATACAGCCCAACTAAGTGGGTTGATCCGGGAACGCATTGGTTTTCTACGTACCCAACTGTCGCCCAATCAGTTGTTCGTTTTTGGTATTCCTCCCAAAGAAGATATGTACGTCAAACAGGTGGTTGCTAATTATAACGGGGAATGGTTTCGTCGCTTCATTACCTTCGACCCCGTTCCTTCCCTGCAAAAAATGACGGTACCGACGCTCGCGTTGAATGGTACCAAAGACGTCCAGGTGAACGCCGACATGAACCTTCAGGGGATTGAAAATGCATTACAAAAAGCCGGAAATAAACGGTACAAAATCGTACGTCTGGAAGGATTGAACCACCTGATGTTACCCGCCAAAACGGGTTTACCTCAGGAATACGCCGCCATCAAAGGTGACATTGATCCAACGTTCCTGGAAGCTGTCTACGAATGGTTACAGAAAGAGGTCAGGTAATACTGGCGGCGAAATGCGGCCAGCCAGGTAGGCACAGTTTACCAACTTTTACGTCCGTAGCATCCGCTATGGACAACCCGTCCGGTTAACGTTATCGGAATTGCTACAGGAAACTTGAAAGAGAAGGCGGAGTTAGAAATTGTTAGGTAATGGATCTACCCGCTTAAACGTGCACCAGTGTACCTAATTCAATCCATTTCCTAACCCCGGAGGGGTTCAACCATACATAGCCCCGTATGCAATACGGGGAAGAAATCCTTACAAACAGCTGAGGTTTCAGTTTTGACGGTCGCATTTGCAATCCATCAAACCTGAAACCTCAAACCCCTTAAAACCTTCTAATTTCCGCGATACAGCACCGCCGTTCCTTCCATGATGTAACCGTTGGAAGTCGTTGAGGTATAGTACTGATACTTCACGTCAATGACGGCATTGGCACCCATATCTTCGGCTTTTTTCACGAGCATCTGAGTCAGCCGGTCTTTTTGCCGGGCGTCATTACCGCGTTGTGTCATGGGACCTTTAGTCGTCCGCTGAGCATCCGTCAAAGGCATTTCTTCGTGGATACTCACCTGATCAATCACTTGAAAAGGACGATCCGGTTTTTCCTGGTTTTCCCAGTACACATCCAGGTCATACTTCCGGTCACGCGAAATGGGTACCGAAGGCATAAAACACGACGTTACCGTCCAGGCCAGTATCCCAAAGCCCAGTACACGTAGGCCGAGGGTTCGATTAAATCGTTTCTGAATCATAGATTACTACCCGATCCCAGTATTGCTTGCAGTCTTCCACGAATTTCAAGTGAATCGGGTCTACCTGATACACATCGTGGCCCGCCATATCTTTAAAAACGGTCAAAAGACAATAATCGTACGAGCGATCAATCACGGGACGATCCGTAGAAGCCGGTTTGCCGACATTAAACAGCTCCAGGCCTTCTACCTGACCCAGGGAAGATACACCCTGTTCAAATTTTAAACGATCTTCTGCAGAGATATCCGCTTTCAGGAAAAAATTAACGACGTGTACGAACATTAGAGTTTTCAGTTTATTGTTTTGAGCGGCTGACGCCGCGGTTTAGAGTTTTGGATTTAGCGTTAGTGGCGATACTTGCTGTGAATACCTCAGCTAACCAGTAACACAACTCAAAACACTAAACCCAAAACCCTCTACTCACCTAAACTAGTTTATCCTTTTGAATCACCGAACGTTGGCGTTCTTTTAATTCTTCGGAGGTTTTCATTAAGGGTAAGCGTACATCGGAAGAAATCAGTCCCAGCGATTCGAGAATCCCTTTCACGCCGACCGGATTTCCTTCTTCGTATAGCAATGGATCAATGTCCAGGAACGAACCGAGTGTTTTACGGGCCGTAGCAAAATCGCCGTTGAGAGCCGCGTGAACCATCCCAGTGAATTTTCCCGGGAAAGCGTTGGCAATCACGGACATTACACCTACGCCACCGATGCTAATGATGGGTACCGCCTGTACGTCATCGCCCGAGATGAGCAGGAAGTCTTCGGGCATATCGCGGAAGATTTCCATGCATTGCTCGATAATACAGGAAGCTTCTTTCACCCCGATGATATTCGGATGCTGAGCCAGCTCAATCACCGTCGCACTCGTCATGTTGATGCCCGTACGACCGGGGATGTTGTACATGATTACGGGAACGGGAGAAGCATCGGCCACCGCCGTGTAGTGAGCAATGACGCCCCGTTTACCGGGCTTATTGTAGTACGGACAAACCGACAGAATGGCATCAACGCCCGTCAGATCCGTTTTAGCAATTTCTTCAACAACCTTGGAAGTGACGTTACCCCCGATTCCGTAGACGATGGGAAGTTTGCCCGCATTTTTTTCCTTGACAAACTGAAGTACCTCCACTTTTTCGGCTTGGGTCATCGTGGCTGACTCGCCGGTAGTTCCCTGGATCACCAGGTAATCAACGCCCCCGTCGGTGACGTGTTGCAGCATACGTTCCAGACCCGTCCAGTCGATGGAGCCGTCTTCGTGAAAGGGAGTAACTAGGGCGACTCCAACGCCGTGAAATTTTTTCATACTGGATGGTAATGGGGTCAGGTCTGCCTATGTATCCGTCCCCGATCAACTAAACTATTAATTTCAAAAATTCTTCTTCGCTAATCATCGTTACGTTGAGCTTCTTGGCTTTTTCGACCTTGGAAGCTCCGGGTTTTTCCCCCACGATGAGGTAATTTAATTTACCCGATACGCCACTGAGCAATTTACCGCTGTGGGCTTCAATGAGGTGTTCGAGGGCTTCCCGCTCGAAATTCTCGAACGTTCCGGTGTACAGAAACGTCTTTCCGGCCAGTTTATCGCTCAATTGTTCGACAATCGCTTCCTGACCTACGCTCATCTGTAAACCCGCCGCTTTCAGCCGTTCTACAAAAATACGGTTATCTTCTTCCTGGAAAAATTCTACGACACTTTGAGCGATACGTCCGCCAATTTCGGGGACGTTTACCAATTCTTCGGCACTGGCTTTCTCAAGGGCCTCGATGGTTTTGAAATACCGGGCCAGCTTTTGAGCCACCGTTTCGCCCACATAGCGGATGCCCAGGGCAAACAATACGCGTTCGAAAGGCACGGTTTTAGAATCGTCGATAGCTTTCAGAATAGCCTGCGTCGTTTTTTCCCGGAAACCAATTTTCTTGCTTTTGCCCGTATCAGGATCGGTGATCGTTTTTTCCAGCCCGAAGAGTTGCTCGTACGTCAACGCATAAAAATCGGCGGCGGTTCGTACCAGTCCTTTTTCGTATAATAATTCTATTTTCCCTTCGCCCAGACTATCCATATTCATGGCTTTTCGTTGGATAAAATGCTCCAGACGAGCCCGAATTTGCGGTGGGCAGCCTTTTTCATTCGGGCACAAACGGGCTACTTCGCCCTCCCGCTGAATCAGGGTCGAGCCACAGGCCGGACAGGTGGTCGGGTAGTGAATAACCTCCGAAATCAGGGGCCGTTTCTCCAAGTTGACCCCCGTAATTTTGGGAATGATTTCGCCTCCCTTTTCCACGTATACGTGATCGCCTAAACGCAGCCCCAACCGTTCGATTTCATTGGCATTATGCAGACTGGCCCGCTTTACGATGGTACCGGCCAGCAGCACGGGCGAGAGATTAGCCACGGGCGTAACGGCCCCCGTGCGTCCCACCTGATAGCTGATGGATCGTAGGGTCGTTTCTACCGACTGAGCTTTGAACTTATAAGCAATGGCCCAACGCGGCGACTTGGACGTATACCCCAATTCCCGTTGCTGAGCGAAGGAATTGACTTTAATGACAATCCCATCGGTATTTAAAGGCAGATCGAAACGCTTGGTTTCCCATTCGTTGATGTAAGCCAGTACTTCCTGAATCGAGGAGCATTTTCGCCAGGTTTGCGACACGTTAAATCCCCAGCGTTGCAGGGCCAGTAAGCTCTCTTCGTGCGTGCTGAAAATTTCTGTATCGGCCAGGAACGTATACAGGTAACAATCCAGTCGGCGACGGGCCACTTCCGCGGAATCCTGTAATTTGAACGTTCCAGCAGCGGCATTACGGGGATTCATCAGCGGTTCTTCGCCAATGTCCACACGTTCCTGATTGAGCTTATTGAACGAAAGCAACGGCATGAAGCCTTCGCCACGTACTTCAAAAATTGGCGGCAAATCTTCGGCTTCGATGTGGTGCGGCAGAGTTCGCAGGGTTCGCACGTTATTGGTAATGTCATCCCCCCGCGTTCCGTCCCCCCGGGTGACACCCGTGGTCAGCAGCCCGTTTTCGTAGCGGATGGACAGGGAAATACCATCGAATTTCTGTTCGCAAATGAATTCAACGTCTTCCTCAGGAATGATTTTACGAATGCGTTCCTCCCAGTCCAGAATTTCCTGTTCGTTGTACGTATTCGACAACGACAGCATCGGATACCGATGGAATACGGTTGCAAATTCTTTGGAAACGGTACCCCCGACGTTCTGCGTGGGCGAGCCTTTGTGCTTGAATTGCGGGTACTCTAATTCGAGCTGCGTCAACTCCCGCAAAAGGGCGTCGAACTCAAAATCAGATACTTCAGAAACGGCGTCCTGATAATATCGGTTATTTAAATACTGAAGACGTTCGGTTAGTTCGTCAATTCGTTGCTGAGGAGTCATGCGTACGGTTACTAAGGGACCGTTTTCAGTGCGACGCGTGACGGTTTTATCTACCCTAAACGCAGTCTTTGCCCACTGGAAACTGATTTTATACAAAGGTCTAAAACTTTCGCATACAGAAAAATTTACCTTTGCTCCATGAAAACGCCTTTAATCGCTCCTTCGATACTTGCCTCTGATTTTGCGAACCTGCAACGTGAAATCGAAATGCTCAACCGCTCCGAAGCCGACTGGATTCACGTGGACGTCATGGATGGGGTCTTTGTCCCCAATATTTCTTTTGGTTTTCCAGTGGTCGAAGCCGTCAAACGCTACGCCCAGAAACCCCTCGACGTGCATCTGATGATTACGCAGCCCGAACGATACATCGAGACCTTTCAAAAAGCCGGAGCCGATCGCATTACGGTTCATTATGAAGCCTGTACGCACCTGCACCGTACCATTCAGCAGATTAAAGATGCGGGTTGTCAGGCGGGCGTGGCTCTTAATCCGCATACGCCCGTTTTCCTGCTGGAGGATATTCTGGAAGAGCTGGACCTAGTACTGATTATGTCCGTGAATCCGGGTTTTGGTGGACAGAAATTTATCCAACGGACGTACGAGAAAATCAACCGTCTGTCGGAATTACGCTATACGCTTAACCCGCAGTTACTCATTGAAGTAGACGGCGGGGTGAATGCGGGGAATGCCCGAAAGCTGGTAGAACACGGGGCAGATGTACTCGTCGCCGGAAACTTTGTTTTTTCCGCGGAAAGCCCGGAAGTAGTGATTGCTGATTTGAAGAAGGACGCGGCGTTGTAATTAATTCAAAAGAAAACGGCTTCAATCAAAAGGGTTGAACGAAACAAACTGACACTACGGCTCTTCCTCGCAACTACAGCGAATGCCGAAGAACCGTAGGTTCGACCCATTCTCTAATGGTTAGGTTTTAGCCCAACCCCCTCAAACGCAAAGAAGGACGAGCGAATGCCCGTCCTTCTTTGTGCTTAATATTCCTTCTAAATCTTCACTTCAAACGGAATAATCAACTTAAAGCTCAAATTCCGGCCCATATTGAATACCCCAGCTCGACCCGTTCGTGGATTGACTTCCAGGTATTTCAAACGACTTTGGTGTGACTGATACGCTACATCAAAAACGTTATTAGCCGAGAAGTAGAAGGATGCCAGCGTTCGTTTGTTTTTCGTTACGATGTCCGTACCCAATCCGATATTCACGAGTTGGTACCCCGGTGTCGCGGTTTCCGTACCGTAAGCAGCCAGAAAGCGATTCTGTTTCTGCGTTACTTCCAGATCCACGGTCAGGTACAGATTCCGTAGAAAATCCCGGTACCGATCTTTCGTCAGTTTTACCTGCGAAATCCAGCGGGGAGCGGGCATGAACGGCAAATATTTAGCTTCCTCTTCGCGGGCCGAGAGATTGTCCCCGAATACCGCTGAGTAACTCTGCGTAATACTAAACCAGCGAGCCGCCTGCGGATTGAACGTTACCGTACCTTCCATACCCCGAAGCCGGGCATTGCCCTGAGCGTAGCGGTAAATGGGAACGTTGCCATTGTACAGCGTATCTTGACCGTTGGGTTTCTGTACCCGTTCGGAGTACGTGTAGTTTTGAATCGAGTTCTGGAAGACGCTCAGATCCACGTACCAGTTTTTGTCTTCGTACGTCAATCCTAAATCGCCCTGATAGGCCACTTCCGGCACGGCGTCGAGCTTACCGATTTCATAGCGGAAGGTCCCGGCGTGAATGCCGTTTGACGAAAGCTCGGGTACAGTAGGTGCCCGAAAACCCCGCGAACCATTCACCCGTACGGCTAATTTTTCGGTCAGGTTATACACGCCACCTAGACTGGCCGATACGTTCTGGTAGTTTTTATCAAAGCCCGCAAAACGCTCACTGCCCGCACCCTGCGGCGTTACCTGGAAATTACCGTCCGGATCAATGTATAGTTTGCCAATGTCGAGTAAGCGAATGTCATACCGCACCCCGCCGGAAAGCTTCAGCCGATCGTAGCTCTTCTTGGCGAACAGGAATACACCGTTGTCGAAGAGGTTGTAGTTCGGATACAGTACCTGAAAACCCTGATTGTCCAATCGCTGGAACATCCCGTTGGTACCGACGTTCACCTCCCAGTTATTCTTGGCCGCGAAGTTGTACCGCACATCGTAGTAATTGGTGTACAGGTACAAGTCCAGTTGCGACTCCCAAGGACGGGTCACATCTCCGTACTCGCTACGGCGGTTTCGGGCCATACTCACGACCGCCGTAGCTGATGAGCCATTGGCGAAATTGACCAGGTTATTCCAGGAAAGTTTTTCGTTAATGAGCTTTTGCGAGTTGTACGGAATGAAATTGCGACTGTTGAGTTCGTCATTCGTAACCGGTCGGTCTACTACTTCGCCGATCCCATTAACGCTCGCCGTTGTAAAGCGCCCCGACGCATCGCGGGTACCATTGATGATGTTGTATTTCTGGAACGTCCGCAGGAAGTGAATGCGGGAATAACCCCACTTTTTATTTAAACCAAAATAGCCGTTGAAATTGATTGGCTCGGTAAAATTGGAGGCGAACACGCGATCGTCGTACGCATTGCGGTAATTCTTGGTGGACTTTGTTGAAGCCTGAGCCAGCCAGACAAATCCGTTTTTGTTGCCCGCGATCTGAGCCGAGATTCCGTAGAGATTATTATTCGTCTGATAGTTACTCAGGATTCGACCCACCATTTTGCCTTCCTCGATCGGACGCGGCGACAATACGGACATTACGCCTCCTAACCCATCGGAACCGTACATTAGTGAACCGGCTCCTCGGATGATTTCGTAACGATCAATCGAATACTCATCAATCTGGATGCTGTGCTCTTCACCCCACTGGTTATCCTCCTGCCGTACGCCGTCGTGCATGGTAATTACCCGGTTGAAGCCCAACCCCCGAATGATGGGCTTACTCAGCCCCGCTCCAGTCGATACCTGCGACATGCCGGGTAGTTTAGCCACGGCATCGATCAGGTTGGTCGAAGACTGCTGTAATAACCGCAACTGCGTAATGGCTGCAATCGGAATGGGGCTTTCCTTGATTACTGTTTTCGTGGATGATCCCGAAACAATCACTTCTTCGAGCGACTGAGCGGCGTTTTCCATCACAAAATCCTTAGTCGTTGCACCATCCACGGTCACTTTTTCAATCACCGTCCGGTGGGATACGTAGCTAACCTGCACCGTAAACGTGCCCTTGGGCAGATTAGAGATTTTGTAGGCACCGTTTACGTCGGAAGTGGCTCCCACGCGTAATTCCGGAATGTATACCGTCGCACCCACGACGGTTTCGTTATCTTCCCGGTGAATCACTTTACCGGAAAGGGTATTCTGAGCAAACAGGCTTCCTGAAAGCAGAAAGCAGAAGAAGAAGAAAATATTTTTCATCGAGTGTTTTTGCGGGAAAAATGGACCATACAGGCCTACGCACACCCCAAGGCATGGGAACTGCACGCGATGCTACCTGCTAGGATACAAAAAGAAAGAAAGGAGAAATCTTGGACTAAACTGACGTGCAAAGACATACGATCTCCTGCGGAGCCGGTACACCTCTACGTTAGGCCTGAATAGCCAACCATTTCGAAAATGAGTTACACTAGGCCGCGGGTGGACCTCGGAGGGAGTAATAGAGGAATTCACCAATCGGCGTAATTCCTTGGTAGAAAAGCGTAAAAACCGGACTTAATTCAATTTCCCAAGTCTGAAAATCAATCGATTCAACACTCGGCAGATCCAGTACGGGATTGGACACCGCATCCAGTAACAGCAACTCCAGTGACGTGTGGGAGTTGGGCTGAATGGGCCCTTTCGTCTTCGATCGGAAGGGGTGAGCGTGAGAAATAATCCGTCCATCGGCCAGTCGGTGCCCGTGCCGGAACACTACGCCATTGACGAGCATTACCGTAAACAGGCCGAGAAAAAATCTCGCGACCGTCAGCCGGTACAGGCTTCGCCAGGAAGATTGCGTAGTTACGTTCACAGGGAAGGTTTCAAATCAGGGACGATGTGTTACAAAAATAGAAAAGCTTTTCATATTTGGTTTGTAGTTGAGGCTTAATAGTTGACTGTGGAAGGATTTTTTCGGATTTAGCTTCGACTACCGGATGAATGTATAGCGATTTATGAAGAATACTATTTCCCTGATTATCCCTTTAATGCTGGGAACACTGATGGCAGGCATTGACAGCAGTATTGTGAATGTCTCCTTACCCACCATGAGTCGGGAGTTTGGGGTAAACGTCGATGAGATTGAATGGGTCATTACCATTTACATGCTGGGCTTTTGTATTTTCATGCCCCTGACAAACTGGCTGCGATTGCGGATTGGTTTTTATAAACTCTATCTGGGAAGCTTACTGCTGTTTATCTTAGGTTCGCTGGGCTGTGCCCTTTCCACTACCCTGCCCGAACTCATTACGGCCCGAGCCTTTCAGGCCTTCGGCGGGGGGTCGCTCTCTCCCACAGCCATGGCAATTTTGACAACCGTGTTTCCAGCTAACGAACGCGGTAAAGTCATGGGATGGTGGTCGCTGGGAGGCATTACGGGTCCGGCGATCGGGCCTACGCTGGGTGGTTTGCTGACGGAATATTTCGGCTGGACTTCCATCTTCTACATTAACCTGCCCATTGGCATCCTGGCTATTGCACTGGCTATGCGGTCACTGAAGTTTCTAGACCGTAGTCGGGATACCAGCATTCATTTCGATCTGAGTGGTTTTGCTCTGTTTACGCTATTTATTCTGCTGTTTCAGTTTGCCATTGCCCAGTTTTCCAGCCAAGGATTCGGGTCTTTGCAGGTATGGTTGCCTCTAGTGCTTTCCTTAGTAGCCCTGGGCGTATTTATCAAACGCAGCTATCATCGGCCCGGAGCCTTATTTGATCTTAGCATTTTTGAGCGACCGACGTACGTGTACTGCGTGCTGATTACGGTACTTCGCTCTATCGCTCTGTTCGGTGGCTTATTTCTGTTACCGTTCTTACTCCAGGGTTATCTGAAATTTTCTGAACTGGAATCCGGACTGATGATTCTGCCCAACTCCATCATGATGGCGATTTTTACGCCACTCGCGGGGAATCTCTCGGATAAGTACGGCCCCAAACGTTTTGTCATGGCGGGGCTGGGACTGGTGGCTCTTTCCATGTTCCTGTTCTCGCAAATCAATGAGCCCATGGTGTGGTATGTACTTCTCTCCATGATGATTCGGGGAATTGGACTGGGTCTCTTGATTACGCCGCTGACCGCTACCGCCATGAATGCTGTACTCCCCAATCAGGTGACGCCCGCCTCTTCGGTGTATACGCTCATTCAGCAACTCAGTGGCTCTATCGGCATCGCTTTTAGCGGGATGATTCAGCAATTTATCTACCAGTATTACATCAGCCGGAATACGTCGGAAATGCTATCTGAACACTACTCCATTCAGTATGTATTCATGATTTCAGGGTCGCTGGTGGCTCTCGGTATTTTTATCGCTACCAAGTTGCCCCGGTATAAAGCCAAACTGCCGCAAAATAATGAGCAACTGTCAGTGAATCCTTAAGCTTTCTAAATCAGTATGGATCACTCCACACTTAGCCCTTATCCTACAGTAAAGGTGAAATCATGCGGGCTACTTTTTCCAGCATTTTCTTCCAGACTGGTCGCTGTAGCCACTGACTAGGATCGAGCCGTTCAGCGTCCTGTATGTCTTCGTAAAAGATATTACGCAGGTATTCGGACACCTGAGCGTCGTAGAGAAAGGCGTTCACTTCGAAATTGAGTTCGAAACTTCGAAAATCCATATTGGCCGTTCCGATCGAAGACAGTAAGCCATCGGCCACGAGGGTCTTGGCGTGAACGAAGCCCTTCTGGTACCGGTAAATTTCCACGCCTACCCGCAGCAAATCCTCGTAATACGACTGAGCGGCCGTATTGACCAGCCAGGAATCCGAAATGCCCGGTACGAGTAATTTGATTTTTACACCACTCAAAGCCGCCACAATCAGGGCATCCAGCAGACTGTCTCCCGGTATGAAATAAGGCGTCGTAATCAGGATTTCGTTTCGGGCCAGATTAATCGCCTGTAACAGCGAAAAGAGAATACTGGGCTGAACGGAATCGGGACCGCTGGAAGCAATCTGTACCAGAGCGTTCGTCTGTGACGCTTCGGGTTCACAGAAAAACTCGGGTTCGGGCATGAGCGATTGTCCGGCACAAAAATTCCAGTCGCAGAGAAAAATATACTGTAAATAGTACGTCCCCGGTCCGTCGATTCGCAGATGCGTATCTCGCCAGTACAGCTTATTTGAATTGGGGTTTTGATACCGATCCGAGATATTAATTCCCCCGGTAAAAGCCGTACTCCCGTCAATCACAATAATTTTCCGGTGATTGCGGTAATTCAGTCGGTTGGCTAGAGCGATGAATATAATACGGTAAAAGGGATACGCCTCCACGCCCGCCGCCCGCAGTTCCGGTACCAATGTGCGGCGAATGGAGCGGCTACCAAAATCATCATAAATAAATCGAACCTGTACACCCTGTCGGGCTTTTTCGATCAGCACGTCCTTGATCGCATTTCCAATGGTATCATCCTCAAAAATGTAGTACTCGATGTGAATGTGATGCCTGGCTGCCCGCAAGGCTTTCAGAATTTCAGGAAATGTTTCTTCACCGTTGCGAAGGACTTTGATGTCATTGTTAGCCGTTAACGGACTGATGTTATCGTTGAGAAGTAAATACGCCAGTTCGCGGTACTGCTGCACGGCCTCATGGTCCGTTTCGAGGTTATTACGGGTAACCCGGGTTATCTGAGCGTAGAGCTTCTTGAGGAGTTGATCATCGTCGAAAAGTTTCTTACTGTACAGACTACGGGTCCGATAGTTCAGTCCTACCGAGAAGTATAGAATCATGCCGACAACGGGCAGAAAAACCGTTAAGAGCAGATACGCCAGCGTTTTCGTACTGGTCCGGGTGTCATAAATGATGCGTACACAAGTGGCAGCTACGATCAAACCGTAGATTAATTCGCCAATGAGCAGCCAGTCAATTTCTTCCAGTAAGGTCATACTTAATACTTCTCAAGGTTACCCGTTTCGCCCTTGATCCGGCGGAACATTTGCTGAACGCTCTTCCAGGTCCAGCCCGTAAAGCGGCCCCGCTGCATGACCAGCCGATTGTCGTAACCGGGTGTCAGGTAAAAATGAAAGGCGAATTCGGCGTCTGGATTTTCCCAGCCCCGAATCTGTCCAAACCGCAGAACGTTGAATTGCAGGACCGATTCCTTACGGCTCACGGTATAAAACCCCCGTGAAAAATATTTCAAATTCTGGACTTGTGCATTTTCATGGGTCAGTAATTCTTCTCCTTTCGGTACGTAATGAAAAGCCGTTTGCCCCCGATCCCATACGGAACGATATCCCAGTTGATAGTCCGCACCACTTTTTGCCACGGCGTACCAGAGTAAGCCATTGAAAGGCGTAGGCGTGGTGAAATAATCGCTGTACGGCAAATGCTGAGCTGTCAGAGAGGCTTCGATTTCTTCGTTGATGCGTCGCTTGTGCTCAATCGTCCACAGCGTGTACAAACCGCAGGGAATCAGTCCTGCCAGCAACCATACCCGACGACTGGCGGCTTCCGGCCGTAATTGCCAGAGGGCTATACTCGCCACTACCAGTGAAAGCGTAAACAGGGGATCAATTACGTATAAAAGATTGAATGTCAATCGTTGCGAACTAAAGGGTTCGAGAATACCCGTTCCGTAGGAATTGCACAAATCCAGCAGATCATGCAGCAGTAGTTGAAGTACCCCAAATCCGTACAGGCGAAGGAAAGAGACTTGCGGATAAAACCTTCGAATCAGCCCCGCCAGCAAAGCCGGTAACAGAAACGCAACAACCAGCGAGTGGGTGATTCCCCGGTGTACCAGCAGGTTTTCAGCGGGTGATAACCAGAGACTCGTTACCGAATCGATATCGGGCAGGTTTTGAGCAATTGCTCCCCAGAGTAGAGCCTTCTTACCTATTTTTTTGGTTAAAATCGCTTCGCCCACACAAGCTCCGATGGTAATATGGGTCAGTGTATCCATGGGAAAGGGGTAGTTCAATTCCCTCATATAAAGAGGTGTGGGAAGGAAATTGTTTCGGGAGTTGGGCTTGAGGTTTGATTAGGTTTGAAGTTTGAAAAGCGTTCCATGGGTTCAATACCATTAGCCCCGTATGCAATGCGGGGAACATGCATCGACAGGAACCTGCCAACTTTAGACTAATCAAACCCGATCATACGTCAAACCACATACCAAAGAAACTGGCGTAAAAAAAGACGCTATTCCCGAAGGAACAGCGTCTTTTGTAAAGTATCAGGTTTGAGAAAGGTTTGATTCGTTTAAAGTTTGAGTCGGGGAAGGTTCACACTCCATGAATCGGGAATTTAAACCTCAAACCCTTTCAAACTACTCAAACCTGAAACTTCCCTCAAACCATCCCTACTACTTCTTCGTAAAACTGCCCGAAGCCGTCGTCAGGCCACCTTTCTGGCTGTTGACTTCGATATTCCAGTTCGCCGGGTTTCCTTTCACAATCCAGCGAAGGCGAACGTAACCCATTCCCGGAATGTTGGCGACCTCCAGCGTTTGTGGGTTGAGTTTCTGCTCTTTGTAGCTTTCAAAAGCCGGGTTAGAACCGTATCCGTAACCACTTCCATCGGGATTCGTCATTTGCAGACCACTGACCACCTGAGCCTCTTTGAGAGTGATGTAATCAGGCAGGTTGATTTTGTTTTTCACATCAAACGACGAGTGTGTAGGAATAATCCGGCTATTGGTAATCGTGGCTGTAATTTCCGTCAGACCATTGCCCAGCTCTTTCTTCGCGACTTCCTTCACCTCGATTTTAGGCATCTGGTTGGCGTGGAAAATCGTGAAAGCCGCATTACGGTGGCCATCCGTTTCGAGGATAAAGCCGGGGTGGTTCCGAATGTAATTTTTCTTGAATCCACCGATTTCAATGTCGCCGTACTGCGGGTGTTTGAAGGGTTTCCAGTCCACAAAGGCATCACCGTGTAGCAGTAATCGGTCAAAATCGTACGGTTCCGTATTGGGAGCGTTCCGTAGTTCATTGGCTTCGCCTTTTTTGTTGAAATACAGATAGGACGTCCACAATTCATTCGAGAACATGAAAATTCCACGACCCAGAGCAAACCAGTCGATTTCTCCGCCGTATACCGTATACAGAATTTTGTGAATGGCTCCGTACTGGTAGGTTGGGATCATTTTCTCGCCCGTTTTGCCCAAGTAATCGTATACCTGCACGTCAGCGGGATCGTAATGTACGTCGTCTTCCGCCGCACCGGGACCGCGTAAAAACATCCCGCTATAGTTGTGGTAACTCTGAGCCCCGGCAATGTTGGGGTGCTTCATCACCCATTCCATAATCACTCGCGGCTCGGGCAAACTAAACGGATATTTATAAGCTCCACCCTGAATGTAATCGGGCTGCCAGTTCCAGGCCCAGTCGCGGTTCGGATCGTAGCTACCGGGACGGTCTTCGTTGACGAGGCCATCACCGTCGTTATCAAGGCCTTCGATCCCGAGCATTTCGTACTCACCTGCTTCATCGGGTTTTGCCGGAATCAGCATCCGGGGATCTTCGGGGTTTACTTTCAAACGACCATAGGGAGATTTCCGACGCATCATCGTAATCTCACCATCGCCGTCGAGATCATCGAAATTATCCTCGTCGACCAGTCCATCGCCGTCATCGTCAATCGGTGTCATACCCGAGCGGGGTGTGTTGGCCGTGTTCGGCTTGTAGATGAAATCCTCGCGGGCATCGGGGTTAATCGTCGGAGCGAAATAAAAGGTTTTATCCCGTAGCAATTCCTTGATAAACTGATTGTTGGCGTGGTTTTCGGTCAGGTACCAAGCCGCGTACAGAGCCATTTCTGAGCCCTGTAATTCATTGGAGTGAATGTTGGCATCCGTCCAGAAAGCGGGCTTCTGCGTATCGCTTTTGCCAGACTTCAGGTCCGTTATCGTCAATACATACAGGTCGCGACCCTGCTGCGATTTACCGATGGTTTCGAGTTTCGCCAGATTCGGGTACGCTTTCACCATGCGTTGCATGATGTCAACGAGACCTTTGTAGTCGTAGTACCGGTTCCAGGCAACCTGTACTTTCGGATTGGGCGGCGTACCAATAGCCCGAATGCCGATGGGATCTTTCTGCTGAGCCAGCACCGATACGCCCGACAGCAGCAGCGAAAGGGTTAAAATTTTCTTCATGGAAATAGCGTATGAATGGAGAAGTGCTTGTCTGGATTTGACTGCGTTTCTAGTTTGCGTACGTTTTTGGTTTAAATGGGTTTCTAGTTTGATACGGTTTGAAGGCTTATTCAAGCGTAGATCATACCACACTTCCTTTTACTTCATCCTACCTTTTCAAACATGAACAAACCCTTTTTCAAACTACCTGAAACCAACTTAAACCTTCTCAAACGCTAGTCAAACCGCCGCAAACGCCCCTCCTTATTTCAGATTAACAGTAACTTTGGATGAACCTGCCGGTGCCGATGAAGCTTCGATGGTGAATGTTCCCGTACCCGATACCAGCCAGGTCAGTTGCTCGACGCCGTTACCGGCAATCGCGGTGCGGACCAGCTGATGCGTACGACCCGACACCAGCTTCTGATTTTTGGCGGGTGTCGCCACAATTTTCAGACGGTCTTCGTATTTCACCCGGTTACCCAGTTCGGAGTGCGTCGGCAGTAAACCCTTGTTGTGCACATCCACCGTAATACGGTTCAGACCTGGCGACAGCGTTTCCGTTTGTACATTCACGATCTCTACTTCGGGCATGGCTTTGGCTACGCTCAAGAGAAAACTGGCGTGTTTTTCGGCCGCCGGCGTCAGCATAGCTACGGGTGGGTTCCATTTGACGAAAGGTACCAATCCACCGACTTCCACTTTCTTACCAGGAAAATCAGGGTGTTTAATTTCCTTCCATTCCACAAACGCTTCGATATTATTAGCTTTCGCCCATTTCAGCAGTTCTACGTCTTCTTCTGAACCTAGGGCCGGACTCGCAGCGGCTCCGCGACCAGCTCCCATACCGGGCCGTCCACCGGGTACTGGCGTAGCTCCGGCCGGACGAGGACTGCCCGCCCGAGCAGTATCCTTGGGCATCCACCAGCCGGGCGTTGAGAAACTCAGTTTCCCGAAATGATAATACGCCCAGGAAGGGAAGTCGCCTTTCGTAGACGGTAAGCTCGGAGCGTCTTTCAGTCCAGTCGCCGTGTACAGCTTGCTCACGTATTCGTTGACGGCCACATCTTTCGCCTGCCAGCCTTTTACGACCCGCTGATTGGCCTTCATCGGATCAAACTTGTAGGCTTCGGTCAGATTGTTGGCAGGACCAAATGTTAGAATGGCGTACACGTTTTTGTTCTCGTACAACCAGTCGATCAAAGCCCGGTTTTCCAATTCCGATACGGGGTAATCACCCGAACCGGGTTTGAAAGGCTCGTATTCGAACGTAAAGTTTTTATTGAGGTGAATCCCACCCAGGCCGTCCTCATTGAATGCCCCGTCTTTGTCATTATCGATGCCTTCGGTATACACCAGGTACTGACCCTGTTCGCCCTTGGCAGCGTCTGCTTTCACCAATACGCGAGGGTCGCCTTTGGCTACGCGGTAAGTTCCCGTCGGATCTTCGATTCGGATTTGGGTAATGAGCCCATCGCCGTTCAAATCTTCCGGACCGTCTTCATCCACACGACCGTCCCGATCTTCGTCCACGGGTCGGGCCGTAGACGAACGCTCATACTTCAGTTTAGCGAAGTACTGAGCCGCCGCATCGGGGTTTAGGTTAGGGAGAAAGTAGAAGGTTTTGCTCGTAAGCAATCGGGCTACGCTGTCGGAAGATGCTCCGCTCAATAATTTTTCTGCGGTTTGCAGAGTTAATTCTGTAGCGGCCAGGTGCCAGCCTTCCAGATTGGCGACAATCACGACCGCCGGTTTTTTGCCGCGATCGCCCTGACCGACGCTGAGTACCCAGAGGTCTTTTCCAGTAGATGTTTTGCCGATGGATTGCAGGGAAGTTAGGTTCTTGTACTGGGCGTTAAGTTGCTGAAGGCGTTTGGTTAAAGCCGCCTGGTCGGTATAGCCAGACTGGGCCCACAAACGGCCTCCCAGCAGCAGGCCAAGCCCAAGCGTGCTGATGAAGCGTTTTCTCATAAGGGGTTATTTGATTTTATTTGAAACTTGAAAGGGGGCATTCGGCCCATCTTTTCACTGCAACAGCCAGAGCTGTACCGAAAAAAAACAAAGTTTATTTCCCGCTTCCAGACAAAAATAGATGTTGACACGGGCGTTCACTTTGGTTTTCTTCTAATTTTCGACTAAAATCGAAAGAACAGAGATAAGAGGTCTGAGCTTTTGCGTTAAGAAGTACCGGAGCAACCCATTTTCTGCGTACCACCACCTAATTTCTGCAGAAGGGTTACTCCTTTTATCACCGTCTTTGATTCATGAAACGAGCGATTGGGCTAGTAGTAGTTTTATTTTTTTGGGGATTTAGCCTTCAGGCTCAACGTATCTACTGGGCTTCGAAAGTCATACAGGTTTCTTCTGAAACAGCCAGTAATGATCCGGCGTACCGTGCGGTACAGGTGTTGGGCAAACCCAATACGGGTCCTTACGCAGGCTCTAGCAAGGCTGCCTGGCAACCGGCCCAACCCGATTCGGGCGAGGAGTTTGTAAAAGTGGCTTTCGATACGCTCACTCGCATCCGGCAAGTGATTGTGGTTGAAAACTTCGGAGCGGGCTGCGTACATCAGGTTTGGGCCAGCGACGAAAAAGGGGCTGAAAAATTAATTTTTTCTAATACGGAAGCCGTACCAGCGACCGAAGGAAAGATATGGTCGATTAAACTTCCCGCTCTTACCCCCTACCGGGTCTCCGCAATTCGCGTGGTACTAAACACCGCCCGCCGACCGGGCATGAACCAGATTGATGCCATCGGTATTTCGCTGGGTGCGGAAAGCTACCAACCCGTTATCAAACTAGCCGCCAGCCGTTCGCCGCAGAAACTGGTCAAGGAGAATCTGGGGCCAGCCATTAACTCGGCGGCGAAAGAACTGAATCCCATCATTGCTCCGGACGGTAAAACGCTCTTTTTTACCCGTTGGAATCACCCCGATAATATGGGCGACCCTATGTCTGATTTTCCGGGAGCACCGGCGATGAAACGGCAGGATATCTGGTTTTCCCAGAACCTGAACGGCGTCTGGCAACCGGCTCAGAACATCGGGGCTCCGCTCAATAACAAAGATCACAACGCCATCTGCTCCATTTCCGCGGATTCCCGTACGGCCCTGCTGCTCAACCAGTATATGCCCAATGGCGAAATGCAGTTCGGTATTTCCTCTTCCTACAAAGGCAAGGCGGGCTGGTCGTTTCCTAAACCCGTTATTATTGAAAAACTGGATTTAGTACGGGATGAAAATGGCTACTTCACCGAATATTCGCTTTCGCCCGACAAGCGGACGATGCTCATGGCCATTCACCGCAGTGATTCGCGGGGCAGCCGGGATTTGTACATTTCGTTCCTGCAAAAAAATGGGCAGTGGTCCCCACCCCGCAACCTGGGTCCGGACATCAATACTGCCGAAGAAGAAGGCTCGCCCTTTCTGGCGGCGGACGGGAAGACCATCTATTTCAGTACCCGAGGCTGGCCCGGTTACGGCGATCAGGACATTTTCGTAAGCCGTCGCCTCGACGATAGCTGGCAACGCTGGTCAGAACCGGAAAACCTGGGACCGGACATCAATACGCCGGGTTGGGATGGTTACTTTACGGTACCCGCCTCGGGTGATTACGCGTACCTATGTTCGGATCAGAATTCGCTCGGCGGTGAAGATATTTTTCGGATTCGGATCAATGAAGCCATCAAACCTGAACCCGTGGTCATTGTTTCGGGTACGGTGCTACATGCCTATACCCTAAAACCAATGACAGCCGATGTAATAGCTCAGGTGCTGGAAGGTAAAAAAGACAGTATTCAAACGGAATTTAATCCCGAAACCGGAGAGTATAAATTAATTCTGCCGCTCAAAAAACTGTACGGTCTAAACTCGTCGAAACAAGGCTTTTACGCCCAAAGCGAAGAGCTGGATTTACGGAACGAAAAACGGTACCGGGAAGTACGTAAGAACCTGCTTCTGGTTCCCATGGAAAAAGGCACGCGGATTGTCATGAATACGGTCTATTTCGAGCAAAGTCAGCCCGAAGTAGATTCGGCCTCCTTCGCGGAATTACGCCGACTCGTCCAGGTAATGAAGGAAAATCCCAACATGCAAATTATGATGGAAGGGCATACCGACAATCAGGGTGATTTCAACGCCAATCTGGTTTTATCCCAGCAACGCGTGGAGCATATCAAGAGCTTTTTGGTCTTTAAAGGCATTGCCGAAGACCGGATTATCTGTAAAGGGTACGGGTCGAGTCGCCCGATTACGAACAATTACAGCGAGGAAAACCGCCGAAAAAACCGCCGGGTAGAATTCACGATTTTACGGAAATAAGCTTTCGCTGAACCATTTTACACCCCGTTTTATGAAAGAGCACTGGGGGATGAGCTTGCTTTCAAATCTATTCTTGATTTGCAGGACTGTGGGTTTTTAATCATTTTCGCGGCTGATTCAGTCTAACCGGACTGAATACATGGTGCCATGTCAAGACCCACTATCTACCTTCTTCTCTCTGGAATTCTTATTCTTGCGGTCGGTTTACGACTGTATACGCTCGGCGATTACAGTCTGTTTTTCGACGAAAAATCTACCCTGCTGGTTTCGCAGGGCGTACCGCTGGAGGGGGCCAATCAACCAGAATTACACCAGAAATATTTCACACCCAAGGATTTCTGGCGGCCCAAGCACATGGCCGACTATTACGAAGCCATCAATCGGAGTGACATCGGAAATTCTCCCGCGTACTACGTGCTGTTTCATGCCTGGGTGGCTTTGTTTGGCATGAGTGATTTTACGCTCCGACTGCTTTCGGTCATTTTCAGCGTTCTGACGGTAGCTCTGGTCTTCCGGTTCACGCAAAAACACCTCAAGAGTGATCGAATGGCCCTGTTTGTGGCTTTATTAATGGCCATCGAGCCGTTTTTTGTTGCTTACAGTCATCAGGCCCGTAACTATTCGATGACGTTCTTCTTTACGCTGCTGGCTACGGACGTTTTTCTGGATATTGTTCGCTCCACCAGACCTGTTCACTGGACCAGATTTCTCTGGTACGGATTGCTGGCCTGGCTGGTATGGTTCTGTCACTTCCTGGGCATTGTCGTGATTGGTATTCACGGCTTGTACGTATTGCTCTACGTACGGAACTTGCGAATCTGGATGGGCTTAGCTCTTTCTCTGATTTTTCCGGTACTGGGTATGGTCTGGTGGATGTCACCCGGCAAAGGCGGCGAATACACGCTACATACGCTGAAGTATCAGGGAGAACTTTACAAAAAAATTGCGGATACGCAGACGGATGGCATGATTACGCCGGCGACTCTTCCGAACATCTGGAAGAAACTGGCTCCCGTATTAGCTGATCAGTTTTGGGTGAGCAACGGACTGGCCAGCCGCCTGAGTGGTAAACGAAATCTGATTATCCTGTCGATTACCACGGTACTTTCCCTGTTTGCCATTTGGCAGTACCAACGCAAGCAACAGTTTCGCTGGTCACTGATTGCGATTGTATTAACCATCGTATCCCTCTTTTTATACACGACTCAGCCCTTTGCCTTCCTGGCTTTCCAGAGTTCGATGATTTTGGCGGGTGTTCTGCTGGTATACGCGTTCAAAAACCGGGCGGTGGCCGAACGTCCCTTACTGGTCTTTTTCGTACTGCTTACCTTTTTACCGACCGCTTTTCTGGTAGTAATGTCCCTAAAAAACGGACATACCTTTGGCATTACACAACGCTACGGGGGTTTCTCCTTTCCGTATGCGTTGATTCTGATTGCCATTGCTTTACGTGAAAGTAGACGCCTGCCGCTCTGGAGTAAAGCGGTTGTGGGTGTGGCCTGCGTCGCTCAGATGGGCTGGCTGGTTCAGGTTTTACAGGAAATTTACGAAGACCGATCACCCAAGTACACCTACCGTTCGGAAGCCCGGATTGCAAATCCGTACTGGGCGGCGGCTCAGGAGATCAAAAAGCTGTACGTCCCTGGTGACACTATTCTGTACCCCAGCGGTGTGAAAGATGTTTATGGATCAGCGGATGAGTACACAGCAGACATTAAAATCTCGATTCTGGACGCTCAGCTGACCAATGTCTACTTACCGAAAGATGCCTCGTATTGGCAACGAATTGACTCCCTTGAGCAGGATAAGTTGTATCTTTGGCAAAAATCAACGGGTCAAAAACGTCTGATTTTCGATTTTGAACGTTCTAAATATCGGTACTAAGGTTGCTTCGCACGAAAAGCCTTCCGGTACCGACCTCAGCATAAGCCCTCTACGGGCCTGACTACCATTAACCATTTTCAACTGCCAGCCTTACTTTCCATGTTGGAAACTGAATTGAAACAATTAGCCGGGGAACTGCGACTAAAGACGCTCGAGCTCTACAAAATGGCCAATGCGGGTCATATTGGCTGTTCGATGAGTTGCCTTGATTTGATGATCGGATCGCTCGTCAAACAAAAGCGGGATTCGGAAGTCTTCATCCTATCCAAAGGACACGCCGCAGCGGCTTTGTATACGTGCCTGAATCATCTCGGTGAAATTTCGGACGACACCCTGCAGACGTTCTATAAAAATGATACAACGCTTCCGGCTCACCCCGCTCCCAATAAACATACGGGCATTCCCTTTGCTACGGGTTCCCTAGGCCACGGACTGCCCATTGCCACGGGTATTGCCAAAGCCAATCAGCTCAGCGGTGAGGACGCTCTGACGTTCGTTTTGATGTCGGACGGTGAAACCAATGAAGGGACAACTTGGGAAGCTTTACACTTTGCCGTAAACAATCAGCTCGATCAGTTAGTAGTATTAATCGACCGGAATCGTTTGCAGGGATTTGGCCACACCCAGGATATTCTAGGTGATTCGGCGGACCCCCGCAAATACGAAGTGTTGGGAGCTGACGTCGTTGAGATCGATGGCCATGACATTGCGACGATCATTCAAACGATTGAACAGCTACGCACCCAACGCAACGGCAAGCCGAAAGTAGTCGTCGCCAATACCATTAAAGGCAAAGGCATCTCGTACATGGAAAACCGCATGGAGTGGCACTACCTACCCATGTCAGCGGACCTGTACGCCCAGGCCCAAAAAGACGTCATCGAAGCGTATCAACTATCTGTAGAACACGTTCTTTAGTTTACAGTTGTCGGTTTGCAGTGTTCAGTTGGGTTTCTTCCTGAAAACTGAAAACTGAAAATTGTAAACTACCCTATCTAATGACCGAATTATTACGTGACGATATTTTGCAGTTGCGAGGGCCCATCTTCGTGTATGGAGCCAGTGGGTTTATCGGAGCTGCCCTGTTTGAAAAGATTTTTGCCGTTCGCAAGGACGTGTATACCCTCACCCACGATGCCCGCAAAGCCTGGCGACTGAAATTACTCGACGTACCGGCGGAGAATGTCATTCACTGTGACATTGTTTCGCCCACGTCCGTAAAGGGGGTTTTTGATGAACTGCAACCCAAAACCGTCTTCAATCTGGCGGCGTACGGGGCGTACTCCAAGCAGCAGAACGTCATTCTTACCTACGAAACCAACGTCATCGGTACGGTAAACATTCTGGAAAACTGTACGCCGGAGACCGTGTATATTCACGCAGGCAGCAGTTCTGAATACGGATTTAACTGTACAGCTCCCGCCGAAACGGATCCGGTTGAACCGAACAGTCACTATGCGGTCTCGAAGGTTTCTTCGGCGTATCTGATTCAGTTTTACCACCAGGTACAACGCAAAAAAGCGGTCAACTTACGGCTGTATTCCATTTACGGCGATTGGGAAGAACCCGATCGGCTAATTCCACGTCTGGTGGAGAACGTTCGAAAAGGACAACTTCCTCCGCTGGTATCCCCCGAAATTTCCCGCGATTTTGTGTACGTGGATGACTGTATTGCCGCCTTTGTGAAAGCGGCTCTGGCCGACTTCAACGTCATTGGTGGTAATTCCTATAACATTGCCTCGGGGGTGAAAACCACCATCGCCGATCTCGTCAAAACCGTACAGGAACATTTCGGGATCAACCAGGAAGCGGTCTACGGCACCATGCAAAACCGCAAGTGGGATTTGGCCGAGTGGTATGGCGATCCTTCAGCCGCCCGCCGGGATCTGAACTGGGAAGCTCAGTATACGCTGGCTCAAGGTTTACGACGCACCTATGATTGGCAGGAGCGACATCAGTACGAAGAACGCATCATTCCGGCCTTCCAGAATCCGTATCTGAATCCGGTTATTTCGGCCATCATCGCCTGTTACAAGGATGCCCAGGCGATGCCTTACATGTACGAACGCCTCGTCAAGACGTTCAATGCGATGAAGGTGCGGTACGAAATCATTTTCGTGAACGACCGCTCGCCCGATAATACGGAACAAGTGCTGGAAGAGTTGTGTGCTAAAGATCCTAACGTGATTGGCATCACACACTCGCGGAATTTTGGTAGTCAATCGGCGTTCCTCAGTGGGATGGAAATCTCAACGGGTGATGCTGTTGTCCTGATGGATGGTGACTTACAGGATCCACCGGAGATTATTCCCGACTTCTACGAAAAGTGGCAAGAAGGCTACGAAGTGGTCTACGGAACGCGGGTGCAGCGGGAAATGAAACCGCACATGCACGTGTTCTACAAACTCTTTTACCGAATTTTCCAAAGTCTGAGTTACATCCCCATCCCCCGCGATGCCGGTGATTTCTCCATGATTGACCGGAAAGTGGTAAAAGAACTGGTCGCTCTCCCCGAAACCGAGCAATTCCTGCGGGGATTACGGGCCTGGGTGGGCTTCAAGCAAACGGGAGTTCCCTATGTACGGCCTGAGCGGATGTTTGGCGTATCGACCAACAACTGGCGGAAAAACATTGGCTGGGCGAAAAAGGCCATTTTCTCCTTCAGTTTCGTACCGCTGGAACTGATGAGCTACGCAGGTTTCACCCTCACGGGACTTTCCGTACTGGGCATTTTCTATCAGATTCTGGCCAAGTATTTCATTGCACCGGATACCCCACAGGGCTTTACTACGGTTATTATCCTGATTACGCTGTTCGGCGGTTTAACCTTGATGGGGCTGTCGTTCCTAGGCGAGTACATCAGTAAGATTTTTGAAGAAACGAAAAAACGGCCCAAGTTCATCCGAACGATCGTCCGTAAAGGCGGAAAGAAATACCAGACGTCCGAAGAGATCAAAACGCTGGTTACGCAACAGAAAAAGTAGTAGCGTTATGAGTTTAGTGTTTGGAGTTTTGGGTTTAGAATGACGTCACCAACTCTAAACCCAAAACCTTAAACTCTAAACCCAAAACACATTCTTATGAGAAAAGAATTTAGTGAAGCCATTGAAAAACTGGGAGCGGCGGATGAGAAACTCGTATTCATTACGGGTGATTTAGGTTACAACGCTCTTGAAAATGTGCAGAAAACGCTGGGGCCCCGCTTCATCAATGCCGGTGTAGCCGAGCAAAATATGGTCGGTATGGCCGCCGGATTAGCCTACCGGGGTTACAAGGTCTTTTGTTATTCCATTGCTCCGTTCATTGTCTATCGCTGTCTGGAGCAGTTCCGCAATGATGTTTGTCTGCACAACCTGCCCGTTTTTCTAGTGGGAAATGGCGGTGGCTACGGCTACGGGATCATGGGGAGTTCGCACCACGCCATTGAAGATATGGCGGCTCTGAGTCCGCTACAAAATGTCAAGTGCTGGGTACCCGCCTTTGCCGACGAAGTGGAACTCAGCATCGAAAGCATGGTACGGGAAGCACGTCCGGCTTATCTGCGATTAGGCTACGGAAAAAATGCGCCTTCGTTTGAACGTGAATCGGGTTCCTTCCGCATTCTGCGTACGTACCCCGATGCTCAGGGTACAGTAGTAGCCCTGGGACCAGTGGCTCAGAATGTACTGACGGCTTTGGAACAATCGGGTCAGCCATGGAATGTACTTACGGCTCTTACCCTGCCCTTACAGCTTACGGATGAAGTAGCAACCTTACTCGAATCCGCCGGCCATGTGTTGGTGGCTGAAGAGCACGTTAGCATTGGTGGATTGGCTCAGCAATTATCAGTACAGGTACTCGAACGTGGCCTTTCGCTGAAATCGTTTAAAAGTCTACGGGCCGAGGGCTATCCGGGTGGGTTGTACGGCGATCAGGCGTATCACCAGCAACGTTCTCACCTCGATCCCGACTCCATTGTTCAAGCCTTAACTCTGTAATTGAAGCGGCCCCTCACGGGCTTTGATTTCCGGAATGTCCCTTAAAAAAAGTATCGCTTTTCTGGCTCTGCTGGCCGGTCTGGTACCCATTTTCTGGTACTTCAGCCTGCTTCATACCTACGCACTTAATATTCCCAAGTGGGATGATCACGGCTTACGGGCGTTCATCGAACGGGTTGAGTCGGCTAAAACCCTGGGACAGGTATTTCAGGCCTTCTGGCGACAGCACAATGAGCACCGGATCGTTTACGATCGAATCATTTCCTTCCTGGATTACACGCTCACGGGCAAGCTCAACTTCGTGCACCTGATGTGGGTGGGCAATGCCTCGCTGCTGCTTTTGCTGATAGTCTGGGGGAAAGCCCTGCAACCGTATCGCTCGCTGGCTTATCTCTTGCCGCTGCCTTTTTTGCTGTTCAATCTTTCGCAGTGGGAAAACATGTACTGGGGCATGGCCGCTTTACAGAATTTCAGTGTCGTTGCCTGGGTCGCGTGCGGACTGTACGCCCTGTCTTATCACCGTACGCTGGGCTGGGCGATAGCTTGGGGAATACTGGCGGGTATTACCAGTACCAACGGTTTGCTACTTTGGCCCATCGGGGCAGTCCTGTTATTTCTTCGCTCTTCCCGAAAGAAAGCCTGGCTTTGGACGGGTCTGGGCATCCTTTTCTGGATTTTATATTTCCTGTATTACAACAAAACCGAGCAGCCTACGCAGCCGGTACCCAATAAAGTACTGACCTTCATTCGATCAGTACTGCTGTTTTCCGGGTCTGTTGCGGAACCCTTGTGGCCCCGCAAATCGACGTTGGTGGTACTAGTCACCGGAGCCCTGCTGGTTTTAGCCGCTTTGGGCATGACCACGCAGTTAGGCTGGAAGGCTTGGCGTTCAAAGCTGACTTCGTTGGATACTTTCTTACTCGGCATGCTGGCCTTCGTGGGCGGCACGACAGTGATGGTTGCCATTGGACGGATGGGTTTTGGCGAAGCAACGTTCATGACCAGCCGGTACAAAATCTATACGATATTGTTGGCGATGCTGGTGTATACCTGGCTACTGATGCAGGTCTCGACTACCGTGCGAAAAGCCATTGGGCTTACAGCGAGTGTACTGGGCGTAGCCATTCTACTCGGCTGCTATTCGTATTTTTATGATGATACGCTTCGGCTGCGTAATGAGTTGTTGAGCATGCAGTTCAACTGGACGTACCCGCGGGTACCGGTAAAAGAGCCCCTGATCAATGATCCGGCTCCGGCCTGGTACGATGCGTATGCAGATGACATGATCAAAGGTGAGTTTTCCCGCTGGAAACCCTACCCTATCTCTTTACAGCCGTCGGCAGACTTTACCTTGCTGACCAGCGAAGGCTTTGCCAATGGCATGGCTTTCCCCGGTTCGTATTACTTACTGCGTAGCCTGAAAAAATCGTATTTGATACCCTTTGGTTTTACCACAACGACCCAGCCCTTTGCCTCTCCCCGCAATGAGCAATACATTCAGCCGGTTTCACAGACGGCCCTTTCACACGCACATTATGAACCAGGATTGTATCTAATTTTCGTGGTCCAACAAACGGATACGGGTTCTCCCCGCTTTTACCAGACGGGGCGGTCTATCTCCATTGAACCCCGTCCAGAATCCCCAGCTTTGCCGCAAAACTGGTAAGGAAGTGGATTAAGGAATTGTTATGATCGTTGAAACAAGGCACTTTTAATCCATAGCATTCAAAACAAAGCACTCATCTTAAAGTTATATCGTATAAACCCGGGACATGGCTTAACACCGTTTGATCTTATTTCGACTGAAACCAAGGAAGCTCAGGAGTATAAACCTGATTCATCGAAATATTGCACTACCTTTGCGGCATCAACCTATATCATGTTGCCTTTAGTCCCCAACCAATAGTTATTTCATGTCTGTTCTGCTATCCATTGTAATGCCTGCCTACAACGAGGAGGAAATTATTGAAACCGTTGTTCAAAATTGGTCGGCATTCCTTGAAAAATACTTTCAACCCCTTGGCGAAACTCGCCTGATTGTTGTAAACGACGGCTCTAAAGATTCAACCGGAGCCAAATTAGATCAAATTGCTCCGAAGTACCCTCTACTGATGGTGGTCCACCAGAAAAATGGAGGTCACGGAAATGCCGTTGTACATGCGTATCGGAAAGCCGTTGAAATTAACTCAGAATGGGTGTTTCAAACGGATTCTGACGATCAGTTCGTAGCAGAAGATGTACTGAAACTTTGGGAAAAACGGAATGAATCCGAATTTATCATGGGCTTCCGCCAAGTACGGCACGATGCGACATTCCGGCTTTTTGTAACCCGGGTTTTGAAGTACTCGCTGTACGCCGTTTACGGTACGTTCATCTCCGATAGTAATATTCCTTTCCGCCTCATCAAAGGAAGTCTGCTTAAGAAGCTGCTCGCTCAGCTTCCGACGCCGCTGCCGTTTGCCCCCAATATCTTCCTGGCTATCATGGCTCGTAAGGCGGGTAACAAAACCTTTGATATCCCCATTACGCACAAGGAACGGGCAACCGGTGAGGTTTCCATTCAAAAAATGAAATTACTGAAAGTGTGTTGGCAAAGCTTCCAGGAGCTCTTCAAATTCCGCCAGGAGCTCAACTCAAAAGTGAAAGCCATCAAATCCTAAGTACTATTTAGTTGTACCATTCTGACTCATTTAGAAAATTATTCAGCATGAATTATCAGTATGTAATTATTGGGTCAGGCCCAACGGGTCTGGGGGCGGCGTATCGTTTGAAAGAACTGGGCATTACCGATTTCCTGGTTCTGGAAAAAGAAGACCATATTGGAGGGCTGGCCACCAGTTTCGTTGATGAACAAGGCTTTACCTGGGACGTAGGCGGACACGTCCAGTTTTCTCACTATAAGTATTTTGACGACCTGATGCTGAAGGCTCTTGGAGCCGATGGCTGGTTGACGCACCAACGCGAAAGCTGGGTCTGGATTGAGAACCGTTTCGTACCCTATCCCTTCCAGAACAACATCAAATACCTCTCGCAGGATACGATGTGGAAGTGTCTGGATGGCCTGATTGACCTGTACAAGAATCCTTTCCAAGGTAAGCCTAAAAACTTCCGCGAGTGGATTTTAGCTACGCAGGGCCGGGGTCTGGGTGAGGTTTTCATGTTCCCGTATAACTTCAAGGTTTGGGCGTATCCAACCGAAGACATGAACGCCGTATGGGTAGGCGAACGCGTATCCGTTGTGGATTTACACCGCATTACCAAAAATATCTTATTCAATAACGACGATTATTCCTGGGGCCCCAATGCCACCTTCCAGTTCCCCAAACATGGCGGTACGGGAGGCATCTGGGAAGCCGTAGGTGATCTGGTGGGTCGCGAAAACATTCTGCTCAACGCCGAAGTAACCAACGTTGATGCCCAACAAAAGCAGATTACGCTGGCCGATGGTCGTACGGTAGGATATCAGACGTTACTGAATACCATGCCCGTGGATTTGTTCACGAAAAAGGTACAGGGCCTCGACCCAGCCGTTGTGGAGAAAGCTCAGGGCCTCAAGCACTCGTCAACTAACGTGATTGGTATTGGTCTGAAAGGCCAACCCAAAGCAGAACTGGCGACGAAATGCTGGATGTACTTCCCCGAATCCAATAGTCCCTACTACCGGATTACGGTATTCTCGAACTACTCCCCCAACAACGTACCCGACATTAATACGCAGTGGTCGTTAATGGTGGAAGTGAGTGAGTCACCCAAGAAACCCGTGAACCAGGAAACGCTGATGGCTGAAACCATCCAGGCGTTGCTGGAAGATGGACTCATCGAATCAGCCGACGACATCATTTCTAAATTCCATATTCGTTTCGAGTACGGTTATCCCACGCCAAGTGTTGAACGCGACGGCATTCTGAAAACCGTATTACCCGCTCTGGAACCCTTTGACATCTACTCCCGTGGTCGCTTCGGTGCCTGGAAGTACGAAGTTTCCAACCAGGATCACTCCCTGATGCAGGGCGTGGAATGGGCCAACCGAGTAGCGATGAACGTACCCGAACTCTCACTCTTCTTCCCCGACACCGCTAACGCCATGTGGGGTAAGTAAGCTCAATTTTTATTTGAAGTTTCGACGAGGAACCTTTTATTCGCTGCCAGTCGGGAAACCGACTGGCAATTTTATTAAGTTGTTCCGTACATTCGGTATTACATACGGTGGCTAACGCCCCGCTCACCGATTTTCTAAAAATTGACCCTTAGTGAAGCGTATTTACTGGATTCTGGGCCTTGCTATCGTTATTGGATTAGGTTGCTGGGCGTATTACCGCTGGTCAACGAACGAACGCTCGGCCTGGGCCTACATCCCGGAAGATTATCTGTTAGCCGTTGAAAGTACGGAACTACAGAATCCCTCCGAGCCCCTGCGTTCCTACCAGATGAAGCTTTCCGATTTACCGATCCTGGAAGAAGCTCAGGATGCTCTGAGCGTTCTGCGGCAGGCGGTGACGGACACGGCTCAGTTGTCGAATTTTCTGCACGGAAAAACCATCACGTATGCCCTGCACGTGGAAACTAGTAGTACCGTTAATTACGTACTCTATATCCCCTACCAGGCTCAGGATCAGATCTTCTTAAGTCAACTCAATTCCCTCAATTCCAAAGCCGTACGGGGTCTTACCCATCAAACGGCCAAACAGGCCATTACCGACGTTACCATTGCGGCCAGCCGTAAACGGTTTTCGTTCATGCAATACGATAACTATTTGATTTTGAGTCCGTCTTCGCTACTGGTGGAAAACGTGGCCATGAAAATCAGTAAGTTACTTGATGTTCCGGCCACTTCGCCGCCCGTACCTGCGGAATACGTTACTGCCAAAACCAAACTCTGGCTGAATGGCCCGGCGTTGAAATTACTGGCCGGGCGGATCATGAATCAACAATCGCCCGGCGGATCATTATTGTCGCTACTGCCCACGAATACAGCATTTCAATGCCAGGTCGACGGCCTGAGAAAAGAACTATCGGTTCAAACCACCACCAATCTTCCGGAAGCCAATCCTTACTGGCACACCTTCGA